>CALVST010000024.1 GCA_944359365.1 uncultured Clostridia bacterium
TGGAGCCGATCGTGGAAGTATTCAAGGACGGGCAGAAGTTTACATACGTTCTCATGACGCCCGACAAGGCGAAAAGGGTGGTCGCCGAGCACATCGTGAACGGCAACCCCGTAAAAGAATACCTGATCGGCGAGAATTGAGGGCGGAGGAGAGTTAAATGTTCAGATCACACATACTTGTCTGCGGCGGCACGGGCTGTACGTCGGGCAATTCGATGAAAATTTACGACGCGCTCGTTGCGCGCATCCAGAAGGAAGGGCTTGAAAACGAAGTGCACGTCACCAAAACGGGGTGCTTCGGCCTGTGCGCGCTCGGCCCCATCATGATCGTCTATCCCGAAGGCGCATTCTATTCGCAGGTCAAGGTGGAAGACGTAGACGAAATTATCGACGAGCACATCATCAAAGGGCGCATCGTCACCCGCCTTCTGTACAAGGAAACAGTGGGGGAAGACGGCAACATCAAGGCGCTCAACGACACCAACTTCTATAAAAAACAGCACCGCGTGGCGCTCCGCAACTGCGGCGTCATAAACCCCGAAAAGATCGAGGAGTACATCGCTTACGACGGTTACGAGGCGCTCGGCAAAGTTCTGACCGAAATGTCCCCGCAGGACGTCATCGACGTCATCTCCAAGTCCGGCCTTCGCGGCCGCGGCGGCGCGGGCTTCCCTACGGGAAGGAAATGGCAGTTTGCCAAAAATTCCCCCGGCAAGAAAAAGTACGTCTGCTGCAACGCGGACGAGGGCGATCCCGGCGCGTTCATGGATCGTTCCATCCTCGAAGGCGATCCGCACGCCGTCATCGAAGCGATGGCGATCGCGGCATACGCCATCGGCGCGGATCAGGGTTATATTTACGTCCGCGCGGAATACCCCATCGCGGTACAGCGCCTGACCATCGCCATCAAACAGGCGCGCGAATACGGGCTTTTGGGCAAGAACATCTTCGGCACGGGCTTTAACTTCGACCTCGATATCCGTCTCGGCGCGGGCGCTTTCGTCTGCGGCGAAGAGACGGCTTTGATGACCTCCATCGAAGGGCACCGCGGCGAACCCCGTCCCCGCCCGCCGTTCCCCGCGGTCAAGGGGCTTTTCGGCAAACCTACCATTCTGAACAACGTGGAAACGTACGCGAACGTGCCGCAGATCATTCTGAAGGGCGCAGATTGGTTCGCTTCCATGGGTACGGAAAAGAGCCGCGGCACGAAAGTCTTCGCGCTCGGCGGCAAAATACATAACACCGGCCTTGTGGAAATTCCGATGGGCACGACCATGCGCGAGATCATCTACGATATCGGCGGCGGCTGCCCGAACGGCAAAAAATTCAAGGCGGCGCAGACGGGCGGCCCCTCGGGCGGCTGCATCCCGGCGCACCTCATCGATACGCCGATCGACTACGACAACCTCATCGCCATCGGTTCGATGATGGGCTCGGGCGGCCTCATCGTCATGGACGAAGACAACTGCATGGTCGACATCGCGAAGTTCTTCCTCGAATTTACCGTGGACGAGAGCTGCGGCAAGTGTACCGCCTGCCGTATCGGCACCAAGCGCCTGTACGAGTTGCTGTGCAAAGTTACCGACGGCACCGCGACGATGGAAGACCTCGACAAGATGGAAGAGCTGTGCTACTACATCAAAGAGAATTCCCTCTGCGGCCTCGGGCAGACGGCGCCCAACCCCGTGCTTTCCACCCTGCATTACTTCCGCGACGAGTATGAGGCGCACGTCAAAGAAAAGCGCTGCCCCGCGGGCGTATGCAAAAAACTTCTGCGCTATCAGATCGTCGCCGACAAGTGCAAAGGGTGCACCCTCTGCGCGCGCAACTGCCCCGTGGGCGCAATTTCCGGCACGGTCAAAGAGCCGCACGTCATCGATCCGAACAAGTGCATCAAGTGCGGCGTGTGTATGGAAAAATGCCGCTTCGGCGCGGTCATCAAGGCATAACGGGGAGGACAAGAGATCATGGTACATCTGAAAATAAACAATATTCCCGTAGAGGTCAAAGAGGGGAGCACCATTCTGGAAGCCGCGAAGGTCGCAGGCATCAACATCCCCACCCTCTGCTATCTGAAAGAGATCAACGAGATCGGCGCCTGCCGCGTCTGCGTGTGCGAAGTAAAGGGCGCAAGGAGCCTTGTAGCCGCCTGCGTTTACCCCGTAAACGAGGGCATGGAAGTTTTCACCAATACCGAAAAGGTGAGAAAGTCGAGGAAAACCACCCTCGAACTGCTCCTTTCCGATCACAAAAAGGAATGCCTTTCCTGCGTGCGCTCTACCAACTGCGAACTGCAAAAGCTCTCCAACGAATACGGCTGCGACGAAAACCGTTTTAAGGGTGCGCGCTCCGAGTACGAAGAGGATAACTCCACGAGCTATCTCGTGCGCGATAACGAAAAGTGCATCCTCTGCCGCAGGTGCGTTGCGGTGTGCAAAAAGGTGCAGGAAGTTGCCGTCATCGCGCCTTCCCGCCGCGGTTTTAATACGCACATCGCCTGCGCGTTCGAATCTGACTTGAACGACGCGCCCTGCGTGGCGTGCGGCCAGTGCGTGGCGGTCTGCCCGACGGGCGCCCTGCGCGAGCGCGAGGAGATCGACAATGTGCGCGAAGCCATCAACGATCCCGAAAAGGTGGTCGTCGTTGCGGCGGCGCCTGCCGTGCGCGCGGCGATCGGCGAAGAATTCGGCTATCCCATCGGCACCAACACCGAGGGCAAAATGTTCACCGCCATGCGCATGCTCGGTTTCGATAAGGTGTTCGACGTAAACTTCGGCGCAGACCTCACCATTCTGGAAGAGGCGAACGAGCTTTTGCACCGCGTAAAAGAGGGCGGCACGCTCCCCATGTTCACGAGCTGCTCCCCCGGCTGGATCCGATTCGTCGAATATTACTATCCCGAACTCATTCCCAACCTTTCTTCCTGCAAGTCGCCCATGCAAATGTTCGGCGCGACCGTAAAGACCTATTGGGCGCAGAAAGAGGGGATCGATCCGAAAAACATTTACGTCGTCGGCGTAATGCCCTGCACGGCGAAGAAGTTTGAAAAGACGCGCGACGACGAGAACGCGAGCGGATATCCCGACATCGACGCAGTGCTCACCACGCGCGAGCTTGCCAAGATGATCAAAAACTCGGGCATCCTGTACAACGAACTGCCCGACGGCACGTTCGACAACCCGCTCGGCGAATTTACGGGCGCGGGCGTCATCTTCGGCGCGACGGGCGGCGTCATGGAGGCGGCTCTGCGCACCGCGGCGGAAAAGCTCACCGGCAAACCGCTCGACAACGTGGAATTCAAGCAGGTGCGCGGCATAAAGGGCATCAAGGAAGCGGAGTACGATCTGAACGGCACGAAGGTGAAAGTCGCCGTCGCTTCGGGGCTTACCAATGCCAAAGAGCTGTGCGAAAAGATCAAAAAGGGCGAATGCGACTATACCTTTGTGGAAGTCATGTGCTGCCCCGGCGGCTGCGTGAACGGCGGCGGTCAGCCTATCCAGAGCGCGTACACGCGCAGGCAGGTAGACCTACGTTCCAAGCGCGCCAAGGCGCTCTACGACGAAGATAAAAAGGCGAAGATCCGCAAGAGCCACGAGAACGAAGCGGTCATGGCGCTCTATAAAGAGTTCTTCGGCGAACCCGGTTCGCACAAGGCGCACGAAATTCTGCACACAAGTTATGTGAACAGAAAGAAGAGATAACGGAATATAACAAAGCGGGGCGGCGGCGCAAAATGCGCCGCCGTCGGATTTTATGAACATAAGCGCGGTTTTGCGATCGCGGGGATCACTTTGAGTATTTCCGCTATCATCGTGTTTGTGCTCTCTCTCGTTCTGACCGAATCGGGGTACGGCAATTTGTTCGGCTATTTGAATTTGATCGTTTGAAAATGAAACCGCGGGCGGCGCATTTTGCGCCGCCCGCGGGGTTTTAAAATTAAAATTCCGTTCTGCCAATCAAAGCGTCAACGCTTATGTCAAACAGGTCGGCAAGCCGCCATAAGTTGCTCATTGTCGGTTCCATGTTGCCTTTTTCCCATTCACTTACGCATTGCTGCGACACTTCAATTCTTTTTGCTACATCGCCCTGTGAAAGCCTGTTTTCCTTTCTGAGTTGTTTTAAGTTCTGTGCAAATGAATTTTCCATATATCATTTATACAACAAAACTTGTGCAATTGTTTGACATACAAGTATACTTGTGTTAAACTAAAATAAAAAGGAGGGCAGGGATGAAAAAGTGTATACATTGCGGTGAAGAAATGGAGGACGACGAGCAATTTTGCCCCGTTTGCGGGTATGAGGCCGCCGAAAAAGAAGAGCCGCAGACGAGTAAAATTTTTGAAAATGCGCATGAACGCCATAAACATTGTGCAATTACGGGTTTTATATTGGGGATAGCGGCATTTTTACTTGGCGGGAATATTATATTGGGGATAATGGCTATCATATTTTCGCATATACATATCAAGCAAGAAAAAGCAATGCGGGTGAAAGAGCGCGATTGCTTTGGCACGGCGGGGTTTATTTTAGGTATTTGCATTGTAATTTTATATGTTCTTGCATTGATCATATATTTGTCTGACGGATTTAATTTATTATCATACTTGAATATTATCAAATTCATCATAATATAAAAATGCCGGGCGGTTATTATGACCGCCCGGTGCATTGCGTTATATTATTTTCAATTCATATGCTCGGAAAGGAATTTGTACAAATTTTGCAGAGCTTTTGCGTAGCGCGTGCTTATTTTGTCGGCTATGTTTTCTGAAAGTTCCCTGCCGTAATCGTGCGAGGTCAGGTTGCGCGATTCAAGCATATCCAACCACAGGGTTTCTTCTGTCAATATCCCTTCCTGATAAGCAAAAGCAAATACGCCTTTCGGAGAAAGAATATCCAATTTGTATCCCTGTGCCGATAAAAATTCACGCAAAGTTTTCCAACCGAGTTCGAATGTAAATTCAAAACGCTTTATGAGCGCATCCTGAAATATATCGTCGTCGGTGTGTTTTTTATAGGCAGTATTTGCTTCGTTGAGCCGTTTTAAGGCTTTCGCAAAGTTGTCAAGTTTATTGCTCGGCTGCGACATAAATGACCGCTCCTTCTCGTTCAATATTATCGATCAGCGCTTTGTCAAAAATTTCATCTGCGAACAGCAGGTCTATTTTATGCAAAGTCGGCAGGTCTTCTCGGCAAAAATTCCGCAGGGCCGACTTATCTGTTCCGCTCAAATTGCCGTAGACGGCAATATCATAATCGCTGGCGGTTTTGCAATCGCCCCTTGCGCGTGAACCGAATAAAAGGGCTTTTTGAATGTCATACCGCCGAAAAAGCGAGCATAGCGCGTTTATAACATTTTTGTCGGCACAAATTTTTACTTCTTCCATCGGTTCGATTATAACACAAAGGGCGTGAAAAGAAAAGAGTTTTTATACATTTTCTCCGCTATTCGGATCGTTCGCCTTTTTTGTTCTGAACAGAAACAGGAATAGGGCGCTCACGGCGGATATAACGACTTGCGACAGCGGCACCGACATCCACGTTCCCCAAATGCCGAAAATTTGCGGCATAAAAAGCAGAAGTATCAAAAGCACCGCGGGTTCGCCGAATATGAGGATATAGGCGCGCCCCGTCTTTTCCGTCGCGTAAAAATAAGCCGCCGTCATGCGCGTAGCGCCCGCAAAAATATATCCGAGCGTGAATAGGGGCAAAATTTTTGCGACCTGCTCCGACACTTCATCCGATGCGCCGAAAAGCCCCGCAATGTGGTTGCGCGCAAAAAACAGTGCGATGCAGCACACGAGCGCAAGTATTGCCGAAAGAATAAACCCGTAATTGCGCGCCCGATGGATGCCCGCACGGTCGCCTTCGCCGAGCGCACGGCTCATAAGGGGCTGACAGCCGTCGCTGATGCCCTGCAAAAGCAAGAGCGCCACGCACGAAACATAGCTTACCGCCGCGTAGCAGGCTACGGCAAATTCTCCGCCGATGAGCGACGCGCTTTTATTGACGAATATGAGCGTAAGGTTGGGTGAAAAGGTCAGCCCGAAGGGGGAAAGCCCGATCAGGAGCGTCTTGCCGATCAGCCTGCCTATGCCGCCTGCGGGGCTGAGGGTAAGTTTTTGTTTTTTGAAGAGAAGATACCCCGCGCATACGGAAAGCGTTACCGCCTGCCCGATAACGGTAGCCGCCGCCGCGCCCGTCATGCCCCAATCGATCACCCAAACGAAAACGTAGTCGAGCGCGATATTCGTAACGAAACCCGCTATCATTGCCGCCATCGCCGCAACGGAGCCGCCCATGTTGCGTATAAAGGGGACGAGCCCCGTGCCGAATATCTGAAATACCGCGCCGAACACGATGAGTTTCAAATATTCTTCCGCAAGCACATACGTTTCGCCCTCGGCGCCGAACAGCCGCAGAAGGGGAGAGGAAACAAAGGCAAAAATCAGCGTCAGAAGTGCGCTTGCGGCGGCGAGCAGGATGCAGGAAATGGTCAGGTGTTTATTTTTATTGCCGTGCGTTGCCGCGCCTGCCGCAACGGAATACTGTATCGCGCCGCCCATGCCGATGCCCGTTCCCGCCGCCTGAATGAAGGCGGTCACGGGGTAAGCCACATTCACGGCGGCGAGCGCGTTGTCGCCCAATCTGTTGCCCACAAAAAAGCCGTCAGCAATGGAATATACGCCCGAAAGGGCAAAGGCGAGAACGGAAGGCAGTACAAATTTCAAAAAGCTTTTCAGTTTCAGCATAAAGACCTCTAAAAAATGCAGAGCCGTAAAAGGTTTGCATAAAAAAAGTGCGGCGCGTTTGCACGGGCCGCACTTTGCGTGTTTACTTTATCGGATAGAGTTGCTGTAATTGTAGATCTTTTCGAGCAGACCTTCCGAAATGATGTTGCGGTATCTTCCCATAAATACGAATATTTTTGCGAAAAATTCGCGGTTGTCGGAGCCTACAACGTAAACGGGCAAACGCTTGTTCTCGCCGTAAACGCGGGTAATGAACAGTTTATCGAACTCGTCGCGCTCGGCGGGGGTAAGGCTGTTGATGAATGCGTCGGGCAGGTAGGGAACGGGGCCGCCGTAATATCCGGGCGCGTTCTGCGCGTATTGCTGGGCGTAACCCGCGCCGTACATGCCGTAAGGCGCTGCGTAGGGCTGCTGTGCGGGAGAACCGTATTGCTGTGCCGCCTGGCGCGCCGCCTCTTCCGCCGCCTGCGCCGCTGCCTGCCTGCACGCTTCTTCGTCCGCTTGCTGTTTTGCGTCTTCCGCCGCCTGATAGTCGGCGTAATCGCGGTTGAACTGCCCGTCATGCTGTTTCTGCTCGAAGTCGTATTCCGGTTCTTCTTCCGTTACTTCTTCCGCTGCAGGCGCCTCGTCGCGCACGGCATCCGCATATGCGGTTTCGTTTGCGGCATCTTCCGCCGCGTTTTGAGCAACGATCTCATCGATGGAGATCTGCGCCGCCTGATCGAACGCCGCATTCGCGCGCGCCGCGTTTTCGGAAACCTGCTCTTCCGCTGTTTCCGTTGCGGGCGCAGCAAGCCCTGCCATCGCCATCTGGTTGTTGGCGTCTACTTCGAACGCGGGCTCGTCTTGTTTTTTGCGTGCAGATGCACGAACCGCGACGAACATGACGATCGCATACACGAGCTGTACGAGCGCGAGGCCGAGGAATACGGCCGTGCCCAGATAATCGAATACGTTCGAGAAGGAAACTTCCACGCCGAGGAGCACAAAGCACAGCGCCGCGAGCACGAACATGACGACGGAGCGAACCAGATCGAGGACGG
This sequence comes from uncultured Clostridia bacterium, assembly GCA_944359365.1. Lineage (GTDB taxonomy): Bacteria > Bacillota > Clostridia > Christensenellales > Borkfalkiaceae > Borkfalkia. Next base: position 7,795 of record CALVST010000024.1, read on the forward strand.
TCATTTTGCGCACTGCGAGGGAAAGGACCGCCAAAGCGAGGTTTGCCGCCGCCGCAAACGCGAGCGCGATGAACGCATACGAGATCACCGTGCCCATCGCCCCGTCCGCATAGGAAAATTTCACGTTGAACAGATCGATGAGGGCGGCTTCGCCGATGAAGGGCTTCGCAACGAAGAACATCGACGCATAGCCGAGTGCGATGATCGCCGCGAACATCTTCGCCGCGCCCAGCCCCTTATAGTAAGAGATGCTCAAAGCGAACATCATGACAAAGCCGAAGGCGAGCATGATGACGGTGGAATTGAGCGCCACTTTGGTCTTGTCGTCGCGGAAAATAAGATCGATCGGCGAACCGAGCTTTCCGATAAGCACATACACATAAAAGACGGTCACCACGATGCCCGCGATCGTCTTTATGCAGTTGAGCGCGAAGGAGCCCTTCTTTTGGGTAAAGAAAGAAGCGACCGTGCAGATGACGAGCAGGGCATAAAAGCCGATGAAGGAATAGTATGCGATGCTCAGGAATTTGACGCTCACATCTTCTTTAAAATAGTCGAGAATTTGGTTGAACAGACCTCTGTCCGACAGCGCCGCGTCGGGCACGAACAGCAAAACCGCGAACCCGACGAGGATGATGAGAGAGAGCACGATCTGCGCCGCTTTGCTCTCCTTCTTTCTTTCGGGAGCAAGCTGTTGTTGATACGTCATAATGTTACCCCTGTCCTTTATTTTTTGCGGCACTGTGCGCCGCGGCGTAAGCGCGCTTTCGGGCGCGGATACTTTCACATCTATAATTTTACTATATCAGGCAAAAAGTGTCAAGTGTTAAACGGATAATGTAGCGCGGGCAAAAAAATTTCTTCACCCGCGGGGTATGTTTTCACCCGTAACAGAATGTGCAGAACTTGCGAAAATTTGCGCAATTTTCGGGCTTGTCTGAAAAATCATTGATATTTTTTGCGAATTAAGCTATAATAGACCAAACAGCAGGGCGGCTTTTCGCTCTTGGAGAAAAAAATGTATTCCGAACTGAAAAAAAGCATACAGACCGTCTATCAAAAAACGGGGATAGACGTCTTTCTTTACTCCCCCGAAGGAAAGTTCCTCTTTTCCGCCGCGGGAGAAAAACTTCCCCCCGCCCCGCGCGCGTTCAGCGGCGCTTTGCAGGACGAGGCGCTCGGCGCCACCTATTTTAAGGTACTGCACGGCGGCGTGGAATATGTATGCGCCATCAAGGGCACGGGCACCGTGGAAAGGAATTATGCGCTGTTTTTGTCGGACGCGATCGAAAACGCGGCGGGCAAGGCGCTCAATCTTCCCCGCTCCGAGTTCCTGCGCCGCATACTGCTCGGCGAATGTTCCGCCGACGACGTACAGACTTACGCCATCAAATATTCCGTGCCCGAAAGCCCCTGTTTCGCGCTCGCAATATCTTCCGACGTGAAGGCGGGGGAGCTGATCTCTTTTCTGACGCAGTACGCGGGCGGCGATGCGGATACGGCGGTTGCCGTTGCGGGCAGCGACTGCGCCTTCATCAAGTTCATAAACGACGACTTCGAATACCAATCTTCCGCGGACTTTGCCAATTTTCTCGCGCGGTCTTTGCTCGAAGAGGTGGGCGTAAAAGTGCGCATAGGCGTGGGCTGCACGGTGCGGCATTTCGACGAAATAGCCTCCTCTTACCGCCAGGCGAACGCGGCGCTGCGCATGAGCGGCATTTTCAATTCCAAAGGCGAAGTGCACACCTACCGCGAATATGTTCTTATTAAAATGCTCGAAGATCTGCCCGAGGCAAAGTTGGGGGAATACCTTTCCATATTGCTCGACGGCGAGGCGAAAGAACTTTTAAAAGATGACGACATGGTGAACACAGCCGAGGTGTTCCTCGAAAACAACCTGAACGTGAGCGAAACTTCGCGCAACCTGTACATGCACCGCAATACCTTAATGTACCGTTTGGATAAAATAGAGCGGGTGATGGGGCTGAATTTGCGCAATTTTTCCGATGCGGTCACCTTCCGCGTCATAACCATACTGTATAAATTGACCTGACAGGGAGAATAACTATCTATGGATATTTACGAAAGTTCGCTGAAAATGCACGCAACGCTCCGCGGCAAGCTGGCGGTAAAGCCGCTCGTGGAAGTGAAGGACAAAGAGGCGCTCTCCAACGCCTATACGCCGGGCGTCGCCGCGCCCTGCAAAGAGATCGCGAAAGATCCTTCCAAAGCGTACACCTATACCCGCAAGTGGAACACGGTGGCGGTTGTGTCTGACGGCAGCGCCGTTTTGGGGCTCGGGAACATCGGCGGCCTTGCGGGGCTGCCCGTCATGGAAGGCAAAAGCCTGCTTTTTAAGGAATTTGCCGACATCGATTCCGTTCCCATCGTGCTTTCGGGGCAGGACGAAGACGACATCGTGAAGGCGGTGGAAATGATCGCCCCGACCTTCGGCGGCATCAATCTGGAAGATATATGCGCCCCCAAGTGCTTTGCGGTGGAAAAAAAACTGAAAGAAAAGCTCGACATACCCGTTTTCCATGACGATCAGCACGGCACGGCGATCGTCGTTACGGCGGCGCTGTTCAACGCTTTGAAGGTATGCAAAAAGAGCATGGAAAGCGCAAACATCGTCATCTGCGGCGCGGGCAGCGCGGGCATAGCCATATGCAAACTGCTTTTGGAAAGCGGCGCGAAAAACATAATAATGGCAGACCGAAAGGGGCTTGTGTGCGAGGGCGAGGAATGGCTCACTTCCGCGCAGAAGGAAATAGCCGAATCGACCAACCGCGGCAAATTGCGCGGATGCCTTGCCGATGCGGTAAAGGGCGCCGACGTGTTCATCGGCGTTTCCGCACCCAAACAGCTTACCCGCGATATGGTAAAGAGCATGGCGGAAAAGCCCGTGGTGTTTGCGATGGCGAACCCCGAACCTGAAATTTTCCCCGACGAGGCGAAGGCGGGCGGCGCTTATGTTGTAGGCACGGGCAGGAGCGACTTCCCCAACCAGATCAACAACCTTTTGGCTTTCCCCGGCGTATTCAGGGGCGCGCTCGACGTGCGCGCGAAGGACATAAGCGAGGGCATGAAGGTCGCCGCGGCAAGGGCGCTCGCGTCGCTTGCGGAGGGCGAACTTTCCCGCGATTACATAATCCCTTCCCCGTTCGACAGGCGCGTCGCGCCCGCCGTTGCAAAGGCGGTCGCCGAACAGGCGAAAAAGGAAGGGCTTGCGCGCATATAGCCTGTGCGGGCAAAGGGGGATAAGATGACTTATAAAGAAATGTACGCGCTTGCCGTGAAAAACCTTGCGCCGAAAGAACATCATGCGGGCTTTTCGAGCGGCGCTGTGAGCGCCGTGCTGGAAGGCGCAAACGGTAAATATTACTGCGGCGTGAATATAGATCTGTATTGCGGGCTGGGCTTTTGCGCCGAACGCAGTGCCGCCGCCGCGATGGTCACCGACGGGGAAACCGTCATCCGCCGCGTCGTGTGCGTGGGCGAAGACGGCGCGCTCATGACGCCCTGCGGCGCCTGCCGCGAGTTTTTGTCGCTCCTTTCGCCCGAAAACGAAAACGCCGAATTTTTGGTGGACGCTGCGGGGGAAAAGACGGTTAAATTGCGCGAATTTCTGCCGCACCCGTGGAACGAAGAAAAATAAACGAAAAAGCCCGCGCACCCGTGCGGGCTGTGTTTTTATAGGTAAGGAGTTTTGTCATGCAGGATAACGGCGGTTTTTTGCCCGAAGAGGATACGGCGGGCGGAAAAAAGAAAAACGCGGGGAAAAAGGCGCTTATTACCGTCATATGCGTACTTGCGGCGGCGCTCGTGTTTGCGGCGGGCTTTTTTGTCAGCCGCCTTACGCTCGACAGCGGTTTAAAGTCGCTTTTGTGGTTCAAACAAAAAATACAGGACGAATATTACGAAGAAATTTCCGACGATGAATTTTGGCAGGCGGCGATAGTCGGCGCGGAAGGTATCCTCGACCGGTATTCCTGCTACTATACCGCCGACGAGTACGACGCCGTCATCAATTCCGACCGCGGCATAAAGGGCGGCGCGGGGCTTTCCTTTTTTGCGGATACGAACAAGATATATAAAGTGGCGGTAGGTTCGCCCGCCTTTTTTGCGGAAAACGCGTCGGGAGAAAAGGCACAGGTAGGCATGTACCTTACGGGCGTGGGCGAAAGCGAAGGGGAAATTGCCGATACCTTTACGGCGGCGGCAGTTTCTTCCGCGCTCTCTTCGGTGAATACGGGCGAAACGCGCGTTTTGCGCCTTTCCGCAACGGACGCAAAGGACACGCAGAACTGCATTTACCTTACCGTAGGGTTTGAAGTGTATACCGAAAGCTATGTGCTGTACGCCACGAACGAGGGGACGTATGCGGAAATTTTTAACGACGACGCGTCCGGCGGCGTATGGCAGCGCGTGGGCGAGGGCATGCGCGCGCTCCGCGGCGGCGAGGCGTATATATCACTGGCGCAGTTTTCGGGTAACGCGGCGGAAGAATTTGCCCAAGCCGCGGCGCAATATAAAGCGGACGGCTGTTCAACGCTGTTGTTCGACCTTCGCAACGACGGCGGCGGCAGCCTTGCCATACTCGGCGAAATAGCCGCGTATCTTTTGAAGGATGCCGACGTAAACTCCCCGCTGATGTATGCCGACTACGGCGAAAAGCGCACGGTGTTCCTGCTCGGACGCGATTTGTACGCCGAATATTTTGCGGGCAGCGAAATTTTTGTTGCGGCGAACGGGAACACGGCGTCCGCGTCGGAGGCGCTCATCGGGGCGATGCTGTGTTACGATACGATAGAGTATGAAAACATTTACCTGATCGCAACGGGCGGCGCCGATGCGCCTGCGGGCACCTACGGCAAGGGCATTATGCAAACAACTTTCCGCAATCCCGTCACGGGCGAGGCGGCAAAGCTGACGACTGCGCGCATTTATTGGCCTGACGGCGCCACCTGCATACACGAAAGGGGCATCACCACAAGCGACGGCGCGCACGGCATACCCGCCGAAAGCAATGCCGATTACGGCGATCCCGCTCTTTTGCAAATTTTGGAAGATATGAGGAAACAGTAATATAAAAACGCGGCGCGGGTTATTCCCGCGCCGCGTTTTTATTGCTGGCGCTTTAGCATGAATAAACCCCCAGTTCTACTGGGGGAAGATAAAAAATAGCTTTAGCAATTTTATAATTAAAGAAGTTTACCATATTATTCATGCAATTTGCTTCTTTATGGCAGGAGGAACCTGTTTTACAGGTGTGTAGTGCAATAAGACGCTATAGTAAAAGCGATACCCGTTAACGGGTTGGCTGGTAGTTTACCCTTTTAGGGTCTGTGCAAACCACCAGTTCAACTGGTGGTTTTGGCTTTATGACTGTATTTCGAATTGCAGGGTTATGTCGCCCGTGTCGGTGGCGGCGGTCAGCCGCCTTGCGCCGCTCCCGCCCGAGGACACGTTCGAAGAACCTACGTCCGTCGTTATAAAAAACGTGTAGTCTGTTCGGCTGCCTGCAAGCGCTCCGCGCACGCGTATATCGCCCACGTCGCTCGTCATGGCAAGTTCTGAGGCATCGAGCACGCACCCTTCTTCTATGCGAATATCGCCCGTTTCCGTTTCCGCGGTAAAAACGGTTGCTTTCACCGCGCCGTAAAGCCGCACGTCGCCCGTGTCGGCAGTCGCCGTAAGCGCCTGCGCGGCTGCGGCGTTTTCCATAAAAATGTCGCCCGTATCCGTCTGAGCCGTCAGGTTCGCCGCGCTTATGTTTTTCACGCGGACGTTTCCCGTATCGCCGTAAAATTCCGCATTCCCCGCAACGTTCATGCCGCCGTTCGGCTGTGCGTAAATGTTCCCCGTATCCGTGGCGAGCTTTACGGAAGGGGCGGCAATTTGCGCTTCGCCCGCAATGGTTATATCTCCGTTGTCCGTTTGGATATCCAAAGCGCACTGCGCGCCCGCGGGCAGGGTTATCGTAACGGCGGGCGAGGAAAGGTTCCAATTAAAAATTTCGTATTTGCCGTCAAGGCTTTCGGCAAGCGTGAGCGCGCCGTTCTCGTAAGTGAGGGTTATTTTCGCTATTTCTTCGCCGCGGCTGTCCGTGCGGACGGGGTAAGAGATGTGCGCGGCGGCGGTTTCCGAATACACCACCTCTACGCGCGCGTTTTCGTAGCGCACGGTAAGGCTCGTTACTTGTTCGCCCTCTTCAAGCGCGTATTCTTTTTGCGTATAGCTTACGGTGCTGAGTTTTTTGAAGTCCCAATCTGCCGCGGTCATGCCGCACACGAACAGGACGATCGCCGCGGCAAGGAACACTATGCCCATAACGATCAGCGCTTTTTTCCAACGTTTCATTTTCTTTTCCATATCAGGCACCCTCCTTTTTGCCGCGGATATACCGCCCCGTTACGGTGAACAGCTTTCCGCACAGAATAAACAGTTTTTTGGTGAGGAATAAAAAGGGAGGAATGAGCAGGCACCCCACGCCCATGGCGGCAAGCCCTATGCCGAGGTGCGCCACATACGCGCCGCTCGCACCGAACATGCACATCTGCACCACAAAATACACAAAATCTGCCAAGCCTGCCGCTATCACGGCAAAGCCGCTGATAAATACAGCCAACCCCACCGCGGCGAGCGCCAAAAGCACGATCAGCAGGGGAATGCCCACGAACAGAAAGAGCGTCGCCGCAAGAAAAAACCTCGCCACGGGATTGCCGTTGTCTTTTTTGCCGCCGTACTCTTCGATAAATTTTTCCGCCGCCGCTTCGGGCGTGCCGAATTCTGCAAGAATTTCTTCTTCCGAAAGCCCCGCGTCTTTCTTGTCGTAATACAGCTCGTCGTAATAAGCGATGATTTTCTCCTTTTCTTCCTTGCCGAGCGGGGAAAGTTTCTTTTTCAGCCTTTTGTCCCATTGGGCTTTGTTCATTTTTGAATGCCTCCTTTCGCTATAAATTGATAAATTCGCTCGAATTCCCGCGCGTTTTCTATAAATTCTTCAATTTTTTGCATACCTTTGTCCGTGATCTTATAGTATTTGCGCAGCCTGCCGTTGTATTCGCGGCTCTGCGTCGTCAGCGCGCCCGCCGTTTCCAGACGTTTGAGTATCGGGTACAGCGTCGATTCGGAAACTTCTATATAGGGTGCGATGTCCGTTATTATTTTGTACCCGTAAGACTCCCCGTCGCGCAGTACCGAAAGCACGCAAACGTCGAGCAGTCCCTTTTTTAATTGTGCATCCATACCGCCTCCGCAATACTGTTTTATGCATAATACTATACATTGCATAGTATAGAATGTCAAGCATTTTTTTGAGGAAATTTAAAAATTTTTCAAAAAAGGGAGAGAGGCGGCGCGTTCCCGCAAAAAGAAAGAAAAGCTGCGCGCGCCCGCATATGCGGGCGCGCGCATTTTATATAGATATTCTGTTCAGAACGGATATAAATGTACGGGCGGGAACACATATTCCCGCCCGTATTTTATGCGAAGTATTTGCCGAGCATCTTTTCGATGTTTTCGTCTGCGATGCCGCGGATGGGGGAAAGGGCGCTTTGCAGCTCTTTTGCGCGCTCTCCGCTTTCGTCGGGGGCGGCAGGCGGGGCGGTCTGCGTGCTCTGCGCGGGTTGCGCCGCGAACGGCGCGGCGGCCTTTTGCGCGTCGCCGTCATTTGGCACAGTCAGCACGGAAACGAGCGATTTCAGTTCCTTGGCGGCGTTTATCAGTTCCGCGGGCGTCATGCCCAATATGCGCACGTCCTTAAAAATGTCGCTCTTCCAAAGTTCTTCGGCATTGCCCGAAGAGAGCGCGGAAAAGGTATGTATCAGCTTTTGGGGCGGCGTGTTCGAGCCTGCCGCGATAATAAGTGCAAGTATGAGCAGTATTTCCATAAAACAACTCCTTTCTGCCTCTCTTGTCAAAGGTGCGCCGCGGCGCATATAATGGATTACGGTAAAAAACCGCAGGAGGCAGCCATGAAAGATTTCAATTCCTATCAGAGCGAAAACGCGGGCAGGGGCACGCAGAGCGAAAATGCGGGCAAAAGCGGGCAGGAAGAGGACGTTTCCGCACTTGCGGACCGCCTTACCAAGGCTTTTGCGGGCAAGGGCGAGGGAGATATACTCCGCGCCATTTACGACGAGGCGGAAAGAAGCCGCAAGGCGGGAACCCTTTCCGACGCCGACCTCGACAATTTTTATGCCGCGCTTTCGCCCATGCTCGACGGCATAAAGCGCAAAAAGCTGGCGTTCGTCGTCAACCGCCTGAAAAAGATGTAGCGCGGCGGGCGGAAAATAGCGCGGGATTGCGCTTTGGCGCGGCACTGTTAAATACGTGCAGAACCGCCCTTCGGTTCAGCCGCCGCGGGCGATCTTTTCGGCGGCGAGCAGAAACATATGCGCCTCGTGCGGGGTGTTGAATTCGGAAACGCTCGCGCGCACCAGACCGCCGCTGCCGCTGCCCAAAGCCTCGTGCATGAGGGGCGCGCAGTGCAGTCCGCCGCGCACGGCTATGTCGAAACGGTCGGAAAGTTCCTGCGCGAAAAATTCCGACTGCAAGCTGTCGCATCCGAAAGCCGCAATGCCGAAGGGGTTGGGCAGGGAATACACCCGTATGCCGGGTATCTGCCGCAATCCGCCCACGAGCGTTCGGGTAAGTTCGCATATGTATGCGGCGGCGTCCGCCATGTGCGTTTTCAGGTACAGCGCGCCTTCCATCAGCGACATCGCCGCAGGGTAGTTGAGCGTGCCCGCCTCCAACCTGTCGGGGTAAAAAGAGGGCATGTCGGGGTTGGCGCTCTCGCTGCCCGAACCGCCGTACATAAAGGGCGCGGGATCGTACCGTTCGGAAAACAGCAGCGCGCCCGAACCCGCGATGCCGTGCATGCCCTTGTGCCCCGCAACGCAGAGCGCGTCTATGCCCTGCGCGCGCATATCGACGGGCATATGCCCGCACGCCTGCGCGCCGTCGCACAGAACGAGCACGTTTTCGGGCAGGGCGGCGCGCACCGCGGCGGGATCGATGTGCGCGCCCGTCACGTTGGAGGCGAGCGTGAACACCGCGGCGCGGGTGTTGCTTTTTACGGCGCCTGCAAATTCTTCGGCGCTCACCGTGCCTTGTCCGTTCAGCCCCAATATGGTCAGTTCCGCCCTTCCCGCGCGTTCGAGCGCTTTCAGCGGGCGCAAAACCGAGTTGTGCTCCATCACGGTGGTAATAAAGTGCGGCTTTTCGCCCGGGGGCACGGCGCCGAAAATAGCGATGTTCAGCGCCTCGGTGCAGTTTTTTGTGAACACGGTCCGCTCATAACCGTACCCGCCGAAAAAATCGCTCAAAAGGCTGCGGCAGTTCAAAAGGTTTTCCGCAAGGGTAACGGAAAGCGCGTGGCCGCTCCGTCCCGGGTTTGCGTTGGCGCTTCGTACTGCCTCGCTGGCGGTTGAAAGCACGGAAGGCGGTTTTCTGCCGCCCGTGGCGGCGTTGTCGAAATAGATCATGTTCTCTCCGATCTCGGTTTATTTATCGGTATATTATATGCGCCCGTTGTGCGATTTATCGCGCGGGCGGGATTTTTTTGCAAAGGAGAAAGGATTATGCAGATATATCTTGCGGTGTTCCGTTCCCGCTCCCAAACGCTCGACTTTGTGGCGCGGCTCCGCTCTTTCGGCATTCCCGCGTCGGCGGTGTCTACCCCGAAGGAGGCGAACGTCGGCTGCGGCCTGTCGGCGAAAATAGGCGCGTTCGACCTTGCGCGCGCAAAGCGCGCCTTGGCGGGCGGGCGTTACTGCGCCTTTGTCGGGTTTTTCCGCGTGGAAAACAAATACGGGCGCACCTTCGTCTATCCCGCATGAAAAAGCCGCGCGTTTTGCGCGGCAAAAACGATTGTCATTCCGTGAAAAGTGTGTTAAAATAGGCGCATGGACAAGCAGGCACGCGATCAGGCGCTGAAAACTTTATCAGAGGTATACGCGGGCGCGCGCCCCGCACTGCATTACGATACCGCTTACGAACTGCTCGTGGCGGTCATCCTGTCGGCGCAGTGCACAGACGAGCGCGTGAACAAAGTTACGGCGGAGCTGTTCAAAGAACATTCCACGCCCGAAAAAATGCTCGAACTTTCGCAGGAAGAGCTGGAAAAGTACATATTCTCCTGCGGGCTGTACAGGAGCAAGGCGGCGCATATCCTTTCCGCCTCGCGCGACATAATAGAAAAGTTCGGCGGCAAAGTGCCCGAAAGTTTTGCAGACCTCAAATCGCTCGCGGGCGTAGGGCAGAAGACGGCGAACGTCGTTTCTTCCGTGTGGTTCGATAAAGACGCGATCGCCGTGGACACCCACGTTTTCCGCGTGAGCAACCGCTTGGGGCTCGCAAAGGCGAATACGCCGCTCAAAACGGAAGAACAGCTTAAAGAGGCGATCCCCAAGGAGCATTGGTCTGAGGCGCATCATTGGCTGATCTGGCACGGCAGAAAGGTCTGCCATTCGCAAAAGCCCGACTGCGGAAACTGCCCGCTTTCGGACTGCTGCGACTATTTCAAAGCGAACAGGGTATAAATTATGGCATCGCTATTTACCGATAAAGTGAAAATCACCGTAAAGTCGGGGGACGGCGGCGACGGCATGAACTCGTTCAAGAGTTTCAAAGGCTACGCGCTCGGCGGGCCTGACGGCGGCGACGGCGGCAAGGGCGGCGACGTGTACGTCGTCGGCGATAAGGACAAGAACGACCTCGTCGATTTCCGTTTCGGCGCGAAGTTTACGGCGGGCAGCGGCGAACGCGGCGGCACGAACAACCGCTTCGGCAAAGGCGGAGAGGACGTCGTTATCTCCCTTCCCCTCGGCACGCTCGTGCGCGACGCGGAAACGGGCAAAATTCTCTGCGATGTGTATACGGACGGAGAGAAAAAGCTCATCGCCCGCGGCGGGAACGGCGGCAAGGGCAACGTACGCTTTACAACGGCGCGCCGCCATGCGCCGCATTTCGCGCAGAAAGGGGAAAAAACGCAGGTACACACCCTCATCCTCGAACTGAAAGTCATTGCCGACGTGGGGCTGATCGGTTTTCCCAACGTGGGCAAGAGCACCCTTTTGTCCAAGATCAGCGCGGCAAGGCCGAAGATCGCCAACTACCACTTTACCACGCTCTCTCCCAATTTGGGCGTGGTGAAGTATTACGACAAATCTTTCGTCGCCGCGGATATACCGGGGCTGATCGAGGGCGCGGCGGACGGCGCGGGACTCGGGCACGACTTTTTAAGGCATATCGAGCGGACGAGGATGCTCGTGCATGTGGTCGACGTTTCGGGCATGGAAGGGCGCGATCCGTATGAAGATTTCAAAAAAATCAACAAAGAACTGAAAGAATACAGCGAAAAGCTCGCCTCGCTGCCGCAGATCGTGGCGCTCAACAAGTGCGACGTGTACGGCGCGGAGGAGAACGTCAAAGAATTCAAAAAAAAGTGCCGCAAATATAAAAAATACCCGATCACCGCCGTAACGGGCGAGGGAACGAGGGAGCTGATCGAGGGCATATTCGAGGTGTTGGATACGTTGCCGCCCGCCGAGCCCATCCCTGCGGACGAGTTCGAATACGAGCGCCCCGACATAAACGAGTTCGAAGTGTACAAAGACGAAGAGGAAAACGTCTGGTATGTTACGGGGGGCTTGGTGGACATGCTCGAGCGCAACGTGGTGCTTTCCGATCCCGATTCGATGGCGTATTTCCAAAAGGTCTTGAAGGACAAGGGCGTTATAAAAGAGCTGAAAAGGCAGGGCGTTGCCGAAAACGACGTGGTCGTCGTCGGCGGCGTGGAGTTTGAGTTTAGAGAGTAATAGTATTCACGAAAACCTCGGCGAGCTGACGCCTGCGGTTTTCCGTGATTTGAGGGCGACACCATTGCTCGCCGACATACTGTCGGCTCGACAACGGTTTCTCCGCTCTTTGCGCCCTTTTAGGGGCACACATAGTATGCAAGGGCGCAAATTCACCCTCTTCCCGTAAGGCAAGGGATTGCCAAATTGAGTGAAAAAGCAAAAAGCGTCGTTTTTGCTTTTTCGCAATATCATTTAAATAATCACTTGCGTTTCCGAAAATCACACTTTTCGGAAAAAGCCCCCGATTTGCCGCGGCGCGCGGCCTCGGGCAGGAAAGGTGAATTCGGCGCATCTATATTAGTGCAAGCCCTTATAAAGCGCCGAAGAGGAAAAATCCGAACGCAGAGCCGTTTTCCAAAACGGCGAACGTTGGGGTTTTCCTAAAACTCACGACTTTCCGCAGTGCCTTTGCACGAGGAAAGTGTGAATTAAAAAAAGGAGATTTTATGACAAGCAAACAAAGGAGCAATTTAAAGAGCATCGCGGCGAACCTTTCGCCCATCGCGCAGCTCGGAAAGGGCGGCGTGAGCGAAAATATGGTAAAGTCCCTTTCGGATGCGCTCGAGGCGCACGAACTGATCAAAATAAACGTGCTTACCAATGCGGAAGAGGACGCAAAGGCGCTCGGCGCCCGGCTTGCAGACGCGCTCAAAGCCGAATGCGTTGCCGTCATCGGGCGGAAGATCATCTTGTATCGCCGCTCTTCCCGCAAAGATTTCGATCATATCGAATTTTAAAGAATGCGGCGGCGCGCATATGTGCGCCGCCGCAGTTTACCGTATTTTTTATAATTTTCAGCAAAAAATCGCGCCGCATTTGCGGCGCGATCTGACTGTATCGGGAATTATCCTTAAAATTCGAGGGACTTTTCGATATATGCCGCGACTTCGTCGATGTCGAGGCGGATCTGCGACATGGTGTCGCGGTCGCGGATGGTAACGGTGTTGTTTTCCAGCGTGTCGAAGTCGATGGTGATGCAGTAAGGGGTGCCGATCTCGTCCTGACGGCGGTAGCGCTTGCCGATAGAGCCTGCCTCGTCGTAGGTGACCATGAATTTTTTGCTGAGCTTTTTGTAAACTTCCTTCGCCTTTTCGCCGAGGTTTTTCTGCAAGGGCAGAACGGCGGCTTTGTAAGCCGCGAGCGCGGGGTGGAAGTGCATCACGGTGCGCACGTCGCCGCCTTCCAGCTCTTCCTCTTCGTAAGCCTCGCACAGAACGGCAAGCATCAGCCTGTCCGCGCCGATGGAATATTCCACGACGTAGGGGATATAGTGCTCGCCCGTGGTCGGATCGAGGTAATTCATGTTCTTGCCCGAATATTCCTGATGGCGGGAAAGGTCGTAGTCGGTGCGGTCGTGGATGCCGTTGAGTTCCGACCAGCCCATCGGGAAGAGATACTGTATGTCGCAGGCGGACTTCGCATAGTGCGCGAGCTTGTCGTGATCTTTAAAGCGCAGGTGCTCATCCTTGAAACCGAGGCTCAAAAGGAAGTTTTTCGCCTTTTCTTTGTATTCCTCGTAATATTTAAGGTCGGTGCCTTCTTTGCAGAACCATTGATGTTCCATCTGCTCGAACTCGATGGTGCGGAAGATGAAGTTTCCGGGCGTAATTTCGTTGCGGAACGCTTTGCCCACCTGCGCGATGCCGAAGGGCACTTTGGCGCGCGTCGTGCGCTGTACGTTCAAAAAGTTTACAAACTCGCCCTGCGCCGTTTCGGGGCGGAGATAAATTTTGTTCTGGCTTTCGTCCGTTACCCCGCGCGAAGTCTCGAACATAAGGTTGAAGGTGCGTATGGGCGTCCAATTGTGCTTGCCGCAGTTGGGGCAGGCGACCTTGTGCTCGGCGATGTACGCCTCCATCTCTTCGTTGGTCATCGTATCGGGATTGACTTTGCCCTTGGAATGCGCCTCGATCAGGTTATCCGCGCGGAAACGCGCCTTGCATTCCTTACAGTCCATTTTGGGATCGGTGAACGAGGCGGTGTGCCCGCTCGCCTCCCATACGCGCGAATTCATCAGGATCGCCGCGTCCACGCCGTAAGAGTTCTCGCTCTCCTGCACGAAGCGCTTCCACCATGCGCGCTTTATATTGTTTTTGATCTCCACGCCGACGGGGCCGTAATCCCATGTGTTGCCCATGCCGCCGTAAATTTCGCTCCCGGGGAAGATGATGCCCCTCGCCTTGCAAAGGTTTACGATCTTGTCCATCGTGACCGCTCTTTTGTCAGACATAAAAAAACACCTCGAAAATATCTGTTGAAATCGAACAATATCATTTTACATTTTTGGAGAAAAAAGTCAACGCTTTTCGCCCCTCGCAGGAATATTCGGCAAAAAAACGCCGTGCGGCGCTATATGCGGAAAAGTTTGATGAGAAAGGGCGTGCCGGTTATGGCGATGAAAATGGTCAGAAAATATTGCAGGAATTTGAACCAATTGCCGTCGGGCAAAAGCGAAAGCAAAAGGTAGGGTATCGCTGCGAGCAGCGCCATCAGCCCCAAACGCACCGCGCGCTTTACCCATTTTTTCGTGTCTTCGAATCGTATGAACCTGTCTTCGATGATCAGCCCCGCAGAAGTTGCCAGGGCAATGGCTGACATTTGGAACATCGATTCCGTCTGCGTGGCGGGAATAAACAGGGGGATGAGCGTCAGAAGCGCCACGCCGAGATAGATATACAGCCGCGCTCCGTAAAATCCTTTATAAATGAGCGCCCATAAAAAAGCCATTCCGATGCCGACGACAAGCCCCGCAAGCACGTCGGAAGGGTAGTGCACGCCGAAGTAAAGGCGTGAAAGCGCCACAAGCAGTATGAACACGGCGGAAGGCGCGATGACGTAAGCCTTGCGGAAACGGATGGAGAGCGCAGCGAAAAAACTTCCCGAGGCGGTCGCATGGCCGCTCGGGAAAGACATGTCCGCATCCAGTCCCTCGGTAAGAAAGTTTTCGCGCAGAGATACGTTTCCCGCCGCATAGGGGCGCAGCCGCCTGACGCCGCTCTTTACGGCAGTGGTTATACAGCTTGCGGAAAGAACAGTCACAATGGCGCGTTCTCCGAATTGTTTATTGAAACAGATGTAGATGACCGCGATCGCCCCCGCTACGACGAGTTCTTCCCCGAAAAAGGTGAAGAATCCGAAAAACACGTCGAGGAACCCGCAGCGGATGCTTTCAAAAGCTTTTAATATGAGAACGTCCATAAAAACTCCTATATCCTTGTTCACGAAAGGGGTTCACACTTTCCTCGTGCAAAGGCACTGCGGAAAGTCGTGATTTGAGAGACAACCGCCGTTCGCCGACGCGCAGGTCGGCTCTGCGGCGTTTTTCTCTCTGCCGCGTCGCGGCAAAATATATTATGCAAGCATTTACAATACTTGCAAATGCTGTGCTCCTATATATTTGCCGCTCCTTATTTCCAAAAATCTCACACCGCTGCGCGCGTTGCGATTTTTGGGAGCCTTAATTTAAGGGCTTACCTATTATAGCAATTTTCGCATTCACTCTTTTTCGGCAAGCCGCAAGTATGCGGCAAATTGAGTGCGCTTATCCAAAATAGCGATTTCGGAACGCGCCTTTGATTATTTAAATAATAAATTCGCGCAAGGGAAATCGCAATTTTCCGCAGCGCACCCCTATTTGGCAATCCCTTGCCTTACGGGAAGAGGGTGAATTTGCGCCCTTGTATATTATGTGTGCCCCTAAAAGGGCGCAAAGAGGGAGAAAACGCCGTCAGCCGTAAGGCGTGCGGCGGTGTCGCCCTCAAATCACGGAAAACCGCAGGCGTCAGCTCGCCGAGGTTTTCGTGAACAGAGGATTAAAAAAATTATAACACAAAATGCGTCTGCGGTACAGCGTTTTTTTGCTATCGGCGGCATTTTGTGGTATAATGAATGTATGTTATCCGTATTGTCGTCAAAAAAAGAGGGTTTCCGCTTTTATTTTGTGTTAAAAGACGGGGATAAATGCTTCGGCGGCGGATTGCGCGAGGACGGGTATTTGACCTGCGACTCCGCCTGTACCGAGAAAGAATTGATGCTGCGCACCCTCATCAACAAATGTATGAACGACTTTGTTCCCGAGGTGTATGCCCGGGAAGATTGGGGGACAGACCTTACCCGTTTCGGCTTTGTAAGGGCGGGGGATGTTTTCCGTTCCTCATGGGAAAAACTGCGCCTGCCGCACGATTGCGGCGGAAGATAGAGGGGCATCCGTCCCGCCGCTTGCAAAATACGGCGGTTTATGATAAAATAAAATCCATTACGGAAGAGATCGGGGAGGTTGTTGCCATGTTGAGCGACATCGAGATCGCACATAAGTGCAAAATGAAGGATATCGGCGAGATCGCAGCCGAACTCGGGCTGAAAGAAAAGGATATCGAACGCTACGGCAAGTATAAGGCGAAGATAGCAGCCCTGCCTCACGGGAAAAAGCGCGGCAAGCTCATCCTTGTCACCGCCATCAACCCTACGGCGTCCGGCGAGGGCAAGACCACCGTATCCATCGGGCTTGCCGACGGTATGCGCAAGGGCGGCAAAAAGGTGTGCCTGGCGCTGCGCGAGCCTTCCCTCGGCCCTGTATTCGGCATCAAGGGCGGCGCCGCGGGCGGCGGTTACGCACAGGTCGTGCCCATGGAAGACATCAACCTGCACTTTACGGGCGATCTGCACGCCATAACGGCGGCGAACAACCTGCTTGCCGCCATGCTCGACAATCATATATTCCGCGGCAACGCGTTGGACATCGATCCTGAAAAAATATATTTCCGGCGCTGCCTCGACATGAACGACCGAGCGCTTCGCAACGTTACGGTCGGGCAGAGGGGCGAGGGCGTTGAACGCGAAGAACATTTCGAGATCACCGCCGCGAGCGAGGTCATGGCGATTTTATGCCTAGCCACATCCCTCAAAGACCTCAAAAGGCGGCTGGGCAACATCATCGTGGGCGAAAACAGGAAGGGCGAATACGTGTTCGCGCGCGATCTGAAAGCGGAGGGTTCGATGTGCGCCCTTTTGAAGGACGCGATCAAGCCCAACCTTGTGCAGACGCTCGAGGGCACGCCCGCCATCGTGCACGGCGGACCGTTCGCAAACATCGCGCACGGCTGCAACAGCGTCATGGCAACGTACGCCGCCCTTTCGCTTGCCGATTACGTCGTGACGGAAGCAGGGTTCGGCGCAGACCTCGGCGCGGAAAAATTTCTCGACACGAAATGCCGCGTCGCGGGTATTCAGCCCGACTGCGTGGTCGTCGTGGCGACGGTCAAAGCGCTCAAACTGCACGGCGGGGCGGATAAGGCGAACCTTTCCGCGGAAGACCTCGGCGCGCTCGAAAAGGGCTTGCCCAATCTGTTCAAACATATCGAAAACATCAAAAACGTATACAGTAAACCCGTCGTGGTCGCCATGAACCGCTTTGCGAGCGACACGCCCGCGGAGATCGAACTGGTCATGAAGAGCGTGGAGGCTGCGGGTGCGAAAGCCGTCTTTACCGACGTGTTCCTGCAAGGCGGCGAAGGGGGCAGGGAACTTGCCGACGCGGTCGTTTCCGCCGCGGAAGAAAAGAGCGAGCTCACCTATTCTTACGACCTCGGCGATCCGATAGAAAAGAAGATAAATGACATCGTGAAGCGCGTGTACGGCGGCAAAGGCGCGGAATTTTCCGACATTGCGAAGCAAAAGATCGCCGAAGCAGAAGCGCGCGGATACGGCAGCCTTCCCGTCATCATCGCCAAGACGCAGTATTCCCTGTCCGACGACGCGAAACTTCTTGCGCGGCCGGAAGGATTTACCGTGCGCGTGCGCGATATCATCGTCAAGGGCGGCGCAGAGTTCATCGTGGCGGTCGCGGGCAGCATCATGCTGATGCCCGGGCTCGGCGCGCACCCCGCCGCCGAACACATCGACGTGGACGAAAACGGAGAGATCGTGGGGCTGAGCTGAGCCCGCTTTTCCCGCGCGGGGCGTGCCGAAAAAATTTTGCGAGTCGATTTTTTGGAGTAAATATATGTCAGACATCAAAAACGGATTGCCCGAAGCGGCAAATTTTATCGAACAGATCATCAATGAGGACATTGCCGCGGGCAAACTGCGCCCCGAACAGGTGCAGACGCGATTCCCGCCCGAACCCAACGGGTATCTGCACATCGGGCACGCGAAAAGCATGTTCGTCAACTTCGGCACGGCGCTCAAATACGGCGGCAAGTGCAACCTCTTTTTTGACGACACCAATCCGTCCAAGGAAAAGACGGAGTTCGTCGACGCCATCAAGCGCGACATCCACTGGCTCGGCTACGACTGGGCGCGCGAGTGCTACGCTTCAGACTTTTTCGATACCATCTACGAGTACGCCGTGCGGCTCATCAAGGAAGGCAAGGCGTTCGTGTGCGACCTTTCCGCGGAAGAGATCAAAAATACCCGCGGCACGCTGACCGAACCGGGCGTGGAAAGCCCGTACAGGAACCGCACCCCCGAAGAGAATCTGAAACTTTTCGAGGAAATGAAGGCGGGCAAATATAAAGACGGCGAAAAGTGCCTGCGCGCGAAGATAGACATGGCGTCGCCCAACGTGAATATGCGCGATCCCGTCATCTACCGCATCCTGCACGCGACGCATCACCGCACGGGCGATAAATGGTGCATCTATCCGATGTACGACTACGCGCACCCCATCTGCGACTATTTGCAGGGCGTGACGCATTCCCTCTGCACGTTGGAGTTCGAAGATCACCGCCCGCTGTACGATTGGGTGGGCATAACGCTCGGCTTCAACCCCAAGCCCCGTCAGATCGAGTTCGCGCGGCTGAACCTTACGAACACGGTGATGAGCAAGCGCTACCTCAAAAAGTTGGTGGAAGACGGCTCGGTGCACGGATGGGACGATCCGCGCATGCCCACGCTCGCGGGGCTGCAAAACCGCGGCGTGCCCGCGGAAGCGGTGCGCGATTTCTGCTCGCGCATCGGCATCGCAAAGGCGCAGTCTGAATGCGAATATTCCTATTTCGAGGCGTGCATACGCGAATATCTGAACGCCCATGCCGAACGCGCGATGGCGGTCCTCAACCCCGTAAAACTCACGCTGACCGATTACGAGGGGGAGGAAGAACTGGACTTCGACGTCAACCCGACGGACGAGAACGCGGGCAGGCGCAAAGTAAAATTCGGCAAAAATCTCTATATTGACGGCGCGGACTTCTCATTAAATCCTCCGCCCAAATATTTCAGGCTCAAAAAAGACGGGTACGTCCGCCTCAAAAACGCATACATCATACACTGCGACGACGTTTTGCTCGGCGAAGACGGCGCGGCGGCGGCACTGCTCTGTTCATATGTCCCTTCAAGCCACAGCGGAAACGACACGAGCGGCATCAAGGTGAAGGGCGTCATTCAGTGGGTGAATGCGGACGATTGCGCCGACGCGGAAGTGCGGCAGTACGAGAGCCTTCTGCGCGACGCGGATTTCGCAGGGCAGGATTTTTCCGAGCGCATGAATCCCGAGAGCGAAAAGATCGTCCCCGCGAAAGCCGAACCGTATATCGCGCAGGCGGAAGAGGGCAAAGCTTTTCAGCTTCTGCGCACGGGGTATTATAAAAAATGTACGGAAGGGGAAAAACTAATCCTCTCCGAGGTCGTGTCTTTGAAAGACAATTTTAACAAGAAGTGACAGCGCGGAAAACCGTTCAGCGGTTGACATTTGCGCCATGAACGATTATAATAATAGCGATGAGATACAACTCATTAAAACATCGAGAAAGGGTGAAAAACTGTGAAGATCTGTAAAAATTGCGGAAAGCAGACGGATGACAACAGGGTGCGTTGCCCGTACTGCGGATTTTTATTTGAAGAGGATATGGACGCCGTTCTCGGCGAAATGCGCAGCAACCTGAGCCAATACAGGAACGAGCTTGCAACGCGCGCGCAGGCACAGCCTGCGGCCGCGGCGCAAACTGCCCCTCAGCCGCAGACCGTTCCCGCGGCGCCTCAGCCTGCGGCGGCCGAACAAGGCGCCGATGCGGCAGTGCAAACGCTCCAGCCCGCGGCGGATGCGCCTCTGCCCGAAACGCGCGAGCGGTTCGAGCTTCTGAGCGAAGTTGCGCAGCTGAAAGGGGAAGTGCGCGTGCTGCAGGGCGAAATAGAGCGCCTGCACGAGAGCGCGCGGCAAAACCCGCAGGTGCCGCCCGTATCCGTGGTATATACGCAGCAGGGCGGCGGAGCGGCGCAGGTCCCGGGCGTCGTGTATGCTCCCGGGCCCGCGGGACAGCAGCAGGTAGCTGCGGTCGCGGTAAAGAGCGGCGGCAAGGAAAAGAAAAAGCGCAGCGCGAACCGCATCGTGCTTTCTGTTCTTTGTATCCTTCTGCTCGGCGCGAGCATCGGCATGTTCTGGATGGCTTGGATCGAAACGGAAGGCATGAATTTTAAGGGGTTCGACGCGTTCCGCTATCTGTTCGGCGAAAGGGAAGGCACGGTATTCGGCACATATTTGACCTTTATCAGAGAAATTAAAGAATTCAAAGGTGCTTCCGCCATTGCGAATATCTGCCGCAACCTCTGCTATTACGGCGTGAGATACGGCATAATCGTTTATGCGGGATTCCTTGTTTTGAGCGTTTTGCAGCTGTTCAGCCTCGGCGGCAGGATATCCATGCGCGGATGGCACCGCTTTACGGCGTGGATGTCGTTCATCATCGCACTGGCGCTGTTCGGCATACTCTGTTGGGTAAGCGGTTTTTCCGCGCTCACCATGTGGTTCCTGCTCGGCGCGGGCGCGAATCTCGTGCGTGCATTCTTCCTGATCTTCTACAAAAAGGATAAATTTACGGAAGGCGGTTTGCAGTAACGGCCGCCTTTCGGGGCTTTGGTGAATTGTATGAATATCGTCATTGATGTAGTATTCGTGCTCTTTGTGGCGCTTATGTTCTTTTTCGGGTACAGAAAGGGGTTTCTTACCAAGGCGTGGTGGTTGGTCGATCTGGCGCTCATCGTCGTTTTGGGG
The DNA here is from genome assembly GCA_944359365.1 of uncultured Clostridia bacterium. Lineage (GTDB taxonomy): Bacteria > Bacillota > Clostridia > Christensenellales > Borkfalkiaceae > Borkfalkia. The sequence goes on from CALVST010000024.1 coordinate 28,651, forward strand.
CTTCTTCTGACGCCTACGATCTTGTCGGCGCTGCGCGGCACGGCGATGTATACGGGGCTTCTGAATAAGTTCACGGCTCTTCACGATAGCGGAAGCCTGTCCGTAAGCAGTCCTTCCAATCTTACCGACATCGTGTTCGGCGCAGCGATTTGGATACTGCTTGCGATCGCCGTAGTCATCGTCATGGCGATTTTTAAAGCCGTATTCAGAAGCATATCCAAGTATAGATTTTTCCGTTTCCTCGATAAGCTGTTCGGCGGCATTTACGCCGCGGCGATCACGGTGGCGTTCCTGTTTGCGATAGGCGCCGTGGTGAGCACCTTTAATGAATTTGCGACTATACAAAAGGCGCTTGATTACTGCTCCGATACATATGTGTTCAAATACATATTCGGAGAAAATCCGCTGCTTGCAAAGCTCGAATCGGTATTCGACATCGGCGGCAAAATATACGGTCTGATACATTAAACGAATTTATATTAAAAAGGCTCCGCCGCCCTGAAGTGAACCCCAAAGTTTGGACAAAAAAGAATTAGATTGTTTTGGAATGAGTTCGGTACCCAACCGGGCTCATTC
>CALVST010000025.1 GCA_944359365.1 uncultured Clostridia bacterium
CTCTCGCATTAACCATTTTCTTCGCTTTACTTTTCTTAGTCTTTTGCCTTCGTACTTTCTTCTTTTCGTCTTTTCTTACACTATGCAGTTGTCAATCTTCTCGTTCTCTTCGACAGAAGAGGATACTGCCTCAATCGACAGCCTAGTTATAATATCACTTTTGCTTTTATATGTCAAGCAATTTTTAAATTTTTTTTGTTTTTTTATTATTATAATATTGGCGCGCGACTAAAAAATGTGAAAACGCGCCGCCCGTTTTTTCGGGCGGCGCGCACACGATTCCGGTTTTTTACTTCAAAAACGCTTCGAAAGCGGCCTTCATTTTATCGAAAGCCTTTTCCGCGGCGGCTTCGTCTTTTGCGCGCACGGAATAATATATCTTTAATTTCGGCTCGGTGCCGCTCGGGCGCACGCAGATGAAACTGCCGTTTTCCAATTCGTAATAGACGGCATTCGTTTTGGGGATATCCAACGTTTCCTCGCTTCCGTCGGCAAGCCGTCTGACGGATGCGGAATAGTCGCGCATGGCGACGACGTTATAAATATCGAACTTTTCCGCCTTTTTGGTTTTGAGCGAATCGACGACGGCGTTCATCTCCTTCATCGCGTCCAACCCCGAATATTTGATGCTGATATTTCTGTCGAGCACATACCCGTAGCGCGCATAAATATCCATGAGCCTGCCGTAAACGCTCTGCTTTTTATAGGTATAATAACAGACCATCTCCGCGCAGAGCATGCTCGCGACCACGGCGTCTTTATCGCGGCTGCCTTCCGTACCGCGCAGATAGCCGCAGCTCTCTTCGAAACCGAAAATAAAGGTGTGCGCCTTCGTTTCTTCGTATTCTTTGATCTTTTCCCCGATAAATTTGAAGCCGACGGGCACGTCGACGAGTTCCACGCCGAAATCGTCGCAGATGGCCTTTGCCATGCCCGTGGTAACGAAACTCTTCACGACGACGCCGTTCGCGGGCAGTTTGCCCTCCTCTTTCAAACGGGTGAGGATATAGTCGAGCAGCAAAATGCCCACCTGATTGCCCGAAAGAGCGACAAATTCGCCCTTGTCGTCTTTCAGAGCAACGCCGAGGCGGTCGCTGTCGGGATCGGTGCCGAACACGACGTCTGCATCGATCTTCTGCGCGAGGGCAATGCCCATCGAAAGCGTTTCTTTAAATTCGGGGTTGGGAACTTCCACCGTGGAAAACTCGGTATCCTTTTTGACCTGCTCGGGCACCACGGTAACGTTGATCTTTAATTTTTTCAGGATGGTCGTGACGGGCACATAGCCGCTGCCGTGTACGGGCGTATAGACGAGTTTGAGCGTTTTGCCCGCCTTTTTGACCGCTTCGGGAGAAAGGGTGAGCTTGGCAAGTTTTTTATAATAGCTTTTGTCTACACTGCCGGGGACCTTTTTGACGAGGGGCGACTTTCCCTCTTCCTTTACGGAAAAATAATCGCTGATCTTTTCGATATACCCCACGACGATATCCGTCGCCTCGGGGGACATCTGCGCGCCGTCTTCCCCGTATACCTTGTACCCGTTATATTCCTTGGGGTTATGGCTCGCCGTGATCATGATGCCTGCCGCCGTACCCAACCTGCGCACCGCATACGAGAGCATGGGAACGGGGTGCACGTCTCCGAAAAGGAATGCGGTGATGCCGTTCGCCGCGAGCACGCCCGCAGCCGCCCTTGCAAACTCGTCCGATTTGCGGCGGGTATCGTAAGAGATGACGACGCCCCGCTTCATCGCCGCGGCGCCGAGCGACTTGATGTATTCCGAAAGCCCCTGCGTCGCACGGCGGACGGTATATACGTTCATCATGTTGGTCCCGTAGCCGATGATGCCGCGCATTCCCGCAGTGCCGAATTCGAGTTCCGCGCCGAAACGGTACTCGATCGCCTTTTCGTCGCCCGAAACGGACGAGAGTTCGCGCCTTCCTTCCTCGCTCAAAGCGGGGTTGTTCAGCCACTTTTCATACTCCGATCTGTAATCCATATAAATACCTCCGAAAAGATCCCCTTTCTGTTTTTATTTTATGCGGCAAACGCCGCGTTCTTTCAAAGATCGAACTTGTCGTAAAAATCTTCCCCGTTATTATTTTCCTTCGGCTGCACGATCTTATCCTCGGTAAGGAAATATTTTTTGCCCGCGAACGTGTAATAGGACACGAATTGGATGCAGATGAGCATTATAAAGGACATGGGGATGACCAACAGCAGCGCCGCGCCGAAAGAGCAAAGACTTCCGCCGACGCACATGCACAGTATGATGAGAGAGGTGACGAGATATGTGGAAAAGAGTGAACCGAAGTGCTTTTTGCAGTGTGCAAAACCTGTTTTGAACGCTTCGGAAAGTTTTGCCTTTTCGCTGACCATTGCAGGGACCATGCTGTTAAAGACGGTAAGTTTGACCGCCTGCGCCACCAAAAACAGTGCAACGGAAAGCATGAGCGCAGCGCCCGTCGCCAAAAGCGTGAACGAAATGACGTTGAGAAGCACCAAAAAGAATACATAACAGATGGCGAGCACCGCCACGTCGTAAACGAAGGTAACGGGCACATAGATGACCTGCCAAAGCGCTGCCCTGCCGAGATTTTTGATGTAAGACGACGTAAACGGCGTCTTTGCATAGCTCGACATTTTATCGTCGATCAGCCCGCCGAACACGAAGTTGCCCATACCGCTCAAAAAGCGGTAGATGAGTATGACGACGACGGCCGCAACGCAAACGAAAACGACGCTGCCCGTGCGCGAAACGATGAGATCGCCCAATGCCTGTATACAGTCTTTGAACCGCGAAGGAAAACCGTTCAAAAACTCCACGTCGCCGGAAACGAGCGCGCGCAGAAACTGTTTGACGAGCTCGATGAGCGAATCGAGCTCCGCGCTGCTGAAAAGAAACGCGACGTTCGGCACGATGAGTGCCGCCGCAAGCCCCACGGCGATCGCGCTTATGATGATCTTATACAAAAGATATTTATAATTCAAAGAAAAATTATCTACCAAAAGATGAAAGGCATTTTTAAAGAGCACTGCGCGACCTCCGGATCAAAACCGTTTTTTCAGATCTTCGCGCTCTTCTCCCGCGGCGTCGAAATAAACCGCGTACATGAGCACGTTGAAATATAAAAACAGCAGGATATAGATAAGTTCGATAAACACAAACGCGGGCACGAGCACATGGTACAGACTGCACGCGCCCACGACCGCAAGGATGAGCGCCATGCCCGCGATATAAGGCAGCATGATGGAAACATACAGTTTTTTCTTGTTCTGCCCGATCGCCTGCGCGGAAAAATTCAGCGCGTCCATAAAATTATACCCCGTGATCTGCAGGCAGGGAAGCCACAGCCATATCTGCGTAAAGATATATGCAAGCAGAAGATACATACCGAGCGCGAGCAGGATGGCGATGACCGTTCTGGCGGCGCCGCCGAACAGGATGATCGCCGCATACACAAGCCCCGAAGACACCAGCGCCCAAAGCTCGTATATTGCAAGAGCTACCACGAGCATGACGAGGGTGGAAATAAAATTATAATTGATGCGCCGCGCGATCCCTTTGAGCGAACGCGAACCGATGCGCATATGTTTTTCGATGAAAGCGAGCAGCATGGGCATGAAGACCGCCATGCATACGAAACTCACCACCCCGAACGGCCACCTCGGTCCGTTGATGAGGGAAAAACTGTTGAACACCGTGTCGAACGACACGTCTACATCCATCGCGAGCACCTTGCGCACGATGCGTTCCAAACTCTGTAAATCGAGCGCCGCCGCAAAAAAATAAGAGGGGATGAGCGCGAACGGGAAGATGAATATGAAGTTTTTGAACACATATTTGAATGCGTTGGCGATATATTTCACTTTTGTCCCCGCCGCGGAATACCCGCGCCCGTTATTTTATTCCGTTGCCGTAAACAAAGCGGTTTACCATATTTATTATATAATAAAATGCCCGCGATGTAAAGTCTTTCCCGAAATTTTGCCGAACTTTTGCGCTGCCGCCGCAATGCGCGCGCCTGAACACGCCGCAAAAGGCCGCCCGTTCAGCGCAGCACTTCGTCTATGACGCCCCCGCCGAGGCATTGATCGCCCTGATACAGCACCGCGTACTGCCCGGGCGTGAGCGCGCGCTGCGGCTCGTCTGCCCAAACGGTGAGCTTGTCGCCTTCCCGCAAAACGCGCACGCCCTGCTCGCCCTGCCGATAACGGAATTTTGCCGTACAGCGGAATTCTTCCTCTTCAGGCGCGCAGGGTATCCAATTGAACCCCGTAACGGTACAACCCTTTGCGTACAGTTTTTCTTCGCCGCCGTGCGCGACGTATAATATATTGTTTTTCAGATCTTTTTCGATGACGAACCAGCGGCCGCCCTCTCCGTCGCCCTTCTGTCCGCCGATATCCAGCCCTTTTCTTTGCCCCAAAGTGTAATACATCAGCCCGATGTGTTCACCGATTTCTTTGCCGCCCGTCGTCATGATCTTGCCGGGGCGGGCGGGAAGATAATTTTTCAGAAAATTGCGGAAGTTGCGCTCGCCGATAAAGCAGATGCCCGTGCTGTCCTTCTTTTTTGCGGTGGAAAGCCCGTATTTTTCCGCAACGGCGCGCACCTCCCCCTTGCACATCTTCCCGAGGGGGAACAAAACGTTTTTGAATTGTTCCTGCGTGACCTGATTGAGAAAATACGTCTGGTCTTTGTTCTGATCGGCTGCTTTGAGAAGATAGTGCCTGCCGCCTTCGTGCAGGATATCGCAGTAATGCCCCGTGGCGACATAGTCGGCGCCGAGCGCGGCGGCGTGCTTTTTGAACGGACCGAACTTAATTTCGCGGTTGCATAAAACGTCGGGATTGGGCGTTCTGCCCCGTTCGTACTCTTCAAGAAAGTATTTGAACACCCGTTCCGCATACTCTTTCGCAAAATTTACGGTATGGTACGGTATGCCTATTTTATTGCATACGCGCTTTACGTCCTCATAGTCCGCCTCGGCGGTACAGCAGCCGTTTTCTCCTTCCTCTTCCCAATTGACCATGTAAATGCCGACAACGTCATACCCCTGCTCTTTCAGAAGCAGTGCGGCGACAGAACTGTCTACCCCGCCGCTCATGCCTACGGCGACCGTTTTTTTCATCGGATCCTTCGTTTCCTTGCCCTTTTTGTCTATTATAATGCGAAAGCCGCCGCGCTGTCAACAAAAAGCACGGCAAAACGGCGCGCATATGCGCGCCGTTTGATCGTTATTTTTGCAGATTTTTGATGAAAGCAAGCGCCGTTTCGACGCATCCGTCTATGCCGACGATACTGCTGTCCATGCACAGATCGTGATTTTCCGCCATACCCCACTTTTTATCCGTATAATACTCGTAATATTTTTTGCGTTTTTTATCGGTCGCCTTTATGTGGTCTTCCATTTTATCGGGCGCCACGCCCGTTTCCATGGCGAGTTTGCGCTGTACGCGGAAGGCGAGCGGCGCATGGACGTATATCTTTATACTGCTTTCCACAATGGCGTCGGAACACCTGCCTATGAGCACGCACGGACCTTTGTCCGCAAGCTGACGGATCAGGTTTGACTGCGCGATGTAGATCTGATCGGTCATGGGCATCTGATAGTAAGAATACAGCGTGCGCGAGAATACGCCGGGCGCGCTTTCCTCGTAATGGCGCATGAATTCCTCGGAAAGATTGCTGTTTTCCGCCGCCATGGAAATGAGATCCTTATCGTAAAAAGGTATGCCGAGCGCTTTTGCGAGCTTTATGCCGAATTCCCTTCCGCCGCTGCCGAACTGACGGCTGACCGTGATGACTTTATTCATGTTGCCCCCTTTCGGGCGGACGCGCCGCAATGCGGCTTCCGCCCCTTTTCTTCCATTAAACACCAAAACGGACGATTTGTCAAGGGGGATTAAAAAATTTCGGCTCGAAAAAAGAAAAAATGGCTCAAAAAGTTGACAATCTGCCCCCGATATGCTATTCTCATAGAAAAATAAGTATATCTGCCGCCGGGCAGGAGTATGCGCAGGGTTTTGCATCGTAGGCCTTTGAAGATGCAAAACGCCCGCGCTTTTTTATTGCGGAGAAAACCATGAAAGACAAAAAACTGTTCGCCTCGTTCGCAAAATACGCGTCGCTGAGCGTATTGGGCATGGTGGGCATGTCATGCTATATACTTGCGGATACCTTTTTCGTATCCAAAGGGCTCGGCACGGAAGGATTGGCTGCGCTCAACCTTGCCATACCCGCCTACAACGTGATACACGGCGCGGGGCTGATGCTCGGCATCGGCGGGGCGACGAAGTTTTCCGTTTATAAGAGCCGGGGCGAAGAGGAAAAAGCAAACCGCGTGTTTACGGATACGCTGTACCTTTCGGCGGCGTTTTCCGTACTGTTCGTCCTCGTCGGGGCGTTCCTTTCGGGGCAGATTTCTTCCCTGCTCGGTGCGGAAGGCAACGTGTTTTCCATGACAAATACTTATTTAAGAGTACTGCTCCTGTTTTCCCCCGCATTCATTCTGAACGACGTGCTCATCTGCTTTACGCGCAACGACGGCGATCCGCCCCTTGCCATGCTCGCGACGCTTGCGGGCAGCCTTTCCAACATCCTGTTGGATTATGTGTTCATATTCCCCTGCAAAATGGGCATGTTCGGCGCCGTGTTTGCCACGGGGCTGGCGCCCGTAATAGGGATACTCGTTTCCGCAACCCGCTTCCTGCGCCGAAAGAACGGATTCAAACCCGTAAAGGGAAAGCCGAACGCGCAGAACCTGCGCACCGATCTCGTGCTCGGTTTCCCCTCTTTCGTCGAACAGCTCTCTTCCGCCGTAGTCATCATTGCGTTCAACGCCATCATTTTGGATCTTTTGGGCAATACCGGCGTTGCGGCTTACGGCGTCGTCGCAAACATTTCCCTGGTCGTGCTTTCGGTATTTACGGGCATCGCGCAGGGCACGCAGCCGCTCGTGAGCCGGGCGCACGGGGAAGGCGACGAAAAGAAGAGCCGTTCGCTCCTCTCTTACGCGCTGATTGCGTCCGTCATATTCGCGGCGGCGGTATACGCCGTGCTATTTGCCTTTGCACGCCCCGTCGCGGAAATTTTCAACAGCGAGAACGATCCCGAACTCGGCGCCGTTGCGGCGCGCGGACTGCGCCTTTACTTTATCGCCGCGCCCTTTGCGGGTGCGAACATCGTGCTGTGTTCCTTTTTTGCGGCAATGGAAAAGCCGATGCCGTCGCACATCCTTTCGCTCATGCGAGGATTGGCGGTCATCCTGCCCGCGGCGTTCCTGTTTGCATCCCTTTGGGGCATAACGGGGGTATGGCTGTCTTTCCCCGCGGCGGAGATACTCACCGCCGCCGCGGGAGCGGTTCTGCTGTTCCTCTTTCGAAATAAGCGGAAACCCGCCGATTTTTCGGCGGAGGCGAAAAACGAATGATTTATAAATCCATCCGTTTTGAAAACCCTCATCAGTATGCCGAGCGGCGGCGCACAGATGTGCGCCGCCGCTGTTTTTTTGTTTCAGTTTTTGATGTTCCATTCGGGAATGTGCACGCACTTTACGTCCTCTTTGATGGGAATTCCCGGCGCCACATAAGCACAAGCCTGCTTCAGAAGCTGCCGCACCTGCGGCAACTTATAAGTCGGGTACGTTTCATGCCCGGGATTGAAATAAAAGATCTTGCCTCTTCCCCGGTTGAATACGCAGCCGCCGCGGAAAACTTCGCCGCCCCTGAACCAACCGATGTATATCATCTCGTCGGGCGTGGGGATATCGAAAGGCTCGCCGTACATTTCTTCCTGCGGCACGTCGATATATTCGCCCAAGCCCCGCGCGATGGGGTGCGCCATATTCACGCACCACAGCCGTTCGAGCTCGCCGTCTTCCCGCCATTTCAAAGAACAGGAAGTACCCAAAAGTTTTTTGATCATTTTGGAATCGTGCGCGGAATGCAGGAAAACCATGCCCATGCCGCGCAGCGCCCTGTCGGCAACTTTGTTCACGATCTCGTCGGAAACTGCGCCGTGATGCATATGTCCCCACCAGAACATGACGTCGGTACCGTTCAGGATCTCATCGGTAAGCCCGTCTACGCCCTTTTCGTCCATGCGGATGAGGGTAACGGGGTTGCCCGTCTCTTTCAGCATCTCCGCAAGGCATACGCCCATGCCTTCGGGATAAGCCTTTTTCCCCTCTTCCATGTCCATAAATTTGTTATGCTCGCAGACAACGGTGATATTCATGACGCAACCTCCCTTCAATCGAAATAATAGGGTTTGCCCGTCTCTTCGCTCTTATAAATGCCTTCGAGAATGCGCGTAACGACCGCCGCCTGATCTGCCGTAACGTACAGCTTGCCGCCGTTCAATACCGCGTTCGTAAAGGTAGCCGCTTCGAGGTCTTCCGGCGCGCCGCCGCCCGCACCTTCAAAGAAAGCGACGGAACCCGCCTTCAGATCGGGTTTGATCATGACCTGTTTGCCCGCCATAACGGTATTGATGCGGAGCCCGTCGAGCATATCGGCGCCCGCCTTGTCGCCGCAGATGGTGGTGATCGCCTCTCTCGGATCGGCAATGTTCAGCGCCCAGCTGGATTTCAGATAGATGACCGCGCCGTTTTTCATGACGACGAAACCGAAAGCGCTGTCCTCCGCGGTAAACTTTTCTACGTCCCAATCGCCCCAAGCGTTGCCCGTTTCGCGCTGCTTGTTGAGTTTATGGAAGGTCTTGCCCACGCAGTAAGCGGGCTCGTAATTGTCCATCATAAAGAGCGTCAGGTCGAGCGCGTGCGTGCCGATATCGATCAGCGGACCGCCGCCCTGTTTTTCCCTGTCGATGAATACGCCCCAGGTGGGCACCGCGCGGCGGCGGATCGCAATGGCTTCCGCATAATACACGTCGCCGAACATACCCTCATCGGCAACTTTTTTCAGGTACAGCGAATCGGGGCGGAATCTGTTCTGATACCCGATGGTGAGTATCTTGCCTGCCTTGTCGCGCGCGTCGAGCATTTTCTTTGCCTCGGCATAGTTCATTGCCATCGGCTTTTCGCACAGAACGTGCTTGCCCGCATTCAGCGCCGCAACGGTGATCTCGCAGTGCGAGCAGTTGGGGGTGAGGACGAGCACCGCGTCGATGCTCTTATCCTTCAAAAGCTCTTTATAGTCGGTATACACGGCGCATTCGGGCGTGCCGTAATCTTCCCGCGCTTTGAGCGCGCGCTCCTCGATGATGTCGCAGAAAGCCACCATTTCCGCCGCGGGATTGCGCTTTTCCGCAGGCATATGTTTGCCGTTTGCGATGCCGCCGCAGCCGATGACGCCGATCCTTACTTTTTTATCCATTTCTCTTACTCTCCTTTTCGGTTATGTTGCGTTTTATCGGGAACGCGCCCGTTATTTTGCAAGTTTTTTCATGTTTTCGAAGCTCTTTTTAAGGTATTCCGCCTCGCCGCAGGGATAATGTTCGACTTCCAGAACCGCCCACGGGATATTCTGTTTTTTCGCCTCGGCGAAAACCCCTTTCATATCCACGGCGCCCTCGCCTACGATGGGCTGAGGATTCTTCGCGGGATCTTTTTCGGCGGCTTCTTTAATATGTACGAAGGAAAGGGTGCCTTCGAGCCGCTTCATTTCCGCAACCGCGTCTTTGCCCGCGACGGTCGCCCAGAACACGTCCAGCTCCGCCTTGATGCCCGCATCCTTCGTGATTTTTCCGATATAGTCGTTGCCGTCCTCATATTCGTGCGCGTGGTTGTGATAGCCGAACACGACGCCGCGCTCGTCTAAAAGCGCTTTTGCTTTTTTGACGGTTTGCAAAAGTTCCGCGTATTTTTCGGGCGAAGAAAAAGTATCCGTTCCCACCCACGGAATAAACACATATTTGATGCCGAGCGCGTCGATGTAAGGCAGGTTTTCCTCCACCGCCGCCGCGCCGATGTGCGCGGATATGGGTATCAGCTTATATTTTTCCAAAAGCGCCTTCATCTCTTCGGGCGTTTTGCCGTAAAAGCCGGCAAATTCCACGCCGTCGTAACCCGCTTCGGAAACGAGGGAAAGCACCTTTTCCGCGCCTTCCTTTTCCGCCGTTTCGCGCAAACTGTACAATTGAACGCCGAGTAACATATCTTTTCCCTCCGATTTATGCCCACCACATATTGGTGTTGCTTTCTCTGATGATGCTCTCTTTGACAAGCTTGATCGCCTTTTCCAACCCTTCCTTCGGCGACATGAGCCCGTCCTCATGCTCGATGGATATGGAATCGTCGTAGCCCATGATCTTGAGGAGAGAGAATATCTGCTTCCACAGATCTTCCCCGTGCCCGTAACCGAGGGTGCGGAATATCCACGAACGTTCGCCCGCCTCGGTGAACGACTTGGTATCGAGCACGCCGTTCTTGCGCACGACGCTATCCATGATCTGCGTATCCTTCGCGTGGAAGTAATGGATCGCCTTCTTTTCGCCGAGTTCGCGGATGACTTCAAGGATGTCCATCCCCTGCCAGAACAAATGAGAGGGATCGATGTTCGCCCCGATCACTTCGCCGACGGCGTCGCGCAGGCGCAGGCAGGTGGCGGGGTTATACACGCAAAAGCCGGGGTGCATTTCCAGCGCGATCCTCTTTACGCCGTTGTCCGCCGCGAATCTGACCGCCTTTTTCCAATACGGTATGAGCACTTCGTTCCACTGCCATTCGAGCGCCTTCGGATAATCAGGCGGCCAGGCACAGGTGATCCAGCTCGGCGCCTTTGCGTCGGGATCGGAACCCGGGCAGCCCGAAAAGGTAACGATGCGGTCTATGCCGATCTGCCCCGCAAGTACGCACGCCGCTTCGAAGTCTGCCTCGAATGCCGCGGCAGTCTTTTTGTCGGGGTGCACGCAGTTGCCGTGCACGGCGAGGGCGGATATGCCCATATTATGTTTTTTGAAGGTTTCGAGAAGTTTCTCCCTTGCAGCCTTGTCCTTGCTCAAAGCGAGCGCGTCGGCATGCGCCTTGCCGGGATATCCCCCTACGCCCAGCTCGAACTCGTCTACGCCGAGCGCAGAAAGATAGGCGAGGCTCTCGTCGAGGCTGTAATCGCCGAGGATACCGCTTACCACACTGATCTTCATTTTCCTTGATTCTCCTTATTTTCACATTCTATTTGCTCCGTGCGGTTTCCCGCCGAAGTCAGATCCTCTCTTTGATGACGATATTTTCGCGTGCGGAGCGCGCCGCCGCTTCCATCACGCGAAATACGCGCAGCACTTCCTCTTTTTTGATGCGCCGCTCTTCTTTGCCCGCGCACGCCGCAGCAAAGTTTTTATAAAATGCGAAAGGTTCCGCATGTACCACGGGAAGGGTTTTCTGTTCCACCGTATTCCCGACGCGGGGCGCCATGGTGCGGGTAAAGCCGTTACCCGCGCGGATGCCCGCGATATTGTCGTCATGCTTGACCAAAACGCGCGTCATGCCGCCGGACAGATCCCAATCCTGCACGGTAGCCGTGCCTTCGGTGCCGTATGCCTGCCAACGGGGCAGGCTGCGGAAACAGTCGGTCGCAACGACGACGAGGTATTCCACGCCGTTTTCAAACTTTACGCTCAGGCGGCAGCCGTCGTCCACCTCTTCCCCGTAAATATAACTGTATTCGCAGTACAGCGAAAGGATCGGGCTCTTTACCATTTGCAGCATCTGATCGATGAGGTGCACGCCCCAATCGAGCATCATGCCGCCGCCCTGTGCTTCCTTTTTGCGCCAATCGCCGGGGATGCCGTTGCCGCCCATCACGCGCGATTCGATGCGGTACACCTCTCCGATGTGTTCGGCATGGTCGTAAATGTTCTTTACGGTGAGAAAATCGTCGTCCCAGCGGCGGTTCTGATGCACTTCGAACACCACGCCCGCCTTTTCCGCATAGCCGTACATCTCCTCCGCCTGCTTTTCGGTGAGCGCGATCGGCTTTTCGCAGATGATGTTTTTACCCGCCTCGGACGCGGCTTTCACATATTCCGCATGGATATCGTTAGGGGTTGCGATGAGCACGGCGCCGACAGTCTTGTCCTTCCAAATTTCTTCCGCGCTCGCATAGGCGCGTATGCCGTCCTTTCCGGCGGCCTCTGCGCGGGCGGGATCGATGTCGTAAATGCCCGCCAATTCCAAAGGATATTCGGGCGAAGTTTTTGCATAGTTTTTCAGAAGGGACGCATGGTACGAACCCATTCCGCCGTAACCGATGATCGCGATCTTCATAATTTTTGCTCCTTTTGTTGACACAACTTTTGTTCAATGATATAATAACACTGAAAATTGCGGATTTCCACGCATTTTTTTAGAATTATCTGCCAAATATTGACATCATGAAAAATTTTGCCGTTTACGAATTTCAACATGACAAAGCCGACCGCGTGCGGTTTTTCAGAAGCCAAAACGCGAATGCGCCGCCGCACTTTCACCGCTGCATCGAAATATTGTACATAACCGAAGGATATGTCGACTGCGAAGTGAACGGGAGCCATTTCCTCTGCGGGAAAGACGAGATCGTTTTCGTCCACAAATGCGGCGTGCACGCGCTCGCGCCGGCGCCACGTTATAAGAACTTTGTGCTCATCATCGGCCCCCGTTATTCGGACGATTTTTCGGGGATATTCCAGACGGAAACGCTCCCCGCACACCTTTCCGACAGTGTGTTCAACCGTACCCTGCAGCCCTATTTCCGCGCCCTTGACGGAGAAAACGATGCACCCGAGCTTGTCGTAAAAGGATTCATAGATATAATCATAGGGAATTTGCTCGACCACTACGACAAAGTGCCTGCAACGCCTACGCCGAACATCGGCATCATCGTAGCCGCGCTCAACTATATAGACAACCATTACCGCGAGCCGATCACCCTCGAACAGATATCCGGAGTGTTCGGGTACAACAAATATTACTTTTCCCGTCTGTTCAACACCTATATCGGAGAATCTTTGAACGGTTACATCAACGCGGTACGGATAAGGAACCTCGTCGCCGAAGCAAAAAAACAGGAAAACCCCAACCTTTCCGAACTTGTTTTCGCCAACGGATTCGATTCGATGACTACCTTTTACCGGAATTTTTCAAAATATTACGACAGACCGCCCACAGAGGTGTTCCGCAGCCGCTGAGCGGGAAGGAGAACTATGAAAGAGAGACCGCACATCCCGATCTATACACTTTTCGAGGCGAACGGCGTTCCCGCCCTCGAAAAAGAGATCGCAAAATGTAAGGCAAAATGCCATAAATACAACCGCCTGAGTCCCAACCAAAAAAGCAAACAACAGAAACTGCTCCGCTCGCTTTTGGGCGGCACGGGCAAAAACGCGGCGATCCTTCCTCCCTTTTGGTGCGACTACGGCTACAACATATTTGCAGGCGACAATTTTTACGCCAACCACGGGTTAGTCATAACGGACGGCGCAAAAGTGACCATCGGCGACGACGTGTTCATCGCGCCGAACTGCTGCATCACGACCGCCGAACACGCCGTAGATCCCGAACAGCGGAAGGCGGGCATGGAAGTGGCAAAACCCGTAACGATCGGGAACAACGTTTGGCTGGGCGCGAACGTGACGGTGCTCGCGGGTGTGAGCATCGGCGACAACGCCGTCATCGGCGCGGGCAGCGTCGTTACGAGATCTATCCCCGCAAACGTGGTGGCGGTCGGCGTGCCCTGCCGCGTCCTGCGCGAAATTACCGAAGAGGACAAGCGGCGCTACCCCATAGTCCCCGAAAGCCGAGCGCCGCGAACCGAATAATGCCCTGCCATTGTATAAAAGGAGCAGGCCCCGCAAAAGCGGAGCTTGCTCTTTTTTACCGTGAATTACTCTTCGATGCCTTCGTTGAGTTTTTCCAAAAGCTCGTCGAGGTCTTTGCCGTGCACGCTTACGGCCTCGCCGATGGATTCGCCGTGCGCCATCGCGCAGCCGAGGCAGTGCATTCCGTAAGACATGAGGATCTGCGCAGAATCGGGATTGAGTTTCAGGCAATCCACGATGAGCGTATCCGCAGTGATTTTTGCCATTATATGATTCCTCCGAAAAAATTTTTTCTTATTTGAAGAGGCGCCAGGCGCCGTCTTTGCCTTGTTTTATGCAGTCTTTGCGATTTTATGCGGGGCAGCCCTTTTACAGCTTTGCGCCGCATTCGGGGCAGAACTTGTTATTCCCGTGCACTTCGCTGCCGCAGCGCGGGCAGAGTTTTTTCCCGCCCAGATTGGAACCGCATTCGCCGCAAAATTTTGCGCCCGCCCTGACGGGTGCGCCGCAGTAAGGGCACATATTTTCCTTGTCCTTTTGCGGGGCGGAAGAGGCGCTCTGCATGGCTTTGCCCATCTCTCTGCCGAATTCGGCGCCCATGCCGATGCCCATGCCCGCGCCGACGAATCCTGCGCCGCCGGGATTTTTCGCAGCTTCCTTCATCGCTTCCGCCGCGGCGACCTTCATCATCACGTCGGTGCTGTCGCCGACGATGCCGTACTTGGTGCGCTCGTCGATGGCTTTCTGCACTTCGGGAGGGACGGAAATATTTTCAATGACGAGGCTTACAAGTTTCAGCCCGAGCGCCGCAAACCTGCCCTGCACCTCTCCTTCCGCCTTTTCCTGCAATTGAGAAAGGTTGCCGGCAAGGTCGAGCACGGAAAGGCGGCTGCTGCCGAGGCAGTCGCTCAAGCCGGATAGAATGATCTTTTTCAGATACCCCGCAATGTCCTGCGTGTTAAAGGAGGATTTTGTGCCGAACAGCTCGCGCAGGAACACGTCGCACTTGCTCACGCGGAAGGAAAACGCGCCGTATCCGGTAACGCGGACCATCCCGAAGGAAGGATCGCGCATGATGACGGGGTTTGCGGTACCCCACTTCATATCGGTGAACTGCGCCATGTTTACAAAATAAAGATCGACGGTCGTAGGCGTCTTGAATCCGTACTGCCAGCCTTCCAATTTTGAAAGGATAGGCAGGATGCCCGTGTTCAGCGTATGCGTGCCTTCGCCGAAAACGTCCGCGATCTGTCCCTTATGTACGAACACAGCCGCCTGCGACGGGCGGACGACCAATTTGGAACCGCCGTTTATGTCGCGTCCGTTCACCTGCACGCGATGCACGATTTCGCCGCTGCCTTCGCTCATCCACTCGATTATTTTTAAGAATAATGCCATAAGTTTCTCCCCTTCGGGCAGCTTTCATCCGCCACCCGCCTTTATTATATCATCTTTCCGCGCAAATTACAATCTCTTTTAGCGATTTTTCTGCACGCATACCCAGCCAAACGCGATGCGGAGAAATATATTTACATTTATCCACAATATTGCACGGAAATTACCTTTTTTTTACAATTTTTATACAACTTCTCCTGCAACACACCGAATTTGTGCACAACCATCCCTGAAATTGTGGATAACTGCGGGTTATCCACATTTTTTGCACCGAATACATGACTTGCATATGACGCTGAACGCTAAGTCAAAAAAAGTTATCCACAATTTGAGCACACTTATCAACAAATTCCCCACAATTCGACATTTTTCAGCCACCTGCGCGGTTTTTTACGGAAAAAGTCAAAAAAATTTATCCACAATAATGCGAACATCTGTTCATAACAAACGGGCAAGGCTTCCGCCCGCCCGTTTAGGTCCGCCTTTATGACTCGGCGCCCGTATCTCCGATCGAAAGTTTATAGAGTTTGACCGAATTGTCGATGGTCTTTTCCTTTGCCGAAGCGCCGTACTTATCCACATCGATGACGTTTTTCGGGCCGTGGTTCAGACAGAGCGCGCCGTTCAGGCAGCCGCCGTCGCACGCCATGCCCTCGAAAAAGTTTTCGGTGGCGCGATTGAGTTTGAGTTTCATCAGCGCGGCGCGGCACTCGTCTATGCCGTTCATGGCGAGCGGCTTGATGCCCTCGATGCCGTATTCTGCCGCAACGTCGGAAATTCCCTGTGCGATGCCGCCGCTCTTTGCGAATATCCTGCCGTAGAAGGACGCATTGTCGAGCGAGGTTTCTTCCAAAGAGCCGACGTCTATGTCGCGCGCGTCCAAAAACGCCTGCAATTCCTCGAAGGAGAGCACGCTGTCGATCGCGCCCTGCGTTTTGGGGAGTTTGTATTCGAGTTTTTTGCTCGCGCAAGGTCCGATGAAGATGACCTTTCCCGAAGGATCGGTGCGCTTGATGAGCATGGCAGCCTCCACCATCGGGGAAACGGAATGCGATACATATTTTGCGAGATCGGGGAAATTCTTTTCCACGAACATGACGAAAGAGGGGCAGCATGAGGTCGTGAGCACGCCCTTTTCCTTCCATTCCTCCGCCTCGTGGTACAGGGTGATATCCGCGCCGAGCGCCGCCTCCACCACCTGATGGAAGCCGAGTTTGCGGATGCCCGTTACGACCTGTTCGATCTTCGCATACTTGAACTGGCTGACGATGGAAGGCGCAATGACCGCGTAAACGTGGTATTTTTTGCCCTCTTCCGACTTTTTGAGGATGTCGATGCTCTCCATGATCATGGACTTATCGACGATGGCGCCGAACGGGCACTGGTACACGCACGCGCCGCAGGAGATGCATTTATTGTTGTCGATGACCGCCTTCTTATCTTCGCCGACGGTGATCGCCTTGACTTTGCAGGAAGAGACGCACGGGCGCTTCTGATGCAGGATCGCCCCGTAAGGGCACGCCTGCGTGCATTTGCCGCACTCGACGCACTTGGATTTATCTACCACCGCCTTGTGGTCGATGATCTGAATGGCATCGCGCGGGCAGACTTCCTGGCAGCGGTGCACGATGCAGCCGCGGCAGGCGGAAGTTACGAAGATGCCGCCGATGGGGCATTCGTCGCAGGCGATGTCGATGACCTCTACGACGTTGGGGTTGTTCTTATCGCCGCCGAGCGCGAGTTTGATGCGCTCCTGCACGATGGCACGCTCCTTGAAGATACAGCAGCGCATGGTCGCCTTCGGCCCCGGAGATATCTCTTTTGGAATGTCTATGTAAATATTGTCGTAGCAGTGTTCGTACTCGTTGCGGATGATCGCCTTCAATACGTCGTATTTGAGTTTCTGTACATTTGTATCGAAGATCCTCTTGTTGTCCATACCAATCCTCTCAATCCTTACCTGATTTTTTTATCATTTTCCCGAAAACCTTTCTCTTTTGCCTTGTCACGCAACGGAAAACAAAACTTTTTAATCGTAGTCTATCGCGACTTCTTTCCCCATCAGCCGAAGATTCGCCGCGAGGCTCTCGACGAGTTTGAGTTTCATCGTGATGTCGATGGGCAGCCCCGTATGCGCCGCGTTTATGCTCTGCCCCACAAAAAAGTGTACGCTCGTCGCCTCTTCAAAAAGCATCTGCGCGAGCAGCGACGCGCCGTCTTTTTTTGTGAACGTTTTGGGCGTAAGGTCGTGCACGTCTACGTACTTTTCGGAAAGCTCCAAAAGTTTGCGCATGGTCAGAACGCCTTCGGTCGTAAGGTCGATGCCGTCGATAAACCCGATGGGCGGCACGTCTTTATCGGGAAAGTCGAAGGAAGCGCGCACGCTCGTTTTGAGGTGCCGCGCCACGATCTGCGAGCTTGTGCCGCCGCAAACCACCTTTTTCCCCTCCCCCGCAAGGAAACGCGAAATGTAAAAGTCGTCCTTGCTTTTGTCTACGGGCGGGCCGATCATGAGATTTACGTTAAGTTCCTCGCGCACCTTTACGGCGGCGACCGTCGTGTCGTCGCCGGGCGTGCCGAGATACAGGTCGTTGCACACGCCCGCAAGCAGGCAGGCTACCGCGCGCGCGCTCATCGAGGGCTTTACGTTATCGTCCAAAAACTCCATGACTTCCGGTCGCTGCCAGCCGAGGTTCATCGTCATGCCGATGCCCGCGTGGATAACGCCGTCGCTCATGACGACGATCACGTCGCCCGCCTTTAAATTGAGCGCCGTTTTGTAGACTGTTTTGCCGAGGATGTTCATGCCCTCGCGCGGAAAATCGCCGCACTTGCAATCGCGTATCAAGATCGCCTGCGGGTTGTCGAATTCGAACAGATACCCTTTTCCTTCCTTGTTCATGTGGATGACGGAAAAGGTGGAATAGGCGACGCCGCGCACCTTACATACGGGCAGGGACTGGATGATCGTTTCCACGCACTCTTCGATGTCTATTTCGTTGGATACCATCGTGCAGAGTATTTTGGAGGTGAGCGTGGAAAGGATGTTCGCCTTTACGCCGCTGCCCAATCCGTCCGCAAGGACGAGCGTGGTATAGTCGCCCGAAACGATGCTCTCCACCCTGTCGCCGCACAGCTCTTCGTTCTTTTTGTTGAGCGACGTGTAGCCGCTTTCCAGACAGAGCGCCATATTACTTTTCGCCCCCGTCCTGCAGCGTCTTTTTGAGTTTGAGAAGGGCGACCTTGGTCTCCGCCGTCGTTTCGCCCAAAAGGGACGCGATCTCCTGTGCGACGCGCATCTGTTTTTTGATGACTTCGTCGGTGGTGGCGAGCGTTTCAAGTTTGACCTTGCCGAGCTGTTCCTCGTTTTTGGTCTCCTGCGTGATGTCCTTCATCACCGCGTATGTGCCCTTGTTGTCCTTCAGAACGATGATGGTCAGTTCGATGTAACTGCCCGTCTTTTCGAGAAACACTTTTTTGTTGTAGATATTTTTCTTGTCGTTCTGCGCGAGTACGAATTCGGTCGGGTTGAAGTAATGGAAGATGCCCTTCCCCTTCACGTCGTGCTCTTTTATGCCCAACAGTTCCTTCGCCTTGCCATTGATCTCCATGATATTGAGATCGTTGTCCAGAAGCACGATGCCGTTGGGGCTTGTCTGAATAATTTCGTAAGACATGCTTTCCGCGCGGGCGCGCATGTACGGCACGCACATGTCGATGTTCGCATAGCCGTTGGCGACCGCCCACGCCTTTTCGTAACAGGTGTTGTAGCCGCACGCGCCGCAGTTGAGCATATCCTCGGGCCTCGTTTTGCCCGTTTTTGCGAGAATTTCGTTGATCTGCCTGTCCGTCGGCACAAAATCTTCGGTGCGCCTGCGCTCGTGCACGCAGGAAAAGTCGATGTCCTTCACCTCTTCGTAAGGGACGGACTGATTTTCCGCGAGGTCACGGCTGACATACTTGCGGATATCTGCGTTCGCTTTGAGCGCGCCCGCTTTGAGCGCGAGCGAGCACGGTCCGTTGACGCAGGCGGAATCGCAGCTGTTCATTTCGATGAACATGCCCGAAAGACTTTCGATGTTTTCAAGAACTTCCTTGCACTTTTCCGCGCCGTCCACGGCGACGAACTCATAGCCGTCTATGTAATTTTCGAAAGATTTGATGATGCCGCGGCTGATCGGGTAATACTTCGCGCGGTTGACGCCGCCCGATGCTTTCGCGGGAATGTGCGCGATCTCGGAAAGCACGATGCCCTTGTCCTCGAACATCGCCGCGAGGTCTTCGAAGGTGAGCACGCCGTCCACCACGCCGCTCTCGTGCGCTTCCCTCTTTTTGGCGATACACGGCCCGATGAACACGACCTTCGCGTCGGGGCGCTTTTTGCGTATCATTTTGGCGTGCGCGATCATCGGCGTATCCACCGGCGCGAGGTAAGAGAGCGCCTTCGGGTAATACAGCTCGATCAGCGTGTTGACGGCGGGGCAGCAGGAAGTGATGAAGTTTTTATAGGTATGCTCTTCAAGCAGTTTTTTATACTGCGCCGTAACTTCGCGCGCGCCGATGCTCGTCTCCTCCGCGTCGGCAAAGCCCAGCCTGCCGAGGGCGAGTTTCATCACGTTGAAGTCCTGCACGTCGAAGCTGGACACGAAAGAAGGGGCGACGGAGGCGACAGCCTTGCCCGTCTTCAACAGTTTTTCCACCTCGGCGCGCTCGGTATGCACGCTCTTCGCGTTCTGCGGGCACACCTTCGTGCAGTGCCCGCACAGGATGCAGCGGCTCTCGATGATCTTTGCGTGATGATCCACTACCTTGATCGCCTTGACGGGGCATTCGCGCAGGCATTTGTAGCAGTCCTTACAGCGTGCATCCTTAAAATCGAGATAATTGATCATGTTCCCCTCCCGCACGCTTTATTGGTTCAGCCGAGGATAAATTTCGGTGAGGAAGAGCTCTTCGCAGTTGTCTTTGTTCGCGTTGTGGACGAGCACTTCGTCCGCGAGCATGCTGACGCCGTTCTGGCAGTTGCCCATGCAGAAACTCGCCTGCAAATCCACCTTATCTTCCACGCCGTACTTTTTGACGAGCCGCTTCATCTCTTCGATCACGTCATACGATCCCCGAAGATGACAGGAACTGCCCACACACACTTTAACGACCATAACAATAACCTCACACATCAGATTCAAATTTTTCAGACGATGAATCGATATTTTTTTATCGATTTATATTATAATATAAATCGCGCGGATAGTCAACGGTTTTTTAAAACGAATGGCGAGGGATTTTCAGGAAGCGGGCGACAGAAAAATCTGCCGCCCGCTTCTTGTTTTTACCCATATATAAAATTATCCGTTTGCTTTCGATTTTTTAGCCGCCCTGCGGACAAGTTTGATCGCCTCGTCGAGCAGGATAACGGAGAACGCGAGCGCCACGATCTTCAACCAATCGAGAATGCCGAGCGGCACGGTGTCGAACACGGGGCCGGCGAACTGGGTGATGACCACCTGCAGCGCAAACGCCGCGACGAATGCGACGAGCATGAGTTTGTTCCTGAAAAAGTTGGGGAACACGCTCCTGTCGCCCAATTCGCGGCAGTTGAACGCATTGAAGAGCTGGAACAGCACAAACAGCGTGAATATGACGGTATTTGAGATGGCTTCTGCGTTTTCTCCTTCCATCGGGATACCGAGGAAGTTCCACTGCTTCTGCGCCAGGCACACGAAGCACATGAATATGCCGTTGACGGCGATTTTGACCATCATCTCCGCGGAAACGATGCTCTCGCCCCGCGCGGTCGGCTTACGTTTCATCAGATCGTCGCGTATCGGTTCCAGGCCGAGCGTGAGCGCGGGCGGGCCGTCCATGATGATATTGATCCACAACAGGTCGAGCGCGTTGAACGGATTTTCGAACTCGGTAAACAGCCCGATGACCGTACACAGGAAAATGATGGCGACGGACGCGACGTTCACGGTGAGCTGGAACTGTATGAACCGCTTGAAGTTTTCGTAAATGCCCCTCCCCCACTTGACCGTCGTTACGATGGTGGAGAAAGAGTCGTTCAGAAGGACGATATCCGCCGCCTCTTTGGAAACTTCCGTGCCCGATATACCCATGGCGATGCCCACGTCCGCATTTTTGAGGGCGGGAGCGTCGTTGATGCCGTCGCCGGTAACGGCGACCACGTTGCCCTTGGATTTGAGCTCTTTGACCACGCGCATTTTCAAAAGCGGCGTGCTGCGCGCGATGACACGCACGGTGGGCAGGACTTTGGAAAATTCTTCGTCGGAAAGCCCTTCCAGATAGGAGGCTTCCACCGCGATGTGATCGTCGTCGAGGATGCCAAGCTCGTTCGCGATGGCGGACGCGGTGACGATGTTGTCGCCGGTGAGCATTTTCAGGTCGATGCCCGCGCCCTTGCAGGCGTGTACCGCATCGTACACTTCTGCGCGCAGCGGATCGGTGATGCCGACGAACCCATCGAAGATCATGCCGCTTTCCGCATCCTCGCGGCTTTCGGGCTTTGCGGAAACATCTTTGTGCGCGAAGGCGAGCACGCGGCGCGCGCGCTTTTGCAGCCCCATGATCTCCGCCTCGTACTTCTGCCGCTCCTCTTCGGGAACATTGCAAAGGGAAAGTATCTTTTCGGGGCTGCCCTTCGTGTAAACTTCAAACCCGTTCTCCCGCCGCACGACGGTCGTCATGTTCTTCGTATCCGAAAAGAAGGGATACACCTCGGCGACATCCGCCGCCTCCCTCTTTTGCCTGTAATCGACGCCGCATTTGCCCGCGGAAACGAGCAGCGCCCCTTCCGTGGGGTTGCCCACAAAGCGCACCGCGCCGCTCTCTTCGTACAGATCGGCGGTGCTGTTGACGCAGTAGTTTTCCAACATGGGAAGGCTGCAAAGCGCGGAAACGTCGCGATACGCCCCGTCCGCATACACGTCCACCACGGTCATGCGGTTTTCGGTCAGCGTGCCCGTTTTATCCGAACAGATGACGTTGATACAGCCGATGGTCTCGCAGGCGATCATCTTTTTGACGAGCGCGTTCTGCTTTGCCATTTTCGCTATGTTGATGGACAGAGAGATCGCCACAATGGTGGGAAGCCCCTCGGGCACCGCCGCGACCATGAGGACGATGCTCTCGATGAAGGCATTGCTGATGTTCTCGAACGTTATGGGTTCGTCTACGAGGATGTGCACGAGCTGGATGACGAATATGAGCGCCGCGCAAACCGCACCGACGATGGTGATGACCTTGCCGAGCTTGCCCATCTTCTCCTGCAAGGGCGTCTGCCCGTCTCCGCCGCTCTGAATCTCGCGCGCGATCAGCCCGAATTCGGTATTGTCGCCCACGCCCGTTACGACCATTTTGCCCGTGCCGCCCGTGATGAAGCAGCCGGAAAAGACCATGTTCGTCCGCTCGGCGACGGGGATGTCGCCCGAAAGCCGGGCGGCGGCGTTCTTTTCCACCGGCACACTTTCGCCCGTGAGGGAAGATTCGTCGCTTGTGAGCGAAACGCTCTCGATGAGCCTGCCGTCGGCGACCACTTTGTTGCCCGTTTCAAGGTACACGATATCGCCCGCGACGAGTTCGCTCTGCGGTATGTACTGCACGATGCCGTCGCGCACGACCTTGATCTCGATGCCCTCTTTGATCTTGTTCAGCTCCTCGAACGCCTTGGCGCTTTTGCCTTCCATGACGACGGTGAGCACCACGGATATGGCGATGGCGACGAGTATGCCGATACATTCGATGAAGTCGCCGTCGCCCGTCTGTATCTCTTTGACGACATTCACCGCGATGGTGATGATCCATGCGAAAAAGAGAAGGATGAGCATGGGCTCGGTGGCAGCTTCCCAAATGCGCCGCAAGAGCGACTTCTTTTTGGTTTCGGAAAACACGTTCCTGCCGTACTTTTCCGCGTTTTCCTGCACCTGCCCCGAAGTAAGGCCGGCGTGCGCATCCGAACCCAACTCTTTTACGATCTCTTCCGCGCTCTTCTCGTAAAACTTCAAACCTGTAACCTCCCGATGTTTTTCCGACAAAAAAGATCCGCGGGCACAATGCGCCCGCGGCCGAAATTCCGTAAAAACGCAAGGGACAGACTCCGACCATATAAGCGCGGCTGCGCCGCCTTTATATGAGTCTCGCAATTTAAGGAAAGCCTGTATCCGATTTTCGGATACGGGATGAAGACTTGCCCCGCAAAATGCACTGCGCCTGCTACTCCCTCACGGATCTATTATGTTGTCTACAAAAAAAATTATACTTGCGCGCGCCCTCTTTGTCAAGCGGAGCGCGCGCACTTTTTTAACTTTTTTTGCTTATTTTTGCGCCGCGTCTTCCGTCCGTTCCACCAAAAAACCGAACGCGCGCAGTTTATCTTCGATAAGGTCGAGCGCTTCTTCGCTCTCGGCGCTGACCGTATGATAATGATACCCGCTCGTCACGTTTTTCAAAAGCGCCGATTTGCCGCTCTTTATTTTTTCCATGAATTTGCGGGCTTTCAGGCGGCTGTCTATGCCCATATACGCAGTGAGCGTACCGTACACCTTATGATGCACGAATACGTTTTCCACGCACCCGCCCTCGTCGGCTACGGCGAACAGTTCGCGCTCGGTATCCTCATCGGAATGGCGCACCTTGAATACGCGCGTATGCACGCCCTTGCGCCCCGCTACATAGCCACGGTTGGTGGAAAGAATGTCCGTCCCCTCCGCGCGCAAAAGCGCCACGTCCTGCACGATGACCTGACGCGACACGCCGAACTCTTCCGCAAGGCGCGCCGCGGGAACAGGCTCGCTCCCGATGCGCGACGCGATCTTTTTGCGCCTTTCCTCTCCGTTCATATTTCCCCCTCGCGATTACTCCTCGTCAAAAAATTCGGAAACATCTACGGGATGCAGGTTTTTCAGGGATACGTCGAGGATAGGCGCGGAATGGGTGAGCGCGCCGCAGGAAACGACGTTCGCGCCGATGTTTTTCAGCCGCGATACGTTTTCCGCCGTAACGTTGCCCGAAATTTCGACCAGCGCCCGCCCCGCGATGTATTTGACCGCCGCGCGCATTTCGTCGTCCGTCATGTTGTCGAGCATGATGATATCCGCCCCCGCTTCGACGGCGTCCTTCACCATATCCATGTTTTCCGTTTCCACCTCTATTTTCATCGTGAACGGCGCATACGCCTTCGCCGCGGCTACCGCCTGTTTTACGCCGCCCGCCGCGCCGATATGGTTGTCTTTGAGCAGCACCGCGTCCGAAAGGTTGAAACGGTGGTTCCCGCCGCCCCCCACGCGCACCGCATACTTTTCGAAAATGCGCATGTTCGGCGTGGTCTTGCGGGTATCCACGAGTTTCAGGCCGCTTCCTTCGAGCAGTTTCACCATATTCGCCGTATAGGTGGCAATGCCGCTCATGCGCTGCAAATAGTTGAGCGCCGTGCGCTCGCCCGTGAGGATGGCGCGCATATCTCCCGCGACGGACGCGAGCAGCTGCCCTTTCTTCACGGCGTCGCCGTCCTTTACGAAAAAACGGACGTCAGCGCCTTCGCCGAGCAGTTCGAATACGCGCGCAAACACCGCAAGCCCCGCGACGACGCCGTCCTGCTTGCATATCAGTTCCGCCTCGCCGAAGGTATAATCTTTCAGAACGCTGTTCGTGGAAACGTCTTCGCTGGTTACATCCTCCGCGAGCGCCATGCGGATGAGTTCGTCCGCGCGCAATTTCATAGATACTTCGTCAATCACAGTATTCCTCCCTTTCCGCCTCTTCGCGGATCGCCTCTGCGTAATCTTTTTTGATCGTTTCGTAATCGGAATATGCAAAAAGGTCTGCACGCGGGCGCGGCGCATCTTTGCCGAACCCTTCCGCAGCCATCGCCTTCGCCGCGCGCTCCGCCCAGATGAGGCTTTCGAGCAGCGAATTGCTTGCAAGGCGGTTCTTTCCGTGCACGCCGTTGCAGGCGGTCTCTCCCGCCGCGAACAGACGCTTCATGCTCGTCCTGCCGTCCAAATCCACTTTCACTCCTCCCATAAAATAATGCTGGGCGGGCACGACGGGGATGGGCGTGCGCAAAACGTCGTACCCCTCGTCGAGGCAGTGACGGTATATGGTCGGGAAGTGCTCCCTGACCGTCTTTTCGCCGATGGGGCGCATATCCAGCCAGACGTGTTTGGTGCCGTCCTTCTGCATCTGTGCGCGGATGGCGCTGGTCACGATGTCGCGCGGCAATAGTTCGTTGCAGAACCGCTGCATGTTTTTATCGAGCAAGACCGCGCCCTCGCCGCGGACGGATTCGGAGATGAGGAACCTTCTTCCGTGCTTTTCCGAATAGAAAGTGGTCGGGTGTATCTGCACATAGTCGATGTGCTCGAGCTCTATCCCGTTTTTCAGGGCGATGCCGAGCGCGTCGCCCGTAAGGTGGCGGTAATTGGTGGAATTTTCCCACAGCCCGCCTACGCCGCCCGTCGCGAGCAGGGTGTAGTCCGCATAGACCGGAAAGACCTTTCCCGTTTTGTTTTCGCGCACGATGCCGCCGAAACACTCGTTTTCCGCGGAGATCACATCCAGAAGTTCGCACTCTTCCAGAATATGCACGTTGGGGAGCTTTCTGACCGCCTCTAAAAGGTGAGAAGTGATCTCTTTGCCCGTGACGTCGTCATGAAAGAGTATGCGCGGCTCGCTGTGGCCGCCCTCGCGGGTATAGCGGAAATTCCCCGCCCCGTCGCGCGCGAACCGCACGCCGTAATTTACAAGCTCCCCGATGAGCGCGGGCGAACTCTTTATCATCAGTTCCACCGCGGCGGGATCGTTTTCGTAATGTCCCGCGCGCATGGTGTCCTCAAAATACTTATTGTAGTCGGACGGCTCTTTCAGAACGCAGATACCCCCTTGCGCGAGAAAGGAATCGCTCCTGTCCGCGGCAGATTTCGTGAGCATGAGCACCTGTGCGTCTGCGGGAAGGTGCAGGGCGCAGTTGATCCCCGCAACGCCCGTACCCGCGATGAGCACGTCGTATTTTTCTCTTATCGTCGGCATAATTCCCTCATTTTGCGAGTTCGAGCATGCGCCGCAGGGGGCGCTCCGCCGCCCGAATGTCCGCCTCTTCGAGCACGACCTCTCCGCTGCCCGAAGCGAGGCAGTTTCCGATGCCTGCGAGCGTGTTGCGCTTCATGTCGAGGCATTCGGGCGCGGCAGGGTAAAACTTTTTGCCCGGGCAGCGGCGTCTGAGTTCAAACAATACGCCCGGTTCGGTGCAGACGATAAATTCCGCCGCTCCGCTCTTTTCGGCGCGGGCAATGATCTCTGCAGTGCTTCCGATAAAGTCTGACGCGGCGCGCACTTTTTCGGTGCATTCGGGGTGCGTGAGCACCTCGGCTGCGGGATGCGCCGCTTTTGCCGCGAGCACGCTTTCTTCGGTAAGGTGCGCGTGTACGGGGCAGTAACCGCCCGAAAAGTAAAAATTCTTTTCAGGGACCTGCGCGGCGACATATTCACCCAAGTTTTGGTCGGGTATAAACAATATATTTTTTTCGGGCAGCGCGCGCGCGATCTTCACCGCATTCGACGAAGTGACGCACACGTCCGAAAGGCTTTTGAGCCGCGCCGTCGAATTGATGTAGCAAACCACGGCAAGGTCCCTGACCTCGGCGCGCAGTTTTTTGATCTGTTCTTCCGTTGCCATATGCGCCATCGCGCAGTCTGCCGTAAGATCGGGCATCAGCACGCGGCGGGAAGGGTTGAGTATTTTCGCGCTCTCCCCCATAAAATGCACCCCGCAAAAGACGATGGTCTG
The DNA here is from genome assembly GCA_944359365.1 of uncultured Clostridia bacterium. Classification (GTDB taxonomy): domain Bacteria; phylum Bacillota; class Clostridia; order Christensenellales; family Borkfalkiaceae; genus Borkfalkia. Next base: position 26,955 of record CALVST010000025.1, read on the forward strand.
CGAGCGCGTTTCGGTAGCCGCTTTTGCGAGGTAAAAGGAATCGCCCACATAGTCGGCGACCGCCTGCGCCTCGTCGGGCGCGTAATAATGCGCGAGAATGACCGCATCCTTTTCCGCTTTCAGCGCGCGGATCTTTTCCGCCGTATATTCCATGTTCGACCTGCCTGATTTTTGTGTCTATGAAACTATACACGAAAAGACGACATCTGTCAAGACATTCAAATGCTTTTTCTGTTTTTTACGCAAAAAATTGCCCCGCCGCAGTTTACACTGCGGCGGGGCATTGTATTATTTTTCGTCGTACCGTTCTAAAAACGGATATCTTTTGCCTTTCGCGTCGTATTCGATGAGGGTATCGACGTGCACGTTGTATGCGCTGCGGAAAATGCTGATGTCCGCATTCGGGTTGGTCTTTTTCATCTGCGCCACGAGTTTTTTCATTTCATAGCGCTTGGATTCCTCTTCGTGCCGCGCGCAGTTTTCCGTAAACCTGCACGCACACCGCAAAAAGCTGAGCCCGTTATGTTCTTTCCAACGCACGATGTCCTCTTCGTGCACATAATAAAGAGGACGGATGAGCTGCATCCCGGGGTGGCTCGTGCTTTTCAGTTTGGGCGGCATGCTCTGCATCTGCCCGCCGTAAAAAATGCCCATCAGAATGGTCTCTATCACGTCGTCGAAGTGGTGCCCGAGCGCTATTTTGTTGCAGCCGAGTTTTTTCGCCTCTTCATACAGATACCCGCGCCGCATGCGCGCGCACAGATAGCACGGATTCTTTTCGACGGACGCGACCGCGCCGAATATCTGCGTTTCGAATATGTGCAGCGGAAGCTCTAACAGGGCTGCGTTCTCTTCGATGAGCGCGCGGTTGGCGGGCGCGTATCCGGGATCCATCGCAAGAAATTCAAGGGAAAATTTGACCGGCCCGTGCCTTTGCAGTTCCTGCAAACATTTTGCGAGCAGCATCGAGTCTTTGCCGCCCGAAATACACGCGGCGATCTTATCCCCTTCGGAGATGAGCGCATATTCCTTTACGGCGCGCACGAAGCGGCTCCACACCGTTTTGCGGTAAGTGGTGATGATGCTGCGCTCTATGCTTTGGCAGCGGCTCATTTTGCTCCGCCCTTTCCGCTCTTTTCATACGCCGCCGCGATGCGTTCGGCGACAAGTTCGGGAGGAATTTCCGAGGTATCGATCACGAAGTCGTAATTTTTCATATCCATGATATCCACGCCGTAAAGCTGCATATAGCGCGCCTGTTCGCTCTTTCTTCGCGCGGCGATCGAACGGATCGCCTCGTCTATGCCCGAAAACGGCTCGCTCGACCTTCCCGCATTCATAATGCGCGCCGCCGCGACCGCGGGATCGGCAGACATATACACGGAAAAGGAGGAGGGCACAAAGTGCCACGCCATGCGCGAATCGATGACGACGGATATTTTCCGCTCGTTGAGGGTGCGCAGCCCGTCGTCGATCATCCCGTCTATTTCGGGATGCGTTTCGGAATATTTGTTGAGTTCGAGGGTAGTCATGCCCATTTTTTCGGCAAGTTCGCGCTGTATGGTGCCCGTGGAATACATCTGCGCGCCGAATTTTTCCGCCAAAAGCCTGCCCACCGTAGACTTGCCGCTGCCGAGGTCCCCGGCCAAAGATATTTTGATTTCAGGCATATTCATTCACCGCCTTTTGGAATACCTATTATTTTACCATACCGCGGGAAATTTGTAAAACGATTCCCGCAAACATCATTTGTTCTCGTATAATAATGTTGTTTGGATTTGACCGTTCTACGGGTCAGCAACATTACTTTGGTTATATTGTTTGGA
>CALVST010000026.1 GCA_944359365.1 uncultured Clostridia bacterium
TTTCTGCTTATTTCCTTTTTTTGCCATAAAAATATGCACCTCCAAAAGTCTGTCCAACTTTTGGGGTGCATATCACCGATCGGTACGCTTTCCCTCTTCGTGCAAAAAATCTTCAACCTTAGAAAAAGCAGCCGACCGCGGCGCCGTATATCGTGCGCGCCGCGCGTTGCGGCTGCGCACAATTTCCGCGCCCGAGAAAGGGCGCATATTCCGTTTTTACTTTACGCGCTCCATATACTCGCCCGTGCGGGTGTCTACGCGGATGGTCTCGCCCTCGTTGACGAACATGGGCACCTGAATTTTCGCACCCGTTTCGAGCGTCGCCATTTTGGTCGCATTGGTCGCGGTATTGCCCTTCACACCCGGCTCCGCCTCGACGATCTTCAATTCCACAAAGTTCTCGCACTCCACCGAGAAGGCCGCTCCCTTATAGAAGCGCACCGTGACGGTATCGTTTTCTTTGATGTATTTGAGCGCGTCTTCCACCTGATCGTGGTTGAGCGGCGTGAGGTTGAACTCATCGTCCATGAACCAATACAGCTCGCCGTCCGTATAGGAATAAGTCATTTTTTTGGTTTCGATGTGCGCGTTCTCCACCTTTTCGGAAGGGTTGAATGTCTGCTCGAGCACCGCGCCCGTAACGACGTTTTTGAGCTTGGTGCGGACGAACGCCGCGCCCTTGCCGGGTTTAACGTGCTGGAACTCCACGACGACGTATACGTTGCCGTTATATTCGATGGTCACGCCCTTTCTGAAATCTCCTGCTGAAATCATGTCTGTTCTCCTTAAAAATTTACTTAAACTTGCGCGGCGCAAAGACCGCTATGAATAAAGCCCCGGACTTACAGTACCGTCAGCCCTTTTTCCGTTTTCATGAAGGATTTTACCCTCTCGTTTTCGATAGTGACGCTGTCTTCTATACGAATACCGAATTTTCCTTCAAAGTACACACCCGGCTCTATCGAAAACACCATGCCGTTTTTCAGCACGTCCGTGCTCGTTTGGGAAAGCCGCGGAGCCTCGTGGATATTCACGCCGATCCCGTGTCCCAAAGAGTGTGTAAAGAATTTATCCAGCCCGAATTTTTTGAGATAGTCGCGCGCCAAAGCGTCTGCCGATTTGCCGGTCATGCCGTCGCGTATGTTTTCCGCAGCGATTTTGTGCGCCTCCAAAACCCGCCCGTAAACGGTCTTGAATTCATCGTCCGCACTGTTCCCGAAAAGAAAGGTGCGCGTGATGTCGGAACAATATCCTCCGAATTTGCATCCGAAATCCAACAGCACGGGCATCCCCCTTTTCAGCTTGTCCGCGCCTGCCGCATGGTGCGGCACGGACGAGTTTTTCCCGAATGCGGCGATCGTTTCAAAGGAGCGGTCCTCCGCGCCGTACTTGCGCATGAGGTACTCGAGCAGCCCTGCCGTTTCGTTTTCGGTCATGCCCTCTTTCAGCTCTTCCAAAAGCGTAAGATACGCCTTTTCCGCGATATCTGCCGCGCGGGCGATGCAAGCGATCTCTTCTTCCGTTTTTACGCTCATCGCGGCGTTAAGCGCGGGCATACAGTCAAAGAGTTTGAATTTCCTCTTTTTCAGCATCCCGTACTGCACCAGCGTCAGCCGCTCCGTCGGAACGGCAAGCGTCTTTATTTTTTTGCTCTTTATATAATCTAAAACGGTCTCTTCGCTCTTGGCGACCTCTACCGCGATAAAAGTGTTTTTCAACGCGGCACGCGCCCCTTCCGCATAGCGAGGATCGGTAAAAAAGACGCTCTCCTGCGCATCGGTATACACAAAGCCGAAACTGCTCGCAAATCCCGTAAGATACCTGCGCAGATCGGGGCTAACGGTGAGCATCGCGTCCGCCTTTATAGAACGAAAAACCTTTTTCGTATTGTCCATGCAATTATTTTATCAAATTTTTCATTGCAAGTCAATTTTTCGGCACATATCGGGCGCAGTTTTTGTTCCAATTTTTGCAGGAAAAAGGCGCACAGCACCCCGTTTTACAGCGCCTCGTAAATCCGCTTCATCTCTGACGCGTCTTCCGCCTGTGTGCCAGCCGACTCACTCACGACATACGGCTCCAATTTCAGCTCTTTGAGCGCCGCCGCAAGCGGCGCGAATTCGGGGCCGTATTCGGTATCGGCAAAGGTAAGGTGACGAACTTCACCCTTCGCGGAATACTGTATTTTTGAAAAGTGAACGTGAAAATGTTTGACGCGCTCGTAGCCGAGCTCGCTTATCATGTATTCCAACCGCTCTTTATAATCGGAGACCGTTTTCAAGCTTCCCTGTTCGCGGGCGTTGAGGTGCCCGAAGTCCACCGCAGGCAAAAACACCTTATCGATCTTGCAAAAGCGCACGACCTCTTCGAGTGTGCCGATCTGCGCGAGCTTGCCCATCGTTTCCGGGCAGAAATACAGGTCTTCCAAATTGTTGAGATAGATATAATCGCGCAAAACTTTCAGTCTGTCTTCCGTAAGCGCGACGGCAGCCTCGCGCTCCATCTTGCCCTGCGTGGCAGAGTGAAACACGCAGCGCTTTCCGCCCATCAGTTTGAGCATTTTTCCGCTGTCCAAAACATACCCGTAAGATTTTTGCGCGCTTTCGTCGTCGGGATTTGCAAAATTGATGTAATAGGGCGCATGCACGCTTATCTCCACGCCCTGTTCGCGAAAGGCGTTGCCGATGGAAATCGCCTTCGCCTCCGTCATGCGCACGCCCCTGCCGAAAGAGTATTCGAAACAGTCAAGCCCCATATCCTTTACGAACTTTGCCGACTGCTCGGTATGCGAATACCCCGCCGCGTAAAAACTTTCGCTGTTGCCGCTCGGTCCGAATAAAATCATCGTATTTTCTCCAAATCTTTTTCAAGCTGTTTTTTCAGTTCTTCCGCCGAGGAAAACTTCATGATCCCCCTTATGCGGAAATCGAAACGCACCGTAAGCTCTTGCCCGTACAGATCGCCCGAAAAGCCGTCTATGTAAGTTTCACATACGACGCGTCCGTCGCCGAATGTCGGGCGCGGTCCGAAATTCGCAATGCCGCGAAACTCTTTTCCGTTCACTTCCGTGCGCACCGCATACACGCCCTGCGCGAGGGGATACTTCCCCGCCGCGGGGTGCAAATTCGCCGTGGGGAACCCGAGGCTCCTGCCGACGTGCCGACCTTCCGTTGCAACCGTACCCATAATAAAATACGGCTCGCCGAGCATGGCATTGAGCGCCTCTATATTCCCTTCGTCCAAATATTTTTTTGCAAGCGTTGCCGAAGCCTTCTGCCCGCCGACGGACACGAGGGGCAGAATTTCAGACATTATCGCACGTTTTTTACAGTACTCTGTCAGACATAAAGCGCCGCAAACAGCGTTTTTTCCGAACCGAAAGTCCTCTCCGCACACGAATGCCTTCACAGAACATTTGTCCGTTACGGTATCGAGGAAACTCTCCCCTTCCGTATTTTTGAATGCAGTGTCAAACCGCGCGACGTATAAATAGTCTACGCCGAGCCTGCCGAGCAATGCCTCACGTTCGGCAAGCACATACACCTGCTCGCCGTTTTTCGCGTCAGAAAAGGTGAGCGCGGCGACCTTCACGCCCAACTGCTTTGCGAGCACCTTCGCGCGTTCGATCAGTTTTCTGTGCCCTATATGCACCGCATCGAAATAGCCGAGCAGGAATACACACGGCTCGCCGCACTCTCCGTAATGTACTATGCGCATATTCTTGCCTTGGCGCGCACGCGCCCTTCCTTTACCTCGGCTATGCCGTAGAACTCGTCGTCAAGGTAGAGTTTGTAAAGCCCGTCCTTGCCCGTAAAGCCGAGCGAAAGCCCGTTTTTTAATTTCTTCGCATCGCCGCCGTCAAAGTCGACGGACGGCATATCGAACACCGCGTCGGGCGGGATCAGGCAGGAGCGCCAATCGGCAAGCCCGTCTAATCCGATGCTGTTTTCGAGCGTAAAATAGCCGCTCTTTTCCCGCACGAGCTTTGTCATCGACGCGCAGGTATCCAGCTTTGCCGCAAGGTCCCTGCCGAGAGAGCGGACGTATGTTCCGCCCCCGCAGCGTATGACGAATTCAAACGAGTCGCCTTCGCCCCCGACGAGGGAAAATTCGTTTATCCGCACCGTTTTCGCCTTTAATTGCACCTCTTTCCCCTGGCGCGCAAGCATATAGGCGCGCACACCGTTCACGCTTTTGGCGCTGTATGCGGGCGGCATCTGTTCGATATTGCCGATAAATTCGGGCAAAACGCTCTCTATCGCCGCGCCGGTCGGCACGGGCAATCCCTCGCGGAGGATCGTACCCGTAGCATCGAGCGTATCCGTTTCCACGCCGAAACGAAACACGGCGCGGTAGGTCTTTTCCTTTTCAAGCAAATATTGAAACAGCCGCGCCGCATTGCCCACAGCTACGGGAAGCACGCCCTCCGCCATGGGATCGAGCGTGCCCATGTGCCCGCACGCCATGCCGGTCGCCCGTTTCACCTTAGATACCGCGGCGGCGCTCGACATACCCGCAGGTTTATTCAGGCAGATAAATCCGCTGATGTTTTCCATATAAAAACCGCCGTTCCTTTTGAATAATCTCTCAGTCGGCAAGGTGCTGCATTATGGTATAGCGCAGCTTGTCGACGACCTCTTCAAGCTCTCCGCCGATCATGCAGCCGCTGGCAAGTATATGCCCTCCGCCGCCGTACACCGCGGCGATCTCGTTGACGTTTGCCTTCCCCTTCGAGCGGAGAGATATTTTAAATTTTTTGCTGCCCGTTTCCAACAGGCAGGCGGCAACTTCCACGCCCTCGATGCCGAGAGGAAAGTCGATAAATCCCTCCGTCATGTCGGAAGACGCACACGTACGGCTCAGATCTTCCTTCGTAACGGCGATCATCGCGATTTTCCCCTCTGCAAAGTAGCGGATCTTAGACATCGTTTCGCCGAACAGGCGCGCCCGCTCCTTGCTCTGTTTTTTGAACATGTTGTATTGCACGAGGTTGATATCCGCGCCGCGCTCCGCAAGATACGCCGCAGCGCGGAATGTATCCGCCGTCACGTTTTTGTGCGCGAAGTTGCCCGTATCCGAGCTCAGCCCCGTCATCAGAAAATTTGCCGTAAGCGCGTCGTTCACGCCGCCGAGATATTCGGAAAGGCGCACCATGATCTCGCACGACGCCGCTACGTCGTCCACGAAATTATAGTCGGCAAAGCGCGTATTGGAGATGTGGTGATCGATATTGAATTTGACCTTTTTCGCCTGCATAAAAACGTCGCCGTATTTTCCGAGCCTGTTTTCGTCGCTCGAATCGACGGCGATGAATGCCTCCGCACTCATGTCTACGGGAGCGGAAAACGCAGACGTATCCAGCAAAAAGTCAAATTTTCGGGGTATGGCGCTCTCGCACGCGACCGAGCACTTTACGCCGCAATTCGCAAGCAGCCGTTTCAGTCCCATCGCCGAGCCGATCGCGTCGCCGTCGGGGCGCATATGGCAGAATATGACCGCGCTTTCGAGCGCTTTCAGCTTTTCCGCAAGTTCGGCAAGCGTAACCGTCATTTGCTTTCCCCCTCTTCTCCGCCGGTTTTTTCCTGCTCTTCCAACCGCTTTATGATGCAGTCTATCTTTTCGCCGTATTCCATGCTGCCGTCTTTGAAAAACCTTATTTCGGGCACGGTGCGCGAGCGCATCATATGTGCCAATTCATGGCGGATAAAGCCCGCGTGCGCGCAAAGCTCTTCAAACGTCGCCTGCTCCTCTTCTTTGTTTTTGGCGAGTATGCTGACGTAAATTTTCGCGTTTTTCAGGTCGGGAGAAACGTCGGCGCCCGTCACGCTGACAAGCCCCTTTATTTTATCCGTCCTGTTTTTTAACGATGTGGAGATGATCTCGTAGACGGCTTTCTGATATTCGGAAGAAAGCCTCTCCCCCCGCAGTGATTTCATAATATCCTCCTTTGCGGCGCCGAATGCGCCGCGATGAAAAAAGATCCGCCGCGGAAACGCTCCGCAACGGATCTCCGCCGATATTTCTGTTTTTTGATATCACGGAACAAATGCAGCGCATTGCGCACCGCAAAGCCGCGACGGCGATTCCGCCGTTTAAGCGGGTATCTCTTCCGTGATATAGCATTCTATGACGTCGCCGACCTTGATGCCGTCAAACCCGTCAATGCTCACGCCGCATTCAAAGCCGCCCGAAACCTCTTTCACGTCGTCTTTGAAGCGCTTGAGTTGGCGGACCGCGCCTTCGACGATCATGATATCGTCGCGGTAAATGCGAAGTTTGCCGCTGCGCACGATCTTGCCTTCCGTCACATAGCAGCCCGCGACCATGCCGACGCCCGTGATCTTGAACGTCTGCAACACGTCGCATTTGCCCGTCATCACTTCCCTGTACTTAGGCGCGAGCATGCCTTTCAGCGCCGCCTGTATGTCGTCGAGAAGTTCGTAAATGATCCTGTATGTGCGCACGTCTACGCCGCTGCGCTCTGCAAGCGCCTTCGCCTTCGTATCAGGGCGGACGTTAAAGCCGACGATGATCGCATTCGAAGAGTCGGCGAGCATCACGTCCGATTCGGTGATGGCGCCCGCGCCGCTGTGCAGAATATGCACGCGCACTTCGTCGTTGGAAAGTTTGAGGAGAGATTGCTTGACCGCCTCGACGGAGCCCTGCACGTCGCCTTTTACGATGATGTTCAGCCCCTTGATCTGCCCTTCGGCGATCTTGCCGAACACGTCGTCGAGCGTGACGCGCGTCTGCGATTTGATCATCGACTCGCTTTCCTTGCGCTTTCTCTCTTCGAGCACCTGTTTTAAGAGTTTATCCTGCTCGACCGCAATGATGGAATCGCCCGCATTCGGCACTTCTTCCAAGCCCAAAATGGAGACCGCCATAGACGGACCGGCGGATTTTACCGTTCTGCCCTTGTCGTCTATCATGGCGCGCACCCTGCCCGACGTCGTGCCGGAAATGATGCTGTCGCCGGTGTGCAGCGTACCGTTTTGAATGAGTACAGACGCAACGGGGCCCTTGCCCTTATCCAGCTTTGCCTCGATGATGGTGCCGCGGGCAGGCTGGTTCGGATTCGCTTTCAGCTCCTTGACTTCCGCGACGAGGTTGATGGTTTCCAAAAGGTTTTCGATGCCCTCGCCCGTCTTTGCGGAAACGGGCACCACGATGGTGTCGCCGCCCCATTCTTCGGGAACGAGTTCGTTGTTCGTGAGTTCCTGTTTTACGCGGTCGAGGTTTGCCTCGGGCTTATCCATTTTGTTGACCGCAACGATGATGGGCACATTCGCCGCTTTGGAGTGGTTGATCGCTTCCACCGTCTGCGGCATGATGCCGTCGTCCGCCGCAACGACCAAAACGACGATATCCGTGACCTGCGCGCCGCGCGCACGCATCGCCGTGAACGCTTCGTGCCCCGGCGTATCGAGGAAGGTGATGACCTTTCCGCCCACCGTGACCGAATATGCGCCGATGTGCTGGGTGATGCCGCCCGCTTCGCCCGCGGTAACATTGGTGCTCCTGATCTTATCGAGCAAGGAAGTTTTGCCGTGGTCGACGTGCCCCATTACGGTAACGACGGGAGGACGTGTAACGTCGTTTTCGCTCCCCGCGGTTTCTTCGCCGTAAATTTCGCTGAGCGCCTCTTCTGCCGTCTTTTCGGGCTTGTATTCGAGCTCTATGCCCAGATCCGCCGCGATATACGCCGCGGTATCGTAATCGATGGAATCGTTGATGGTCTTTGCGATACCCTCTTTGAACAGCCGCTTGGAGATCTCCACAGCCGTGATGCCGAGCTTTTCGCTGAGCACTTTGAGAGGAATGTTTTCGCTCGTTACGACCGCATGATCGATCTTGATGGTCTGCACCGTCTGCTGTTTCTGCTTTTTGACGCGCAGTTTTCTGTAACCGCTCTTATCCTCGTCAAAATCCGAAACGGAAACCTGCTGTTTTACGAGCGCGCGCTTATTGACCGTCTTTTTCTGCTCGACGTAAGGTTTATCGTACGTTTTCTTCTTATTGTTGTTTTTATTCTGAACGGGAGGCGCGACCTGCGGCGCGGAACCGAAACGCGGTCCGCCCGTTGCCGGTCTTGCTCCGCCCGCGGGCCTTGCGCCCATAGGCGCCCTCGCCGCACCGGCCGTTCCGCCGTAAGGTCTCTGCGCCGAGCCTGCGCCCGCAGGCCGTCTGTCGCCGTATTGAGGACGCTGAGCGCCGTATGCGGGGCGTTCTCCGTTCGCGTTCTGATACCCCCCGCCCTGGCTCCTGTCGTATGTCGGGCGCGCGGGGCGTTCGCCGCGTTCGCTGTTGACGAAGGTGCGGTCCTGCCGCGCGGCGGGGCGCTTTTCTTCGGCGGGCCTTTCTTCCGCGCGCTTTTCCGCGGGGCGCGTTTCCTGCTCCTGCTTTTTCTCTTCGGGAACTTTTTTCTGCACGCTTTCCGCCGCGGTTTCCTCGCCCGGCGCCGCATGGGGCGTTTCGGCAGGCTGTTCTTTCACCTTTTCCGCAGCGGCTTTCTCGGCGGCGGCCTTTTCCGCGGCAGCTTTTTCAGCCGCGGCTTTCTCCGCCGCGGCGGCCTCACGCGCCGCGCGCTCCTCTTCGGCACGAGCCATTTCTTCCCTTTCCGCCTCTTCCTGCGCGCGCTGTTTCGCCGCGCTTTCAAGGTCGGAAAGCTTTTTCAGGATATCGCTCACCCGCTTTTCCGTGCTCTGCACTTCCTTCATGAGCGAGCCTATCCCGTCGGCACCGAGAAGAGTATTGATGTTTTCGATATTCGCGTAATTCTTCTTTGCCTCTGCCATGTTGCTAACAATTGCCTCCCGAATAGATTTTCAAATCGTCGCCGGAAACCGACAGGATCGCTCCCGCCAGATTTTTTTCCCTCACTGCCGCTATCTTGCAATTGGGCTTGCCCGTCACGTCTTCCAAAAGCCCGCCCGTATATATGAGCAATTCGCAGCCGAATTTATTTTTGAGTTTAAGCGCGCTCTTTCGGGCGTTTTCGGATGCGGACGCGCACATGAGCAACAGATACACGTTCTTTTTTTCCGCTTCCAGAGCGTTGAACCCGCAAGTGAGTTTTCCCGCCTTTATGCACAGCCCTATATAGCGCAGCGCCTTACTTGTTGCCTGCAAAAAACTCCTCCTCGATCCGCTGATACACTTCGTCGGATATCTGCATTGAAAAAGTTTTATTGAGCAATTTCGCCTTTTTCAGTTTTTTGATGCAGTCGGGATGGTCGCAAATATATGCGCCGCGCCCAGCCGCTTTGCCCGAAAAATCGATGAACACATCCCCTTCTTTGGGTTTTACGATGCGAAGCATCTCCTTTTTCGGTTTCATCTCATGGCAGGCGATGCACATACGCATCGGTATCTTTTTTACTTTCAAAAGAACACCTCTTGCAGCCTCTGTTTATTCCTCTGCTTCGGCGGGCGCCGCGTCGTCCGCCGCAATTTCTTCTTCCTCGCCCGAAACATCTTCTTCCGAAGGCTGCTGCAATGTCGCCAATTTTGCTGCCGCGCTCTCGCTCTTCACGTCTATTTTCCAGCCGGTGAGCCGCGCCGCAAGGCGGGCGTTCTGCCCGTCTCTGCCGATGGCGAGCGAAAGTTTGTCGTCCGGCACGACCGCTATCGCAGACTTTTCGTCGACCTGCGTAACGGATATGACCTTTGCGGGGGAAAGCGCCTTTGCGATAAATTCGAGCGGGTTTTCGCTCCACTGAATGATATCTACCTTTTCACCGTTCAACTCGGCAACGACGGCATTGACGCGCGCACCCTTGTTGCCGACGCACGCACCGACCGCATCCACCTGCGGATCGACGCTTGCGATCGCCATTTTCGTGCGCTGCCCCGCCTCGCGCGTGATCGCCTTTACGACGACCGCGCCCGACTTGATTTCGGGCACTTCCTCTTCGAAAAGCCTCTTTACAAGCCCAGCCGACGCGCGCGATACGAGCACCTGTGCGTTCCTGCCGTTGTTCTTGATATTCTTTACATACACCTTGATGCGGTCATTGACGTTATATTTTTCGCCGGGCACCTGATCCTGCGGGAGCATCACGCCTTCCACCTGCCCTTTGCCGAGTTCTACATATACGTTGCGCGCGTCTACTTTGCGCACGACGCATGTCATCAGCTCGTCCTTTTTGTCGGAATATTCGCTGAGCGTGTTGTCGCGCTCCGTTTCGTGGAGTTTTTGCAGGATGACCTGTTTCGCGGTCTGCGCGGCGATGCGCCCGAAATTTTTCGGCACGAATTCTTCGCGCACCTCGTCGCCGAGCTTATAACTCTTTTTCAGCAGCTGCGCTTCCGTCAGAGATATCTCCTTTTCGGGATCGGCGACCTCTTCCACCGCGGTCTTTACCGTATAAAATTTGATGGAACCCTTTTCGGGATTGAGCGCCACGTCCACCGTGCCCGCGCCGCCTTCATACTGCTTTTTATATGCCGCGACCAGCGCCCCGCGGAGCGCTTCGAGAAATATCTCGCTGCTGATCCCCTTTTCCGCTTCCAGATCTTCAAGCGCAGCAAAGAACTCTTTGTTAACCATTTTCGTCTCCTCGATGTTTTAATGATATAAATTTATGCGCCGCCCTTATCAATCGAAGTCGATCGCTTCGGACATTTTTACGATTTGCGAAAGATTCAGCTTTATGACCTCGCCGCCCTTTTCCACGGTCACGTTGCCCGCAGACGCGTCATATTCCAAAAGGACCGCCTCAAAAAACTTCTCCCCCTTTATGGGCGCGTACAGCTTTATTTCGACTTTGCCGCCGATGTGGCGCAAATAGTCGCTGTCCTTTTTAAACGGGCGGTCTATGCCGGGGCTGCTCACGTTGAGCGTGTACGGCAAGCCGAACGTCGGATCCAATTCGTCGAGCACGGGATCGATCGCGTTATGAAATTTTTCGCAGGTATCCAGATCGATGCCGCCTTCCTTCTCCGTATCCAAAAATACGGTGAGCGACGGATTTTTGCCCTGTTTGAATACGACCTCGTATATCTCCACGCCGAGCGACGCGGCGACCGGCGCAAGAGCCTCTTCAATTTCTGCCGTGCTTTTTACCTTCATTTCAGCTCCTTTGCCGCGGAAAAACCCGCGCATAAAAAGATTTGAGAGCGGTGACCCACTCTCAATTCCAAGCTAACGTATTCAGTATGTATATTATACCATACCGTTAAACGTTTGGCAAGCATTTTTTCGCTTTAATCAATTCGATAAAAATTTTTGCCGTGGTAAGCGCGTCGTCACACGCCCGGTGGTGGTTGAACACGATGCCGTAATGGTCGGCAATGGTATCAAGCTTGTAGTTTTTAAGGAACAGTTCCGTCTGCGCGATGGACAGCGTATCGAATGTTTTCTGCTCGAATGCATATTCTTCCTGCATCCCGTAATATTGGATGAAACGGTAGTCGAACTGCACGTTGTGGCCGACGAGGTAGCACCCTTCGCAGAATTTATAAAAATCGGGGATGACCTCGCTTATCTTGGGCGCGTCCTTTACCATGTCGTCGGTGATGCCGGTGAGCTTTACGATCTCCTCCGAAAGCGGCCGTTCGGGATTGACGAGGGTGGTGAACCGCTCGCGTATTTCCCCGTCTATGATCTTGACGGCGCCGATCTCGGTGATCGCATCCATCCTGCCGTTCGTCGGTATGTTCACGAGTCCCGTCGTTTCCAAGTCGAAAACCACAAAAGTGTTTTCCCGCAGGCAATCGGGTATCACGCTCCGGTCGAAAAGGTTCAGCTGGTTATAGTCGGTCAGCTTTTCGGGGAAAATAACTTTGTAATGCGCGGGCGCCGCCTTGGTAGGCATCTTTTCGGGCACAAAGTCGGGCGGCGGGTTTCCCCTGTTTATGTACCGCGCCGTAAAGCTCAGGCGGTCGTTGTAAAATTCGTTCTCGCCCGTGCAGACGATCCAATCGCCCTGCTGTAAAGCGCGCACCTTTTCTTCCGTCTTCTTTTTGATGAAGTAGGAAAAGCTCATGCGCGCCGTGCCGTCCGATATATTGAACCGAAGATACGGCTTTCCCTTCTGCGAGGTGCGCTCCTGCACGAATTCTATCCGCCCGCATACCGTCAGCGAATTGGACCGGAAAGTGCAGTCTTTGATGTATGTGGCAACTTTGGGTACGTCCGCAAAGTCTATCGGTTCGAAGTCGTGTATCTTGAATGTGCGCGCGGGGCGGTAATCGAAAGGCTCGTCGTCGTCCGCCTCGGGCTCCTCTTCGGGTATGCCCCCCTTGTCTTTATATTCGAGCGCGCCCTCGAACTTTTCGCAGAAATTGTTTTCCAGCATGGCGGCGACGCCCTCGAGGATGCCGCGCGTTTCAAAAAACCTCTTTTCCTCTTCGTCCACGCCGAAAACAAACCTGATCTTTTCGCCCCGCTCTATGCGTATGTCCTCTTCCTTGACGAATGCAGCCGCGGCGCGGTGGTTGTGCGAAAGATATTCGCATATCCTGTGTTTTACCAACCCGTCCTCGGCGACAAGCTTTGTCAATTTTACCGACGCGGAAAGCGACGCGGGCGCCGCTTTTTCCGCCAGCTCGCGCGCGTATGCCTCGTCTTCCGCCGTATATGCCCTATCGGTAACGATGCAGAACTCGCATGCCCTGCCTGTTTTATTAAAAACGATCTTGCTGAGCACGGCACGCCCGAAATTTTCCCTTTCGTGCAGCCGCACCAAAAATTCCTCTCTCGTCATTCTATCTACCTAAAAGCCCGTCCACTCGTTTCAAAAATTCCTCTTCCGCGCGCTCCGCGGCAACTTTTACTTCCGGTTTGCCCTTGCGGAAAATAAGACAGGCGTCTTTCCCGCCCGCGATGCCGAGGTCTGCGTCCGCAGCCTCTCCGGGACCGTTCACGATACAGCCCATCACGGCGATCTTGCACTTCTTTTTCGCGCCGAATGCGCGCTTTTCCACCTTTTCGGCGAGCGCCATGCAATCCCACTCGCACCGCCCGCAGGTCGGGCAGGCGATCACGTCGGCATACTCATCTTCCAACCCGAGCGCGCGCAGGATGCGCTTGGCGGCGTAAATTTCTTCCACGGGATCTGCCGAAAGGGAAACGCGTATCGTGTCCCCTATGCCGTCCAAAAGCAGCGCGCCTATGCCGATGCTGCTCTTTACGACGCCGCTCTCCTTCGTGCCCGCCTCCGTAACGCCGAGGTGCAGCGGATAATCGCATCTTTGCGAAAGAAGTTTGTACGCGCGCACGGTGAGCGGCACGTCGGACGCCTTCACCGAAATGGCGATATCGGATATGCCGTGCTTTTCGAGGATGCCCACGTTATAGAGCGCGCTCTCCACGAGGGAAAACTCGTTCTTTCCGTATTTTTCGAGAAACCCCTTTTCGATGCTGCCCGTATTTGCGCCCACCCGCACGGGGATATGATGCGCCTTTACGCAGTCGGCAACGAGCGAAATTTTATCCTCTCCTCCGATGTTCCCGGGATTGATGCGCACCTTATCCGCCCCGTTTTCGATGGCGAGCACTGCAAGCCTTGCCGAAAAATGGATATCCGCAACGACGGGAACGGGCGACGCGGCTTTAATTTCTCTGACCGCCCGCGCCGCCGCCTCGTCGGGCACGGCGACGCGCACGATGTCGCACCCCGCATTTGCCAAGGCGTTTATCTGTCCGAGCACGGCGGGCACGTCGCTCGTCTTTGCCGTCGTCATCGATTGTATTTTGATTCGCTCGCCCCCGCCGACGGGAACGCCGCCCACAAAGATCTTTTTCGTCATAATATTCCGAAGAGAAGAAAAAAGCCCGTCATTCGGGCTGTTTTTCGTCTGTTTTATTGTCTTTATGCTGCATGAGCGCTTCCAACTCGCGCATAAAGGAAGATATGTCGGTAAACTGCCTGTATACCGACGCATAACGAACATATGCGACCTCGTCGATGCCGCGCAGCCCGTCCATGACCATTTCGCCGATCCGTTTGGAAGATATTTCCTGTTCGAGCGAATTGTAGATCTCTTTTTTGATATCTTCGACGAGCTTATCTATCTTAGACAGGGAAACGGGGCGCTTTTCGCACGCCTTTATAATGCCGTTTTTGATTTTGTTTGCGTCGAATGCCTGCCTCGTACCGTCGTTTTTGATGACGAGCACGGGCGTCGTTTCGATGGTTTCGTAAGTGGTAAAGCGCCTGCCGCACTGCATACACTCGCGCCGCCTGCGTATGGTGCGGTCCTCGTCCGTGGAACGGCTGTCGATGACCTTGCTTTCCGTGCATCCGCAATACATACATTTCATAAATTACTTCTCCGATACGCAACCGCTTGTGTATTTGTGAAAAGTATAGCACAATATCGCCGAAAAGTAAAGCATTTGTTCAAAATTTACCGTTTTTTGAAAGGCGTAAAGACATTTTGACGGCAAAACGCGCAGTTTATGCCTTTAATAATCCGTTCTGCCGAGCAAATAATCGGTACTCGATTCAAAATAGTCGGCAAGCCGCACGAGCATGGCGAGCGAGGGTTCCTGCTTGTCGCTTTCCCACGCGTGCACCGCATTGCCGCTCACGTTCATCACCGCCGCAAGCTGTTTTTTGCGTGAGCCCCTTCCCCGTCCGCAATTCCTTCAAACGTTCTCCGAAAACTTTCATACTTGGGTTATACACGAATTTCGTGATTTTTACTTGACTTTCACGATTTTCGTGATTATAATATATTCATATAAATCATGAATTTCATGATATTTTACGGAGGAGAATATGCAACCGAATTATGTAGCGAAAAAGAGCGTGGCGGGCGAATGCGGCGGAAAAATATTTCTGTGCGTGCTGCTTTGTTGGCTGATCGTGCCCATCATTATTATGATATGCCTGATCGTAAAGACAAAAAAATTTCGTCTTGAATTTTATGATACGCGCGTCATCATGCGCCGCGGTGTTTTCAATACGGAAGAACAGCAAAGTCTGCTTACGACTATTGTCGGCGTACGCATCAACCAAACTATGGGAGGACAAATATTTAATTACGGCGACGTTATTGTAGATATGGTCGGTCGTTGGGATGTGGATACGCATGCCATAAAAGAGCCGAACGGGTTAAAAAAATATTTGGAATCGCTCATGAACAAGCAAAACCCGCAAAAATTGCAACAATTTATTGCTAATTAAATATTCGACAGAGGTTCGTCCAGAATGAAAAAAACTATTTCAATTTTTTTCGTAACTGCTCTATTTTCTTGCTTTACTCTGTTTGCCGCCTGCGGTACGGGCACTGCAGACGGCGCGCTTGCCGAATTTACGGATATTCTTTTTGAAAACGAAACGGTTACATATGACGGCGAGCCGCACTCTTTGGCGGTGCGCGGCACCCTGCCCGATGGCACGGACGTAGATTATCAAAATAACGGCAAGACGGACGCCGGCACATATACGGTTACGGCGACCTTATCGAAAGAAGGTTATGAAACGCTGCAATTAACGGCGCTACTGACCATCGAAAAGGCACAGTTCCCCGCAGGCATAACCCTTGAAAGTGCGCGCGTGTTATACGACGGAAAACCCCACTCGCTTACAGTAAGCGGCACCCTGCCCGAGGGCACGGACGTAACATACCAAAACAATGAAAAGACGGATGCGGGCACCTATACCGTAACGGCAACTCTTACCAACCCCAATTATGAAACGAAAACGCTGACCGCCTCGCTGGAAATATATACGGTAACGCAGGCGGCAAGCGCAATACTTGCAGACATTCTTGACCGTCCCGAGCCGTGGGCATTCCTGCCCGCAGCCCTTGCACCCGAAAACATGGCTTATGCCGCAATGCCCGCAAACGGGCAAGTTTTCCAAAACGACGTAAACGTTAATCAAATCGGAACAAGGACGATCGGCAAGCAGCTGAATGTACTTTATGACGGCATTTCGCAGGCGAATACCGCGCTTACCGCCGCAAACGCAGTTTTTACGGCGGGCGAAGCGATCGTTTCGGCATATCAGAATTTCATTGACGGCAATCCCGAAGATTTTGACGAGTTTACGGGTTCCGTCAGCCTCGGAGGGATAACCTTCCGCCTGCGCATTGCCGTTGACGGCGAGCGCGTAACCCTGCTGGCGGGTGACGGCACTGTTTCCGCGGAGCTCATTTCCGACCGTTCCGAAAGCGCACCGTACCGCAACGAAGGCAGGATACAGATCACGGACGGCGTTGCGCTCAAATACCGGATGTCCGACACCTCGCTCAAATTTGCAGTAAGATTCACCGTGAACGGCATCGGGATAGTACAGCAAATAGAATTTGTCCGCAGCAGCTCCGCCGTCCTCGGTTATCTGTATGAATTTTACGGCACGGACAGCGCCGCGATCAAAACTTCGGCGCTCCTCTATTCGGACGAGGATATCACGGCAGTGCTTTCCGACAAACGCGAATCGAACGACTTGCAAATAGACGCATTCGAAGAAGTTTACGATTCAAAAACGGGTGAAATGCTCGGCGGCGAAGTTGCGGAAACGGTCGCCTTGGTCGACTATGACACCCTTTGGTTCAACCTTTACGACGTTTCCGGTTTGAGCATCGTGCGCGTTGCACAGGATACCGACGGCGACGACAATTTACAAAACCCGCATATTGTATATGTGAACGGCGCAAACACTCCGTTTTTGCCCGAATACAACACCCTGCCCGTTATCGGCACGAGAACTTCGCGCCATTACGACATAGAAATGCGCGAAGTGTGGTATTACATATCCAAAACGGAAAACGGCGACACCGTTTATGAAAAGCAAAAAGCAGAAATACCCATGCTTTTTGTGCAGAGGGAAATGCGGACGACTTTTCGGCAGAAATTGCGGCAAACAATGCAAACCTATCGGGCGCGGCACTCCCTTCAGATATCCGCAATTTCGTAACGGGGACATTCGACGAACTATACGATACTTATTCCGGCATCAAGGAAGAGATAACTTTTACCGACATCAACGATTTCATCGGAGAAAACGACGGTTTTTTTGATGCGGCATAAAACAGAAATTTGGCAGACAAGCCCCCGCCGCTCGATTCGGGCGGCGGGGGCTTGTGTAACTGCGGGTTGCGTATGGCAATTTACGGTTGAATGCTTTTAATTTATTTTTTGTTCAAAATTACAGCCGTCAAGCCGAAAGTGAAATCGAGTGGATAGACTGCTGATAAAGTGCTTTAACCAAAATTGATATTCCTTCTCATATACGAACCGAAGGCCGCGGAAAACCGCAGCCTTCGGTCTTATTTTTACTTAAAATATTTTACGCCGCTTTCGAACAGTTTCATGTCGAAATTGCCCGTGCAGTTTTTGTACAGGTTTTCGCCCGTGCGTTCGGTATGCCCCATTTTGCCGTATATCCTGCCGTCGGGCGAGGTGATGCCCTCTATCGCCCAAGCCGAACCGTTCGGGTTGTACGGGTAAAGCATGGTGGGTTTTCCGTTCAGGCCGCAGTACTGCGTGGCGATCTGCCCCCTTTCGCGCATTTTGACGAGTTCGCTTTCGGGCGCGACGATCTTTCCCTCGCCGTGCGATACGGGCACGGTGAACACGTCGCCCACCTTGCACGCCGCAAGCCAAGGGCTCTTGTTCGACGCGACGCGGATATCCACGAGCGTGGAAACGTGGCGCGAAATGTTGTTGTACGTCAAAGTCGGGCTGCCGCTTTCGAGCGGACGGATCTCGCCGTAAGGCACGAGCCCCAATTTTATGAGCGCCTGGAAACCGTTGCAGATACCCAAAATTAACCCGTCGCGCTGTTTCAAAAGCTTTTCGATCTCTTCGGCGATATACGGGTTACGGAAGGTCGTAGCGATGAACTTGCCGCTGCCGTCAGGCTCGTCGCCGCCCGAAAAACCGCCGGGGAACGCCACGATGTTCGCGCGGGAAATGGCGGCGGCAAACGCCTTCACGCTCTCTTCGATGTCGGATGCGCTCCTGTTTTTCAAAACGACCACGTCGCATTCCGCGCCCGCAAGGCGGAACTTGCGCGCCGTATCCAACTCGCAGTTCGTGCCGGGGAATACGGGAATAAACACGCGAGGCTTCGCCGTTTTGATCGCTATATTTTCGTAGCATCTGCCGCCGCTGACAAAATCGCAGTCTACGGCAACGCCCGCCGCGGGCGCGTTGTTGGGGAACACGTTTTCCAAAGCGCCCGTAAACGCTTCGAGCGCGTCTTTGCCTTTCAATACGTCGCCGCCGAGGGCAAAATCCTTTTCCGCAGTTTCCCCGATATAAATTTTATCGAAGGATACAGCGTCGGGATCGCTGAGCGCAACGACAAGGTCGCCGTACCGCTCGGAAAGCAGCGTTTCCGTATCCCCTTCGAAGGCAAAGCCGAGAGCGTTGCCGAAGCAGGACTTCGCCACGGCAGCCGCCGTGCCGCCGTTTTCCACGACAGTCGCAAAGCGGATGTTCCCGTTCTGTATGTTTTTATGCACTTCGCGGCAGACTTCCGCGAATTTTTTGAAATCGGGCACTTCGCTCCCGTCTTTGGGCACGGGCACGAGCCAAAGTTTCGTGCCCGCCTCTTCGAGCACGTTCGAGATGAGCCCGCTCGCCTTTGCGGGCGCAAGCGCGAAGGAGATGAGCGTGGGAGGAACGTCGATGTGTTCGAAGGTACCGCTCATGCTGTCCTTTCCGCCGATCGCGCCGAGCCCCAACCCGATTTGCGCGTACAGCGCGCCGAGAAGAGCCGACAGCGGCACGCCCCAGCGTTTGGGATCGCGGTTCAAGCGCATGAAAAATTCCTGGAAGGTGAGGCGGATCTCATCGTAATCGCACCCCGCCGCGATGAGCTTAGCGACGGACGTGATCACGCTGTAAATGGCGCCCGTGAACGGTGCGCCGCTCATCAGCTTTGCCGAATACCCGTAAGCGGATACGGTAGCGACGTCCGTTTCGCCCCCGCAGATCTTCGCCGCCATCGCGATGGCTGGCGTAAGCTGACGCTTTCCGCCGAAGGGCATATACACGCTGCGCGCGCCGATGGTCGAGTCGAACATCTCCGAAAGCCCCTTCTTGGAGCAGACGTTGAGGGAAAAGAGCGCTTTGGTAAGCCCCTCCGCAAATTTTTCCGTGCGGCGCTTGAAGAAATCGGTCACTTTCTCTTCGATCTCGGCGGAAATGACCTGTTTTACGCCGTTCGTATCGAGGAAATCCCTCGAAATATCGACGATGGCGCGCCCCTTGAAGAGCATCTTCATGCGCCTGTCGTCCGTAACGACCGCGACAGGCGTCGCCGCGAGGTTCTCTTCCGCTGCAAGGCGGATAAATTCGTCCTGTTCCTTTGCGTCCACGACGACCGCCATGCGTTCCTGCGATTCGGAAATGGCAAGCTCCGTACCCGAAAGTCCTTCGTATTTGAGAGGAACTTTGTCAAGGTTGATGACCAGCCCGTCGGAAAGTTCGCCGATGGCGACGGAAACGCCGCCCGCGCCGAAGTCGTTGCATTTTTTGATGCGGCGGGTGGCCTCTTTATTCAAAAACAGCCTCTGCAATTTGCGCTCGGTGAGAGGATTGCCCTTTTGCACTTCCGCGCCGCAGGTTTCCACCGAATGCGCGTCGTGCGCCTTGGACGAACCCGTGGCGCCGCCGCAGCCGTCGCGCCCCGTTTCGCCGCCGAGCAGGATGATGACGTCGCCCGCCTTCGGCTTTTCGCGGTACACCATGTCGCGCTTTGCCCCGCCGACGACGAAGCCCGTTTCCAGCCTCTTCGCCTTGTAGCCGGGATCGTACACTTCGTCTACGATACCCGTCGCAAGCCCGATCTGGTTGCCGTAGGAAGAAAATCCCGCCGCAGCCGTTTTGGTGATGACGCGCTGCGGAAGTTTGCCGGGAAGGGTGTCCTCTATCTTTTCGCGCGGATCTGCCGAACCCGTCACGCGCATCGCCTGATAGACATACGTCCTGCCCGAAAGCGGATCGCGGATAGCGCCGCCGAGGCAGGTGGCCGCTCCGCCGAACGGCTCTATTTCGGTCGGGTGGTTGTGCGTTTCGTTCTTGAACATGACGAGATACTTTTCCACCTTGCCGTCTATCTCCGCATCTATGCAGATGGAGCAGGCGTTTATCTCGTCGGAAATATCCAGATTGTCTAATCTGCCCTCTTTTTTCAGCTTTTTCACCGCGATGGTCGCGATATCCATAAGGCAGGGATATTTATCCTCCCTCTTCGCGTTGAATTCCGCAAAGAGATCCTGATACAGCCGATAAGCCTTTGCGATGTGCGGGTTATCGGAATCTATCTTCACGTCTTTGATCTCGGTCGCAAAGGTCGTGTGGCGGCAGTGGTCCGACCAATAAGTGTCTATCACCTTGACTTCCGTTTCCGTCGGGTTCCTGCCCTCTTTTTTGAAATAATCGCGCACGAACGCCAGATCTTCCACGCTCATGGCGAACCCGTTCTTTTTGTGGTAAGCCGCGATCTCCTCGTCGGACATGGCGATGAACCCCGCCACCTCTTTCACGTCCTGCGTCTGCATCTTCGCGCGGGCGAGCGTCTTGGGCTTGGCAAGGGAAACTTCCGAACTTTCCACGGGGTTGATAAGGTGCTTTTTGATGCGGGCAAGCTCTTCGTCGGAAACGCCTTTCACCGCGATGACGCGCGCGCATTTGATGAGCGGGCGCGCCTTTCTCGTTAAGAGCTGTACGCACTGCGCCGCGCTGTCGGCGCGCTGGTCGTACTGCCCGTCGAGGAAGGCGATCGCAAACACCTTGTATTCTTTATCGAAAGAAATCTCTTCAAAATATACGTTGTCTACGGGCGGCTCGGAAAACACGTTTACGACGGCGGCTTTGAGCTCCTCTTCGGAAAGCCCCTCAACGTCGTACCGAATGATTTCGCGCACATCGCCCGCATGAATGGAGAGCTGCGCCGAAAGGTCGTCTTTTATTTTCTTCGCCTGCAAATTGTCCTTTTTTTCAACGAAAATTCTGTAGATCATCGCTCGCTTCCTCTTTATTTATTGTATTTGATGCCGATATCGGTGCGGTAATGCATTCCGTCGAAGTGTATCTTTTTCACATTCGCATACGCCTTTTCGCGCGCCTCGGCGACCGTTTTGCCCTTCGCGCACACGCCGAGCACCCTGCCGCCGTCCGTTTTGAGCACGCCGTTTTCGCGCTTCGTGCCCGCATGGTAAAGGAACACGCCCTCGTCGAGATCGCCGATCGTGATCTCTTTGCCCTTTTCGTACTTTACGGGATAGCCGCCGCTGGCGAGCACCACGCACACGCACGCGCCATCTTCCCATTCAATTTTAATATCCGCGAGGCGCTCGTCGGTGACCGCCTCGAAAATTTCCATGAGATCGGTCTTCAACATCGGAAGAACGACCTGCGTTTCGGGATCGCCGAAACGGGAATTGTATTCGACCACCTTCATGCCCTCTTTCGTGCGCATCAGCCCGAAGTAGAGAACGCCCTTGAAGGGCCTGCCCTCCGCATTCATCGCCGCCACCGTAGGGAGCATGATCTTATTTCTCACTTCATCCGCGATCTCTTTGTCGTAGAACGGGCAGGGCGTGAACGTGCCCATGCCGCCGGTATTTAACCCCTTGTCGCCGTCGTAAGCGCGCTTGTGGTCGCAGCTGGGGATCATCGGCACGATGGTCTTTCCGTCGGTGAATGCCAGAACGGATACTTCCTCGCCGGGGGTAAACTCTTTGCCCGTCAAAAATTCTTCGACGACGACTTTATTGCCCGCCGAACCGAACGCCTTGTCCAGCATGATCTGTTTCAGCCCGTCTTTCGCCTGCTGCAAATTTTCGCAGATGAGCACGCCCTTGCCGAGCGCAAGTCCGTCCGCCTTCAAAACGACGGGGAAGCTCCCCTTCTCCACATAAGCGAGCGCCTTTTCGTAATCGGAAAAAGTTTCGTACTTCGCGGTGGGGATGCCGTATTTTTTCATGAGCTCTTTGGCAAACGCCTTGCTCGACTCTATTTCGGCTGCGCGCTTGTTCGGTCCGAAAACGCGGTGGCCGCGGCTTTCAAGCTCGTCCGCGAGCCCCAATGCGAGCGGATCGTCCGGCGCGATGACGGTATACTTTACGTCCTCATGCGCGTCCACCCAATCGCCCACGGCTTTCAGGTCGCAATAATTTACGTCGACGAGTTCCGCAAGCTCCGCGATGCCCGCATTGCCCTTCATGCAATAAATTTTGTCCACTTTGGGACTTTTGGAAAGCGCCGCAACGATGGCGTGTTCGCGCCCGCCGTTGCCGATCACCAATACATTCATAGTAAAACCTCTGTTATTAAACCCCGCGCAAGCAGGCAAACCGCAAAATAAAGCGCATTATGTCTGACACAATACTCTGCAACCGGCAAAAAGCAAACATTGCCGCGCACTTTTGTGCCAAAACACATACACTTTTTATGAACAAGACATCAAACCGCTCTGTGCGGTTTTTTGAAAATTCACGGATAAATGTGCCGCTTTGCGGCACATTTATCGTTCATATTTTTAGTGATGGAACAGCCGCATTCCCGTAAATGCCATGACCATGCCGTATTTGTCGCACGCATCGATGACGAGGTCATCCCTGACCGAGCCGCCCGGCTGCGCCACATAGGAAACGCCGCTCTTTCTCGCACGCTCGATATTGTCGGAGAACGGGAAAAACGCGTCGCTGCCCAAAGATACGCCCGTGATTTTGGTAAGATAAGCCTTCTGCTCTTCCTTGGTGAACGGTTCGGGGCGGACGGCGAAGAACTGTTTCCATACGTTATCGCCCAAAACGTCCTCACACTCGTCGGAAAGGTAAATGTCGATGATGTTGTTTTTATCGGGACGCCCTACCCCTTCGGCAAACTGCAAATTCAAAACCTTGTCGCTTTGGCGCAGATGCCAAAGGTCGGCTTTGCTGCCTGCAAGGCGGGTACAATGGATGCGCGACTGCTGCCCCGCGCCCACGCCGATCGCCTGCCCGTCCGCCGCAAAACATACGGAGTTTGACTGCGTATACTTCAAAGTGATGAGCGAAATGATGAGGTCGGTCTTTGCAGACTCGGGCAGATCTTTATTTTTCGTAACGATGTTTTTAAGGAGATCTTTATCGATCTTAAATTCGTTTCTTCCCTGCTCGAAGGTCACACCGTACACCTGCTTGTGTTCAACGGGATCGGGCTTATAGTCCTTGTCGATCTTTACGATGTTGTAGCTCCCCTTACGCTTGGCTTTGAGAATTTCGAGCGCCTTGGGAGAATAGCCGGGGGCGATGATGCCGTCGGAAACTTCGCGCGAGATGATCTTTGCCGTCACCTCGTCGCACTCGTCGGAGAGGGCGATCCAATCGCCGAAGGACGACATCCTGTCCGTGCCCCTTGCGCGGGCATACGCGCAGGCGAGGGGCGAATCGTCAAGCCCTTCGATATCGTCTACAAAGCAGGACTTTTTGAGGCGGTCGGAAAGTTTTTTGCCGATCGCCGCGCTCGTGGGGCTGACGTGTTTGAAGGAGGTCGCCGCCACTTCGCCCAGATTGTCCTTTATTTCTTTGACGAGCTGCCAGCTGTTGAAAGCGTCCAAAAAGTTGATGTAACCGGGCTTGCCGTTCAGAATTTCGATGGGCAGGTCTTTCCCGTTTTCCATGAAAATTTTAGCCGGTTTCTGATTGGGGTTGCACCCGTATTTGAGTTCGAATTCTTTCATCTCTCCTTTCCTCCCCTTATTTGTTTTTATTGTAAAGCACGCGCTCGTATTCGCCGCTTGCAAGGTCGGTATAGCGCACATAGAGGGAAATTTTATTCGCCTCGTTCAGGTTTTGCCACAGCGTTTCGGCAAAAGCGTTCATATCGTCGGGGATCTTCACGCGCTCGGGTTCGCCCGTAAAGGTAGGGATCGGATCGCCGTCGCAGTTATAAGTATGGATGAAGTGCCCCACGCCTTTGAGCGGCGCATATGAAAATGTGTAGCGGTTGCAGGCGCTCCCCTTTTCGTCCGCGCTTTTCAGGATGCTCATTTTGTAAGTGAAAGCCCCGCCCGCAAAGTTAAGAACGCCGCTGATACGCGGGGTAAAATTGGGCGCGTCCGGTTCGAAACAGCGGGTTTCGAGCGCCTCTTCGAACGTTTTGCCCTTCATAAGAAAGTCATAAACGGTATCCGTTTGGTCGCCGTTGGTCACGATGAGTGAATTGCCCGCGCGGCGCACGGGGGAATAGATGATGAGCGAAGGATCTTTTACCTTGCTTGCGTCGAAGGGATAGATAGTTACTTCTTCCCCCTTTTCGGTAAACACGCGGTTGCGGCTGTTTTCGCTGCGCCCCATGATGAAGTACGCGAAAACCGCCTTTTTGCCGCTCTCGCTCAAACCGATGACGATGCCGCGCCCGACGTAGCTGTTGTCTTTGATCAGTTCGCCGATGTCGTGCACCTTATAAATACCGTTCATATGTAACTCTCCTTAGTTTATTCGATGATGGTGACCTTTCTGCCCTCTTTTTTGAGCTTGCCCGTCGTAAGCAGGCGAACGGCTTCGGGAAGGGCCTTGTGTTCCTCTTCGAGGATGCGCGCCTGCAAACTTTCGGGCGTATCGCCGTCCTTGACTTCGACGGCGCGCTGCAAAATGATGGCGCCCGTATCGTACTGTTCGTCCACGAAATGCACAGTAAGCCCGGAAATTTTCACGCCGTATTCGATCGCCGCGCGGTGAACGTTCAGCCCGTAATTGCCCTTGCCGCAAAAGCTCGGTATGAGCGAGGGGTGAATGTTGATGATCCTGTCCGTAAAGGCGCGCACAAAATTTGCGCTCAGCATGGACAGATACCCTGCCAGAACGACAAAATCTACCCCCCTTTTATTCAGTTCTTCCACGATATCCGCAAACATCGCGTCGACGGACGGGTAATCCTTTTTACTGCGCACGATGTATTCGATGCCGTGCTTTTTTGCCCGTTCGATCGCGCCGATGCCCTCTTTCGACGCCACGAGCAGCGCGATCTCGCAGAACTGCTCCTTCTCGTTCGCGTCGATGACGGACTGAAAATCACTGCCCGAACCGCTTGCAAACACCGCTATCTTTTTCACTTGAACGAAACTCCTTTGCCCTTGACAGTTTCGCCGATAAGATACGCCTTTTCGCCCGTGGAATTGAGCGTTTCAATGGTCTTTCCTGCGTCCTTCTTGTCCACGCAGAACACCATGCCGATGCCCATGTTGAAAGTGTTGTAGAGCTGATCGTCGCTCGCCTCGCTCTTTTCCTTCATGATCTTGAATATTTCGGGCACGGAATAGGAATTTTTGTCGATGACGCAACCGATCCCTTCGGGGAAAATGCGCGGGATATTTTCGATGAATCCGCCGCCCGTGATGTGCGCGATGCCCTTCACCTTCACTTTCGAAATGAGATTCAGAACGCTCTTCACATAAATTTTTGTAGGCGTCAGAAGGACGTTGAGCACGTTGTCTTTCAGCCTGTCGTCGTAGCGGTCGAGATCGTGCGAATTGGCGGAATCGCCGAACAGCCTTCTCACGAGCGAATATCCGTTGGAATGGATGCCGCTAGACGCGATGCCGACGAGCGCGTCGCCCTCCTTTATGGTCTTGCCGTTGATGACGTCCTTTTTGTCGACGATGCCCACCGCAAAACCGGCGAGATCGTACTCTCCGTCGGGATAGAATCCGGGCATTTCAGCCGTTTCTCCGCCGATGAGCGCGCAGCCTGATTGTCGGCATCCCTCCGCGATGCCGGATACGACCGTCGCGACCGTTTCGGGGGAAAGTTTGCCCGTCGCAAAATAATCGAGAAAGAAGAGCGGCCTTGCGCCCTGACACACGATGTCGTTCACGCACATGGCAACCGCGTCGATGCCGATGGTGTCGTGGCGGTTTGCGAGGAAGGCATATTTGAGCTTTGTGCCCACGCCGTCGGTGCCCGCAACGAGCACGGGTTCGCTCATCTTTTCGCCCGCGATGGAGTAAAAGCCGCCGAACGAACCGATGTCGCCCAAAACGTTCCCGTCAAATGTCGACTGAACGTGTTTTTTCATCAGTTCTACCGCTTTATAGCCTCTTTCGACGTCTACGCCGCTGTCTTTGTACGATATTGCCATTTTTGAGTTTCCGTCCTTATATTATTCGAATTTATGTTTATCCGCCTGATACGATTCAAGCGGATAGGGATATTTTCCGTCGAAGCACCCCGTGCAGAATCCGTACACCGCCCCTTTGCATGCCTCTTTCAGTCCTTCCACCGACATGTATGTGAGCGAATCCGCGCCGATATATTCGCGGATCTCTTCGACCGTCTTGTTCGCGCCGATGAGCTGGGAATACGTTTCGATATCGATGCCGAGGTGGCACGGATGTTTCACGACGGGCGAACACGCCATCATATGCACCTCTCTCGCGCCGCCGTCACGCAGCATTTTTACGATCTTGCGGCTGGTCGTGCCTCGCACGATCGAATCGTCGATGATGATGACGCGCTTGCCCGCGATATTCGCGCGCAGGGCGTTCATCTTCACGCTGACGCTGTGCTCGCGCATATGCTGGTCGGGCTGGATGAACGTCCTGCCCACATAGCGGTTTTTGGCGAGCGCCTCCACGCAGGGAATGCCCGATACCTCGGAATACCCCCGCGCCGCGACCAGCCCCGAATCGGGCACGCCGCTGACGATGTCCGCCTCGATATGCGGATTGGAACGCGCGAGGATGCGCCCCGCCTCTTTGCGCGCCTGATAGACGCTCAACCCGTCGATAACGCTGTCGGGGCGGGCGAAATAGACGTATTCGAAAATACACGCGGCCGGCGTTTTGCCCTTCGTATTCAAAAAATGCGAATGTTCGCCCTGCGAATCGATGACGACGACTTCGCCCGGCTTTACGTCGCGCACATAACTCGCGCCGACCGCGTCGAGCGCGCAAGTTTCGCTGGCGACGACCGTGTCGTCGATGTTTTTGCCGAGCACGAGCGGCCGCACGCCGTACGGATCGCGCACAGCGATGAGTTTATCCGCCGTCATCACGACGAGCGCGTAAGAACCGCGGATACGTTCGCAGGCGGCGAGCACTCCTTTTACGATGTCGCCGTCGCTGTATTTATTGATGAGAAGAGCCATCACCTCGGAGTCGATACTCGTCTGAAAGACGGCGTTGTCCGCGATCAGCTCTTCGCGCAGCTGTTTTGTGTTTGTCAGGTTCCCGTTGTGCGCCAGCGCCGTTTTGCCGCATTTGCCTGTAAAAACGATGGGCTGCGCGTTGACGGACAGGCTCGCGCCCGTCGTGGAATAACGGACGTGTCCGATCGCGATGTCGCCTTCGGGAAGGAAATCGAGCCTGCCGTTCGAAAACACTTCGGAAACGAGCCCCATCCCCTTGTAATACTGTATTTTGTCGGCATAAGCCACGGCGATGCCCGCGCTCTCCTGCCCCCTGTGCTGCAGGGCAAA
>CALVST010000027.1 GCA_944359365.1 uncultured Clostridia bacterium
CGTTTTCGTGATAGCCGACAACTGTACCGACGCCACCGCCGCCATCGCGCGCGAAAAGGGCGCAACGGTGTACGAGCGGCACGATCCCGAGCACGCGCGGAAGGGTTGGGCGCTCGGTTTCGGGTTTGATAAAATCCGCGAAGAATTCGGCATCGACTTCGTGGACGGGTACATGATATTCGACGCGGACAACCTTCTGCATCCCGACTTCGTCAAAGAGATGAACAAGGCGTTCGACGAAGGCAAGCTCGACGTGATCACCGGCTACCGCAACACCAAAAACTTCGATACGAACGGCATTTCCGCCGCATACGGCATCCATTTTTACCGCAGTTCGCTCAATTGGCACCGCGCGCGGCAGATTTTCCACACCTCTACCCACCTTGCGGGCACGGGTTACGTCATCCGTTCCAAGTGGCTGGAAGACGGGTGGAAGTGGTTCTGCCTGACGGAAGACACGCAGTTTACCTATGAAGTGGTTTCCCGCGGCGGTAAGATCGGCTATTGCGAGGCGGCGGAATTTTTCGACGAACAGCCCACGGGCTTCGGCACCGTCATCAAACAGCGGCTGCGCTGGATCAAGGGGCGCCTGTACGCCTTTTTTGCTTACGGGTACAAGCTGATCGCGGGGCTGTTCCGCAAAGGCACGAACAAGTGGGCGTGCTACGATATGTTCTTTTACGGGTTCCCTTACGGCTTGGGCGCGGCCCTGCTTGCCATAGCCTCATTTTTGGTCGGCTTTATCGGTACGGCGGTGTCTTCGGGCTGGTCGGGGATCCTGCATGAATATTTTACGCTCGGCATGCTCAAAAGCATCGGCATCGCCGCGCTCGGTTTTTGGCTGCTCAACACGGTCACGGCGCTGCTCGTCGTCATACGCGAGCGCAAAAAAATACGCTGTTCCAAGCCCAAACTTGCGCTGTACATCGTGCTGTTCTTTTGGTTCGACCTTATCGGTTCGCCGCTCGCCATCGTTTCCCTCTTCATGCGCGTAACGTGGCGCAAGATCAAGCACGAGGATTCGACGAAGATCGGCGACCTCGTCGCCGATACGTCCGCTTCTGCCGAAGCGGACGGCAACGGGGCGGTATCGGAAGAAAAAGCTGAGCCGCGCCCCGACGAAGACGAGGGCGGCGCGCAGTAAAGGACTGCGGAGGTGAGCATGAAGGAACAAAGACCGACGCCCGCGCAGTATAAGAGCGCGATCGCGGGGCTTACGCCTCCCTTTGTCATCATCGAGGTGATGTTCATAGCGCTCGCGGTGTATCTGTTCGTCGCGTATACCGAAAAGCCGATGTACGGCGGGATCTTCCTCATTTTTGCGGGCGTCGTGGCGGCGGTATACGTCGCTATGCTGCTGGTTCTGCGCAAAAAGGCGAAACGGGCGGCGGAAGAGTTGAAAAAGAATAAATAGAGCATTTACGCAAAGAGCGCCGTTTTAACGGCGCTCTTTGCGCATGCGTTCCGTTCGGTGCGTTTTGCGCGGAAGGGGGGCGCCGCAAAAGCGGCGCCCCTCTTCCTTTCATATATATTTATGAAAGGTGTTATAAATTCTTTCAGAAAAGGCAATAAACGCGGGGCAAGGCAAAACGGGGCACAATACCGATGCCCTGAAACTTAAGGAGCAGGCATGAAAAAATATTGCATAGTTTTTGTTTTAATCTTCATAATAATCTTGACGGCGGCAGTGTGCGCCCGCCCCGATGACGGCGGCGCGGCGGCATATCTGCGCCTGCACGTCCGCGCCAATTCCGATTCCGCTATCGATCAGGCGGTCAAATACGAGGTCAAAGACGCCGTCGTAGACTATCTGACGCCCCTCGCCGCGTCCTGTGAAAGCAAAGAGGAGGCGATGAAGGCGCTCGAAAAGGCGCTGCCCGCCATAGAGGACAGGGCGGACGCCGTGCTCGCGGCAAACGGGTTTTCCTATGTTTCGCGCGCGCAGATACGCAGGGAAGAGTTCCCTTCGCGCGTATACGCGGGCGTCACGTTGGAGGCGGGCATATACGATGCGCTCATCGTAGAGCTGGGTTCGGGCGAAGGCGCCAATTGGTGGTGCGTCGTGTATCCGCCCCTGTGTTTTGCGGGGGAAACGGGCGCGGACGTGCAATACCGCTCCCGCATTTGGGAGATCATACAGGGTTTTTTCGCGGATCGATAAAAAATTGTCCTGCGGAAAAACAGAAGTTTTATCGGAGGACAGAGAGGAATGAAAAAATCGATCAGGATTCTGGCGCTCTCGCTCACCCTTGCCGCGGCGGTCGCGGGCGGAGCGGCTTTCGCCGCGCACCGCTATAATATGGCGGAAGAGCAGGCTGTTTACGGCTTGGCGGAAGAGGCGGCGGTCTTAAAGCAGGGCAGTACGGGCAGCGAGGTCAGAACGGTACAGACAAAACTCAAACGCTGGGGATATTATGACGGCGCCATAGACGGCATTTACGGCTCGCGGACGAAAAAGGCGGTCATATATTTTCAGAAGAAGAACGGGCTGACCGCGGACGGGATCGTCGGCAAAAAGACGTTTGCCGCGCTCGGCATAATGAACGAGGCGAACGGCGGCAGTTCCGGCTCTTCGGGCACTTCGTCGGGCGCGAACGGATATACGAGTTCAGATGTTTACCTTCTCGCGCGCTGTATTTACGGCGAGGCGCGCGGTGAAAGTTATGAAGGGCAGGTGGCGGTCGGCGCGGTCGTTCTGAACCGCGTAAAGAGCCCGAGTTTCCCCAATACCATATCGGGCGTCATCTATCAGAAGGGCGCATTCACTGCGGTAGACGACGGGCAGATCAACCTTACGCCCAATCAGACCGCCATCAATGCGGCGAAGGACGCGATGAACGGATGGGATCCGACCTACGGCTGCCTGTACTATTATAATCCCGCTACGGCGACGAGTCAGTGGATATTCTCGCGCGAAACGGTCACCACCATCGGCAAACACGTTTTTGCCATTTAAGGAGGAGAGAAAATGAAAAGGGATAAAGAAAGGGAAGAATATTCCAGCGGCGCGGAAAAGGTGGAAAACATTTCGCGCGGCGATGCGGGCGGGGTGTTTGAGGACTCCGCGCGCGGAAGCGAAATGCAGGGCGCCGCGGCGGGCGGCAAGAAGCCGGCTGTGTCCGAGCACGAAAAGATGCAGAAAATGCGGGTAGAGCGTGAAAATCAGCGCGCGGAAAGGCGGCTGGAAGCCGCCAAAATGAAGGCGGAGCGCAAAGAGGCGCGCGAAAAGGCAAAGCATGACGCGCAGGAAGAGCGCCGCATCCGCGCCGAAGAGCGCAAGGCGCGGCGTGAAATGATCGAAAACGAAACGGCGCAGCAGCGCGAAAAGCGGCTCGCGAAGGAAAAGGCTGCCAAGGAACGCGCCGCCGAAAAAGAGCGCGAGGAAAAGCGCCTTGCGGCGCTCGATAAAAAAATGCACAGGGAAGAGGCGCGCAAGGCGCGCCGCGACCGCAAAGAAGAGAAAAAGCAGCAAGACCGCGCGCCCGGTTTCGGCGGCTGGCTGGCGGCGGTCATCTCTCTCGGCGTGGCGGTATTGGCGCTCGGCGCGATCGTCACCGTCGGATATTTTGACCTGACCGAGGCAAAGGCGGGGCTGTACAACAGCTACCAAAGCTCGCTGTACGAGCTTTCCGAATTGGTGGAAAACATGGATACGAACCTTTCCAAGGCGCGCGTCGCTTCCGGCAATTACGAGATGCAGAAGGTGCTCACCGACATCCTCGTGGAGAGCGAGCTTGCCGAAAGCTGCCTCGAATCTTTCCCCGTAGAGGCGTACCGTACCGAAAATTTGACCGCCTTCGTCAACCGCGTGGCAGATTATTCGAGAAAACTTTTGAATAAACTTGCGATGGGCGGCGAACTTTCCGAAGAGGAAGAGGCTGTCATACAGTATATGTACGAAACGACGGACAAAATAAAGTATGAGCTTGCCGAAGTCATTGCGGGCGGAAAAGAAAAGAACATCGACGACGTTCTCAAAGAAGGCGGGCTTGCCGACAGGATGGATAACCTGGAAAACAACACCATCGAAACGCCCAAAATGATCTACGACGGTCCGTTCGCCTTCTCCGCGCAGGGCGGAGAGTGCAAGGCGCTGAAAGGGTTGGCAAAGATGAGCGAGTCGGAAATACTCGACAAAGCGCGCGAAGTGTTTGCGGACTACGGCGTGAAGGAAGTCAATTCCGCGGGCAGAACGGAGAGCAAAAACATCCCCGCATACGGCGTGGAAGTGCGTACCGAAAGGGGCGAAAGATATTTTGCGCAGTTCACCGAACAGGGCGGCAAACTCATCCTTTTAGACGGCTATAAAGAGTGCAAAGACAGGAATTTCGACGCGAACGCCTGCATCGGCATTGCGGAAAAATTCCTCGGCGGACTCGGCTACGAAGGACTGGAACCCGTGTGGGTGAGCGAAGCGGGCGTGCAGTGCGACATCAACTTTGCCTATGTGCAAAGCGGCGTCGTGTGCTATAACGACCTCGTAAAAGTGAAGGTGTGCGAAGAGCGCGGCGCGGTAACCGGCCTGGAAGCGCGTTCGTACCTGATGAACCACGCGCAGAGGGATATCCCCGCGCCTGCCGTTTCCAAAACGAAAATAGAGCGCGCGGCGGCGAGCCGCATGGAGCTTACGGGCGTGCGCCTGGCACTCATTCCCGTGGAAGGGCAGGAAACGCTCGCATACGAAATTAACGGCACGCACGAAGGCAGCGAATACTTCGCCTACCTCGACGCGAAGACCGGCCGCATGGTCGAACTTTTCACCGTGGTCGATTCTGCGATGGGCAGGGCGCTCATGTAAACCGTGCCCGTATACGCGCCGATAGATCAATGAACGATAAGCCCCCGCCGTCGGCGGGGGCTTTGTTCGCCTTTTTTCCGGCGGATACGGGCGCGCGTGAAAAATTTTTTACATTTTTGACTTCAAAGTGAAAAATATTACAAATTTATTACAAATTTTACAATTGTATTATACAACTTTGCTTTACAATAAAAATGAAAGTCAAATTTTGTCGAAAAAAGGCGGGCGGGCGCCCGTCGGAAAACGTAAGGGAGAGTCGTATGGATTATGTAATGTCAGTCGTGGAACTTTTGGCGGGGCTGGGCGCGTTCCTGCTCGGGTTCAAGTTCCTGTCCGACAACATCGAAAAGCTCGCCATGAACAAGCTGCGCGGTTGGTTCGACGGGCTTGCGAAGAGCAAATGGAGCCGCATTGCGGGCGTGGGCATCGGCGCGGGCGTTACCGCCATCATTCAAAGCTCGTCCGCAACGACGGTCATGGTCGTCGGTTTCGTGAACGTGGGCATTATGTCGCTGTATCAGGCGACGTCCGTCATCATGGGCGCGAACATCGGCACCACCATCACGGCGCACATCGCGTCTTTGCAGAGTTTGGATATCATCGGGTTCATCACCATACTCACCTGCGTGGGCGTTTTTATGGACATGCTTTCCAAAAACGAACGGGTGAAGACGATAGGCCTTATGATCGCGGGCTTGGGGCTCGTGTTTATCGGGCTGGACGTCATGTCCGACGCAATGGAGATCTATCGGGAAAATCAGGCGATCGTAGATTTTCTTGCGGCGGCGACGAACCCGTTTGTCCTTCTTTTGGTGGGTACGCTGTTTACGGCGCTCGTGCAGTCAAGCTCGGCGGTCACGTCGCTCATCATCACCATGGCAGGGCAGGGGCTTTTGATCGGCGGGGCAGGCACGAACGCGGTCTTGTTCCTCGTGCTCGGCAGCAACATCGGTACCTGCATCACGGCGATCCTTTCGTCCATCGGCGCAAACACGAACGCCAAGCGGGCAAGCCTTATACACCTCATGTTCAACGTGTTCGGCACGGTCATATTTACGGTATTCCTTTTGGCGTGGCCGGGATTCATGCGCGCGACGCTCGCAAAGTGGTTCCCCGATCCGGGCAGGCAGATCGCCATGTTCCATACCTTCTTCAACGTCGTGTGCACCTGCCTGTTCCTGCCCTTTACCCGCGTATTCGTAAAGATCGCCACAAAGCTCATCCGCGACAAAAAAGTGCCCGAGGGGAAGAGCGTGGAGGAAAAGTCGGCATCTCTTCTCGACGCGCGTTTCCTCAAAACGCCTTCCATCGCCATCGCGCAGGCAAACAAGGAAACGGCGGTCATGGCGGGGCTTGCGATGGAATCGCTCGATACGGCGTTCAAAGCCTTCATCGAGGGCGACGAATCTGCAAAGGATAAGGTGGAGGCGCTCAACAAGGAAGTATCCGATCTCGGCGGCAACATCGTGGATTATCTGATACGCATCTCTTCCGAAGATATGCTGCGCGAAGACGAAAAGACGGTTTCCGCCATCCATCACGCTACGGGCGACATTCTGCGCATCAGCGAGCTTGCCGACAACATCACCAAATATACCCGCAACTGCAAGCGCGACAACATCGAATTTTCGCAGGGCGTGCTGAAATCTCTCGAACAGATGTACGAAAAGATCTGCGATCTGTACGAGAGCACGCTCGAAGTGTTCGATAAGAAGGATATCACCGCGATCAAGGCGGTGGACGCGGTGGAAGAGGAGATAGACGCCGACCGCCGCACCATTATCGACGATCACATCAGGCGGCTGAACGAGGGCAGGTGCAAGCCCGCGTCCAGCGGGGTGTTCATCAATTTGGTGGGCAATCTCGAGCGCGCCGCCGATCATCTTACTTACGTTGCACATGCGTTTGACTAAACCGCGCATCTGTGGTACAATAATTATGCCGCAAAGGTGATCGAACCGCGCGGCTTTGCAGAGGATCACGGATCATGGAAAAAAGAGTTTATTTGCTCGAAGACGATAAAACCATAGGCGAACTCGTGCGCTGCGCGCTCGAAATGTCCGGCATCAGCATCGAGTGCTTTGAAACGGTGGCAGACTTCATGGCTGCCGTAGAAAAACAGCCGCCCGCCGTCGCACTGCTCGACATTATGCTCCCCGACGGCAATGGGTTGGACGTATTGTCTAAATTAAAGCAGAAATACCCGTCGGTGGGCGTCATCATGCTCTCCGCGCTCGGGCAGGAAACGGATAAGGTGCGCGGGCTGAACCTCGGCGCCGACGATTACATATCCAAGCCCTTCGGCGTGTTGGAGCTCACGGCGCGCGTCAACGCGCTTTTGCGTCGTTCGGGCGGGAACGCGTCGCTCGTGCGGGGGAACCTTTCGCTGGACGAAGAGACGATGACGGCTACCCTTCGCGGCGTCAAGCTGGAACTCAACAACAAGGAATTCAACCTTCTCAAATACCTCATGCAAAAAGAGGGCAAGGCGCTCACGCGCGAAAACATCCTCAACGCCGTGTGGGGGTACGACGAGGGCGAAACGCGCACGGTCGACAATCACGTCGCGCGGCTGCGCAAACTCGGCATCGACTATATCGAAACGGTGTTCGGCGTAGGCTACAAATTCGTGTATAAAGAATAAACGGAAGCATTTCCCGCGGCTGCGCAGTATAAGCGCGGGCGCGGGTTTGTTTTTAGGGTGATCATATGAGGAAAAGACTGCTCATCGCGTCGCTGTCTGTAACCGTTATAGGCATTTTGCTGCTCGCGTTGCTGTTTACCGACGTGTTTTACCAAAATGCCGTGGATTCGGCGGAAAAACAGCTCGTTTCATATATGAATTTTTTTGACGAAAGCACCCCGTTCACGCAGGAAAGCGCCGATGCGTTTGCCGGAAAGACGGGCGCGCGCGTTACCCTGATGCTTTCCGACGGCACCGTCGTTGCCGACAGTTTTGCCCCCGTGGAAGGGCAGACGCGCGAAGACAGGGAAGAGGTGCGCGAAGCGATCGCCTCGGGGGCGGGGTATGCCGTACGCGAGAGCAATACCGTAGGCGAAAATATGGTCTATTACTGCGTCCGCTTTTCCGCGTCTGCGGGCGGCGAAAACGCGCTCGTGCGCATAGGCGTTACGCTCGATTCGGGCATCGGCTTTTTTGTGGACGCGCTTCCCACCATTGTCTGGTTCCTCGTTTTGGATATCCT
Organism: uncultured Clostridia bacterium; assembly: GCA_944359365.1. Taxonomy (GTDB): domain Bacteria; phylum Bacillota; class Clostridia; order Christensenellales; family Borkfalkiaceae; genus Borkfalkia. Next base: position 8,005 of record CALVST010000027.1, read on the forward strand.
CTGCTGCCTCGTGTTCGCCTGGCTCGCCACGAACGCCGTGCTAAAACCGGTGGAAAACCTCGCTAAAGAGCTTGCGGGCGCTTCGGGCAAGGAGGTAAAGACGAAGTATGCGGAACTCAAACCCATCACGAAGCTGATGAACGAGATGAACGCGGACATCGACGAAAAGGTCGCGCGCATCAAGGAGGACAACCGCATCGAAAAACTCGTGCTGGACAGCATGGAGCACGGCATGGTCATCTTCCGCACCGCATCCGACGTCATTCTTATCAACAAAACGGCGGCAAAATTGCTCGCTTACGAAGAGAACGAACCCATCGCCATGTTCGAAGAGGATACCGAGATCGCCGACCTGCTCTCGTCGGGCGAAACCGCGTCGCTGTACCGCAGGATAGGCGAAAAGGACTACAACTTCCGCTTTACGATGGGCGAACCCAACGTTCTGCTCATTACCGACGTTACCGAATCGATGGCGGCGGCGCGTTCCAAAAACGAATTTATCGCCAACGTCACGCACGAAATGAATACGCCGCTCACTTCCATAAAGGGGTTTGCCGAATTGATCCATGCGGGCGCAGTGCCGCCCGAACGCATACAGGGCATGGCAAAGACCATCATCAAACAGAGCGACCGCCTTGCAAACCTCATCCGCTCCATCATCAACTTCTCCGCTATAGACAGCGACGAGCTGCCCGATTACGAGGTAGACATCTCCGAGCTGATCGCCGAACAGATCGGCGGGTTCGAGCCGAAACTCCGCGAAAAAAACATCGCGCTCCGTTTGGACGTGGAGCAGGGGGTAAAAGTCATGTCCCGCCGCGAGCGGCTCGTGGAAATACTCAACAACCTCGTCAGCAACGGCATACGCTACAACAAAGAGGGCGGCTCGCTCGATATCGTGCTCACGGGCGGAGAAAAGCCATGCCTCACCGTGCGCGATACGGGCGTCGGGCTTTCCGAAGAGGATAAAACGCGCATCTTCGACCGCTTTTACACGGTAGACAAATCGCACAACGGCGGGGGCGGCGGCTTCGGCTTGGGGCTTGCGATCGTCAAAAAACTCTGCCGCAGGGCGGGTTGGGAACTGAAAGTGGAGAGCACGCTCGGCGAGGGCACCGCGTTCATCATCGAATTTTGCCCCAAGGGCGAATAAAAGGCGCCGCCGCGGGGCGGATATAGATTTGAATAAAATGAAAGCGGCGCGGGAATGTTCCCGCGCCGCAACGATTTTTTCCGTTTTCAGATGACGACGATGTTCTTTTCTTCGAATTTTTCTTTGACCGCGAGGGGGAAATTATCGTCGGTGATGAGCACGTCGATATCCTCGGGCGTAGCAAAAGTATAGGGCATGATCTTTCCGATTTTGGAAGTGTCGAGCATCATATACACCATTTTCGCCCGGCTGAGGATAAATTTGAGAAGATCGGATTCCACCTGCGATATGCAGGAGAACCCCTGCTCGAAAGAGAAAGCCGAGGCGGATATGATAGCGAGCTCGAAGTTCGTATTCTCCAAAAAGACCTTGGTATACGGAGAGGCTGTGGAAAGGTTCTCTTTGATGAGCGCGCCGCCCACAAGCACCACTTCGGGCTGTTTTTTGTGCGCAAGCTCTTCCGCCACGGCAATGCCGTTCGTGAAGATGTGGCAGGGCTGGTCGGGGATCTCTTTGGCAAGATACAGCGCCGTGGTGCCGCCGTCAAGGAAGAGGCTCACCCCCTCGTCGATGAGAGAGACCGCCTTTTTGGCGATCACCTTTTTTGCGTCGGTATTGATGGTGGACTTCTGCGCATAAGCCTCGCCCGAGCGCTTTTGCACTTCCAATACCGACATAGCGCCCCCGCGCACGCGGATGACTTTGTTCTGCAGTTCCAGTTCCATCAGATCGCGCCGAAGCGTCATGTCCGATACGTCGGGGAATTGTTCACCCAATTCCTCGAGCGTCATTTTTCCGTTTTTTTCTATCAAATGCGCGATCTCTTCGATTCTTGTGCGTTTGATATTAGGTCACCTTCCTTTTTCTTATCTTGTTTCGATAGAATTATAACATATTCTCAGGATTTTGGCAACAAAATAAACAATTTGTGTGAAAATTTTTCAAAAAATTAAAAAAAATTTTTTTAACAAGCAATAAAACTTTGCTATTTGGCGGAAATATAGTATAATAGGAGCAAATACGGTAAGGATATGTGTATGGAAAACAAACAGCAATCGGCAAACGAACAGGAAAACGTCGGTTTTTTGCACGATCTCGACGATTATTTTTCTAAAAAGTATGCAGACTTCGATCTGATCAGCTCGGTGCCCTCGTATCAGTCGGTGACCGTTTCGATGATCTTAAAGAACAAAAACCGGATCGAAGAGGGCGAGTACGCCGCCAACGAGATGCGCAAGATCGCCTATCAGCCCGATCCCGCGGCGGTGCTTGCAGAAGTCAAGCAAAAGTATGTGGACAACACGTTCACGTTCAACTTCCGCCCCGCGCCATTCGGCACAAGGCTGAAAGCTCTGTTCGGCTCAAAGAATACTGCGGGCGGCTATATCAAAAAACTCGTGAGCAACTACGGCGATCGGGCGGAAGGGCTTTACGAGCGGCTCGGCATGGCGGAAAAGGATTGGAATGCGGTGCTCCGCGGGTTTTATATACCCGAAAAGGTGCTCGTCTACAAACTTACCCTGCTTTTGGGGCTTTCGCAGACGGACAACCTCGAACTGATGAAGGCGTGTGGCTGTTTTTATGACTTTGCCGACGCGCGCGACGTAGTGGTTCGCTACCTCGTCGATTACCGCGTATACAACCGCGACATGATCAACAAAGCCTTCGACGAATACAATATCCGCAGGATACTGTAACCTTCTCCTGCGGGGGCACATAGTATATTGCGTAAAGCTGCCGCTTTACGAGGAGGAGAATATGTTCAAAAGACTGCGCGCAGACATCGAGGCGGCAAAGCGCAACGATCCCGCCGCGCGAAACAAATTCGAAATATGGCTGACCTATTCGGGCGTGCACGCCTTATCGTGGCACCGTTGGGCCAACCGCCTGTACCGCATGCACTTGAAACTTCTGGCGCGCATTACGAGTCAGTTCGCCAAGTTCCTCACGGGCATCGAGATCCACCCCGCCGCGAAGATCGAGGGGGGCGTGTTCATCGACCACGGCGCGGGCGTGGTCATCGGCGAAACGGCGGAAGTCAAGTCGGGCGTGGTCATCTATCAGGGCGTAACGCTCGGCGGCACGGGCAAGGAAAAGGGCAAGCGCCACCCGACCATCGAAAAGGACGTGGTGATAAGCTCCGGCGCGAAGGTCCTGGGCGGCTTCACCGTGGGCGAAGGCGCCAAAATCGGCGCGGGCGCGGTGGTTCTGAAAGAAGTGCCGCCGCACGCGACGGTCGTGGGCGTTCCCGCGCGCGTGGTGCGCATCAAAGGGGAAAAGCCCGACCTGTTGCAGGAAAAGGTAGATCCGAACGCCGAAGAGATCCGCGCGCTCAAATGCCGCGTACATAAGCTCGAAGCCGCGCTCGAAAAGCTGACGGGCGAAAAGTTCGAGTGCACCAAAGAGGAAGAGGAGCTCTTCCCCGCCGTGGATACGGGCGACGCGGCGCAGGACGCCGAAACGAAAACTGCGGCGTCGGACGGCACAGAGACGGACAGGGGAGAAAAGGACGAGAAGGCAAAGACGGAGAAAGAGGAAAAAAGCAATGATAACATCCAAAGAACTGAGGAATAAGTGGCTCAAATTTTACGAGGGCAAGGGGCACGTCAACATCGGCGCAGTATCTCTTATCGGCGACGGCACCACGGGCGTCATGTTCAACGTGGCGGGCATGCAGCCGCTCATGCCCTACCTTTTGGGGCAGCCCCACCCCGCGGGCAGGCGCCTGTGCAACGTGCAGGGGTGCGTGCGCACGGTAGACATCGAATCCGTCGGCGATGCGACGCACTTCACCTTTTTCGAGATGATGGGCAACTGGTCGCTCGGCGACTATTTCAAAAAGGAAAAAACGGCGTGGTCGTTCGAACTTCTGACCGAGGTTTTCGGGTTGGATAAGGACAAGATCTGCTCCACCGTGTTTGCAGGCAACGAATCCGCCCCGCGCGACGACGAGACCGCCGAACTTCTCGTAAAACTCGGCATAAAGCGCGAAAACATCTTTTATCTGGACAAGTCCAACAACTGGTGGGAACTCGAAGGCACGGTCGGCACCCCCTGCGGGCCGGACAACGAGTGGTTCTACCCCCTTACCGACAAAGAGTGCGGCAGGGAACACTGCGACATCAACTGCCCCTGCGGCAGGTACGTCGAGATCGGCAACGACGTGTATATGCAGTACAAAAAGACGGCCGAAGGCTACGTTCCCCTCGAAAACAAGAACGTAGACACGGGCTTCGGGCTGGACAGGATGCTCGCCTTCCTCAACGGGCTGACCGACGGATACAAGACAGACCTTTTCAGCGGCGCGATCGCCTGCCTCGAACGGCTTTCGGGCAAAAAATACGACGACGGCGGCGACGCGCAGAAGGCGATGCGCATCATTGCCGACCATACCCGCACGGCGGTCATGCTCATCGGCGACGTGAACGGCATCCTCCCCTCCAATACGGGGGCGGGTTACATTCTGCGCCGACTCATGCGCCGCGCCATCCGCTATTGCAGGGCGCTCGGCGTTGCGGGCAGCGCCATGCAGGACGTCGCAAAGGTGTTCATAGACGAAGTATACGGCGAGGCGTATCCGCTCCTTCCCGAAAAGAAGGGGTATATCCTCGAAGAGATCGCGCGCGAGACCGAGCGGTTCGAGGCGACGCTCGAAAAGGGCACGAAGGAATTTGAAAAGACGATCTCGGGGCTCGAGCGCAAGAACGAATTCATGGCAAAGCAAGACGCTGCATACGTCAAAGACACGAAAATAGGCGGCAAGGCGGCGTTCAGGCTGTACGACACATACGGCTTCCCGCTCGAACTCACCGTGGAAATGGCTGCCGAGCGCGGCTATACGGTGGACGAGGCGGGCTTTGCCGAGGCGTTCAAAGAGCATCAGGAAAAGAGCCACGCGCAGGTCTCCGCGGGCGAATTCAAGGGCGGCCTTGCGGATACGTCCGTCGCTACGACGCGCCTGCACACCGCGACGCACCTTCTCAACGCGGCGCTCAAACAGGTGCTCTCGCCCGACGTCAACCAAAAGGGCAGCAACATCACGCCCGAGCGGCTGCGGTTCGACTTCAATTTCGCCCGCCCGATGACGCGGGAAGAGATCGGGGCGGTGGAAGACCTTGTGAACGAAAAGATCAAAGAGGATATCCCCGTCGTGTTCGAGGAGATGCCTTACGAAAGGGCGAGGGAAGAGGGCATCGTCGGCGTGTTCGATAATAAATACGGCGACGTGGTCAAAACCTATTCCATCGGCACCTTTTCGCGCGAAATGTGCGGCGGTCCGCACGCGGCGCGCACGGGCGAACTGGGGCATTTTAAGATCGTCAAAGAGCAGTCTTCGGCGAGCGGCATAAGAAGGATCAAAGCAGTTCTCGAATAAAAATATACCCGCCCGCGCGTTGCGCGGGCGGGATCGTATAAAGCAGAATATAAAACAGGAAGGCGCGCCCCGGCCGGGGCGCGCCTTCCTTGCTTGTCAGCCGAACAATTTATGATAAAGTTTTTTAACGAATTCACGCCTTTTGGAACCGAGGGGAAGCAATTTATCGGCAAGCCGCCATATTTTGCCGTTTCTGCGGCGACCGGAAATATAAGCCTGATATTTTTGGAGCCCCGAATTGTTCAGGTCGTTTTGCCAAAAGTCGAATGCGTTCACGTTTTCTCCCGCGCCGAAGGCGTCCTCGAATGCCACGCAGGTAAATACCTTGCGGTCGAGCTCTTTGGAAAAGTGCAGGTAATATTCGAAGGGGAAAGCCATGTCTTCCCGCCGATAGGGCAGATCTCTGTCCCCGAAGAATCCGAGCATATCGCGAACAAATGCAAGAGCGGCGTTCTGCATGGTGCGAGTCATCCAATCGGTCGCAAAGTCATAGCGGTATTCTTCGAAAACGGGGTGCATTTCTCCGTCCTTTTCCTCGTAGCCGATCGCGGAAGGCGCGAGTTTCATAAAGACGTGTTCCCGAACGACGCCGGAAATGGCGGGTTTGAAATGATAGAAAGTATCTGCCGAAAAACCAAAAAATTGTTCGCGGCGGCCCGCAATATCATGATTGGTGTGAATATATAAACTGTTTACGGGGTAGCCGATCAGTCCGCAAAGGGCAGCTTCCACGCGCCCGCTGTAACCGATGTCGAAGATCAGATCGCCGGGCGCAAAGATTTTTTTGAAATGTTCGCCGAGTTTATTGCGGTATGCCTGCAGTTTTGAAAAATCGATCAACTTTTCGAGGCGGGTAAGGCAGGCGTCAAATTCTTCCTGCTCCAAAAAGTTTTTTTCGAAAACGCTTTCCGTGCAACGCAGGGCGCGGCACAGTTCCGCTTTGCCTGCCCCCTGAAATTCGTCCTTCAGGTAAGGCTGGAACAGCCCGAACAGTTTCTCTGTGGATTGTTTGCGGATATTCAGCTTTCCCGTCAAAGAGCGAAGGTCTGTGCCCTTTCCCATATCCGCCAAAGCCATCGCTTTGCGCGAAAAATAGATATAGTCCGTTTTCGGCACTTCTCTTCCGTATTCGGCGAAAAGCTGCGTCGCCCGCATGGGGATATATCCGTCGCGCGCGGCAAAATGCACGGTTTTCGCGCCTTTTTCCTTCGCCTTTTTCAAGAGCCAATCGGTAACGGCATAAAGGTACGGGCCGAGCGCGAAATAGCCGATGCGATAAGGGTCGGCGTTGAAGTCCGTCTCTTTGTTTATGGAAACGAACGGATCGTCGAACAGTTTGTTCGCCGCAAGCGCCATCGCGCACCGCCAGCCCAGCCAAGTGTGTGCGGACGCCATGTCGACCGCGCCGCTCGTTCCGGAAAAGCCTCGCATGGCATCGCCGCCGTAAAGGTCCGGCACGTTATTTTCGAGCATATCGGTGCATTTAGGCAGCCACGCCGCGTTCCAGCCCGCCTTTTTTGCCTGTATCACGTCGCTTTCAAGGCTGTCGCCGATGTGCAGGAAACTGCGCTTCGGCAATGCCAGCGTCTTTTGCACATATTTATAGAGGTTGCCGGACCATTTTCCCGTTTTGCGTTCGGAGGAAACGAATACTTCGTCCATCTCATAGCCGCAGTTTTGCAATATCTCTTTCACCGTCTGTTCGGGCAAATACATATCGGATACGGCGATGACCTTTTTGCCGAGATATTTCGCAAGCCCGTACAGCTCTTTTGCCGTTTTTCGCGCATAGCAGAAGCGCTTTTCTGCCTTCAATTCGAGCGCCTGCATTTCGTCTGCAAGAGCCTTGCCGAGCCCGTATGTTTCGGCAAGGCAGGCGTATATATCGCCGAGCGTGATGTCTTCGGCGCCGCTGCCGTTTGCTTGTAACTTTTTGCGGCAGAGTTTTTCCGCGTCTATGCGTATCTGCTCGAAATAGACATAGGAATCGCTCTTTGCCAGTTTATTGAAATCGAAAGACAAATAACTGAACAGGTCGGTCGGGTAATAAAAGGGGCGCAGCACGAGCGTGTCGAACACGTCGAAACTGACGGCTTTGACCGCAGAGTCGCAAATTTTCTCTTTTATTTTTTCCAATTCGCATTCCGCGGCCGCGGAAGTGTCTATCGAATAAAAATAATCCGATTTCTTTTTGGAAAGTATTTTTTCCGGCTCCGCCGTTAACAGGCGGGAAATCGTCTCGAGCCTGTATTTTTTTCCGCAGCGGCTGTAATTGGTATAATAAAATTGCGCGTAAAAATCTTTCCAGGCGTAAAAGTCGTCGGCATATTTTTCAAACAAGCCGAATTTTTCCAGTTGCGCGCGCATAAACGAAAAAGCTGCGGCACAGCCGGAAAGATCCTTTTCAAAAATATTTTTAGTAAGAGAAGCGCGGGCGTTTTCCTTTTTACGGCGCAGGTAATGCGCGCCCGAAGGAGCGCTGCAGACTTTTTTTGCGCGTATCCAGATCGCCGAAGAAAAGATCAATCCTTCGCCCGATGATAACGCGGGATGTTCCGCATCGGTTTTTTTTAAGTCGGGCAGGGCGTCTTGCCATAGTCCGCGCGCATACAGTTTGTTTTCAAGTATCTGCCACGAGCTGCACGAACCGCTCTGACGCATAAAAACGTCTATCGGATCGTCGAGCAGAAATTCCTGCCGCAGCGGATCGAGGTTTTTATAACAGTAAAATTCCCCTTCGATGTCTTCAAGGAGAGAGCCGGCGCAAATGTCGGCCCCTTCTTTTTTTATTTTGTCGTATAAAAGCCTGAGCCAATCGCAGGTTATCTTATCGTCTGCGTCCACAAAGGCGATGTATTCGCCCGCGCTCGCCTCAACGCCCGTGATGCGCGCGGAAAACAGTCCGCGGTTTTCGGGGTGCTGCACGAGGCGCAAATTTTCGTGCGTTTCCGCAAGCGTTTTTACGGTTTCGGCGGTGGCGTCCGTCGAACCGTCGTCCACTACGATAATTTCCGCATCGGAAAAAGATTGCGCCTGAACGCTTTCAATACATCCGCGAATAAATTTGTCGGCATTATATGCAGGTATGATGACAGATATTTTATACAAATCGTTTTCCTCGGGAATTTTTCTTTCGGTATAATAAACGGTTTTTTACATATGTTGCTGTCCCGAGTATAACATATTTGCGGGGCGATGTCAACATATGTATTCAAAACGCCGAAAGAAATGATTTACACTTATAAAAAAGGACGGCGTTTTGAATGAGCGAGGAATATTTGGATGCCAAAATCGTTGGCCGCATTATTGCATCGTTCCGCAAAAAGAAGGGAGTTACGCAGGAGGTTTTAAGCGGGTTTGCCGATATCGGAAGAACGCATTTGAGTGCCATTGAACACGGCGAACGTAAACCGACCTTGGAAACTTTGTTTCGCATATGCTGTGCGCTCGGCGTAAAAATGTCAGCCGTGGCAAAGGCGATCGAGGACGAATTGGAACTGTCCGAAAAACGAGCGTGACCGTCGGCCGTTTATAAGGAGAAAGATATGAAAAACGAGCAGAAGGCCCCCGCGGTATCCGTTTTGATACCGGTATACAATGCGGCGCCCACATTGGAAAGGTGTTTGCATTCGGTCATCGCCCAGACGATGCGCGATATTGAAATAATTTGCGTCGACGACGGTTCAGACGAAAAAACAAAGGCGGAACTTGCCCGCCTTGCCGCAACAGACGCGCGCATCCGCGTGTTTACGCACGAAACGAACAGAGGCACGATGGCGACGCGAAAGCGGCTTATCGAGGAGGCACTGGGCAATTATATCATGTTTTTGGACAGCGACGACGAATTTTATCCGCAGGCATGCGAAAAGGCGTATGAAACCATAACAAACAGAAAAGCGGATATCGTTCAGTTCGGCACGGATATCTTTTTTCAATCGCAGCTTACAGATACAGAAAAACAAGAGGTCCGTCGCGTTGCGGCCGCGCATTTAGGGGTTCTTCACGGTCAAGATGTTTTTAAGGGTTGTTTTTTGTATGACCACACCTTATATGGATGGAATTTATGGAATAAAATATATCGCGCATCGATATTAAAGAATGTAGTGCCTTACCTGCCTGAATGCGGTACTATGTATGAAGATTTTGCCATCTATTTTATGGCGGCATACTATGCGAAACGGTATTATGGCTTCGAGGAAGCGCTTGTTCGGTATTCTTTCGGACACGGAGTTTCGGGAACGCAAAAATGGAGAACTGCGGAACATTACAGAAAAGGCCTCGACAGAAAAACCGTGTGTGATGCGGTAGACGCATTTTTAAAAGTGCAGGGCCCGTCTTCGACTGTTTACCGCCGGGAATTTGAAAAATGGCAGAAGTGGATGCGAAACGGCGTTCTTGAATGCTTTGCGGAAGAGTGCTTGCTTTCGGAGGGCCCCGTTGCATTTACGCTTTTGTGCGAAGCTTATTCGCCTGAAAACGTAATAACATTTTTGGCGCAAAGATTCGGTGCGGGGAAAAGCGGACGTATTGCAGAGCTGGTAAGAAATGCCGCCTGTTTGAAACAAAAGGATCGCAAGGTAAAGAAAATCGGCTTTTTTTATCATCGTCTGTACAATGGCGGGGTGGAGCGCGTACTTTCCGAGTTGATCCCTCTTTTTGATAAATGGGGGTATAAAACTGTCCTATTTGTCGAGGAAAAAAGTAAAGATGACTATCCGTTGCCCAAAAGCTGTGAAGTTTTTAAAATCGAGTCATCAAAAGCGATACCGAACGATCGTTATATATTTCATGCGGACAGCTTTTTAAGTGCCTTGAAAAAATCGGAATGCGACACATTGCTATATCAATCCACGCTTTCTCCGTGGTTTTTATACGACATGTTGCTCGCGCAATCTGCCGGTATTCGGGTTATAGGGACCTTACACGAACTGGTCTCTCTGCCGCTCCTTCGTTCAAATGAAAAAGCGGCGTTTGCTTCCCGGCAAAATATTTTGAAATTGGCTGACGGAATACAGGCTATGGTCAAAAGCGATGTCGAATATTTGCGCGTATTGGGCTGTAACGCGCAATATATCCCGAATCCTACGGTCATGCCAGCCGGCGAAACAAATACGGAAAAGAACGCTTTAATTTGGGTGGGCAGGTTTGAATCGTATCAAAAGCGGCCTGAACACGCGATTCATATCATGGAGCGCGTAGTACAAAAAATTCCTGATGCGCGCCTTTATTTTGTGGGGACCGCAGACAGTGAATGCGAGAACTCTCGTTTTCGTGCGCTCGTACGCGAAAAATCGCTGGAAGACAATATCGTTATGAGCGGTTTTTGTCCTGAGCCGCAAAAATATTATAAAAAAGCATCGTTACTGTTGATGACTTCGTCGTTTGAGGTGTGGGGCATGGTACTGACGGAAGGCATGGCGCACGGGCTGCCGATCGTCTGTTATGAAATGCCCTATCTCGAACCGCTCAAAAACAACGACGGGTGTATTACGGTTGCGCAGGAAGATATCGACGGCGCGGCGGATGCCGTCGTCCGGATTTTGCAAGACGGCGCGCTCCGCAAAAAAATGTCGGAGGCGGCGCTCGCAAAAGCGGAAGAATTGTACAACGCGGACTTGCGCGGTGCGTGGGAAAAAATGTTCGATTCGTTCGGGCAGAGCCGAACGGAATCGGAAACGGAAAAAGATCTGCGCGTCAGCATGGAAACGATGCTCGACTTTTATCAGAAAGGGATAAAAAACGAACCGGGCGGGGCGGAAAGCACGTTTTTGCCTGGTCAGAGCCTTTTCAAAAAAGCGGCGCTTTTTTGGGTGGATAAGGGCACGTTCGCTCTGATACGAAAAGGAATGCTGTATTTTTATAAAAAAATACGCCGCAGAAGGTGATGGCGGTTGAAAACGAGGGGCTTTGCCCCTCGTTTTCTCCTTTATATGAGCTTTTGACAATATATGTTGACAAAAACGGGTAAAACATATATAATGTACCAAAAAGGCGGGGCTGACTTTTGGACTGTAAAACAGCCCAAAAGTCTTTAACCGGTTTTTCAAAAAAGGCAGAAAAACATTTCTGCAAAGCGGTAACAGATATGGTGATCTTTTCTTGTCCGCATATGGGGGCGTTGTCGGAAGTGCTCGCGCTGCGCTATATCAAATGCGAGAACGAACAGGCGGTGCTGCTCACGCCGCAAAATTTCGGCGATTCAAAGTTTTCAAAAAACATAGCCCGCAAGCGGATATTCGATCGAATCATAAGCACTTCGTTCGATATCCGACCGTTTACGGAAAGCGAATCGCTGATGGAAGAAAAAATTTCAGCCTATTACGACGGTTTTTTTCAGAAATGCGGCATAAATTTGAAAGACGTTACCGCGTTTTATCTTTGGGCGGACGTGGAAAACCTGCTCAGCGTTTATCTTTCATTAAAGGGGATCAAACATACGCTCGTCGAAATGTACGAAGGGCAATTCAAGCAGGACTGGCGTTACGGCATAAAAGTAACCTATCTCAATTACAAGCCGGCGTTTGAAACGATGCAGAGAAAATGGTTCGCGCTGTGCGGGGAGGGCGGCTCACTGATAAACAGGATAACCGTCGGAAGCGGCGGCGAAACGGCGCGGGACGGGCGGATCGATCTTGAAAAGCAGTTCCTGAACATGGAGAGCAGGCATAAAAAGAAATTGCTGCGCTGTTTTAAGCCGAGCGTACTCAGCCGCCGCCCGTGCAGTTTGTTCTTACTCAACAGCGACGAATACAGCGATCCCAAAACGAAGCTGAGCGGACAAAAACGTTATCTTGCATTTCAGATCATAGCGGACTATATACGGGAAAGACCGCTTATTTTAAAAAACCATCCGGCAGACACGTTTGATTTTCATGCCGCCTTCCCCAAGGCGAAAACCGCGGAAACGAACGTACCCATCGAGTTCTTTGCCCTCGATCCGAAAATGTGCGTCAAAAATATTTATTCGGTCAACTCGACGGGCGGAGACAAAATTTCGGCTTTTATAAACGAGAACATAAAGCTCGGCGACGCTTTTTTGTACGATTTCCGTATTTTGCACAAATTGTATGCGGCGTTTGCGCTGTCGGAATATATGAGCGACGAATTTACGCGCCATCATTTTTTCGGCGTAGATCTGAAAATGGCGGAAAACGCGGGCACCTATATGTTCGGCGCGCAATGGAAAGAGGGGGAGCCGTTCGGCATAAACCCGGAGATACTGCTGGGGAATATTTTCGCGGTGATAGGCGCGCACGCGGAGGCGCACGCGAAAGCGTTGCGCGGGGCGCTTGCCGGCACATCGGCGGATACGAAAGTTTTGCTTTTCGATGATTCTTGCCTGCCGCACACGGCAGAACAGGACGAGTACGGCTTGTTGCAGAACATCGTGACCTTCAGAATAGTGAAAAAGCCGTGCCGCAAAACTATCCTTGCGGACACGGAAGAAGAAATTTTTTATTTCTATTGCAAAGAAGATGCCGCGCGGGAAAAAGCGAAAAATTTCTTTGCGGAAAAAATACTTGAAAACACGGGTTTAGAAATTAAAGTCGAAGCGGTGCAGCCGTAAGCGTGCGCCGGAGGAATTTGAAGAGCGTATGAACATTATAGGTGTGATCCCTGCAAGGTATGCGTCTACCCGTTTTCCGGGCAAGCCGTTGGCAGACATTTGCGGCAAGCCCATGATCCGGTGGGTGTACGGGCAGGTCAAAAAAGTCAAAGAATTTTCGGATGTATACGTTGCAACGGATGATAAACGGATCGCGGCCGTTTGTGAAAAGTTTTCGATGAAATATATAATGACGTCGGCGGACCACGGAACGAGTACGGAACGCGTATATGAAGTCGCGCAAAAAGTCGCGGCGGATTACTATGTCGTCATCAACGGCGACGAGCCGCTCATCGATCCGAACGTGATCCGGGCCGTCATACCGAAAGTAAAAGCGGACGGCATTTATGTAGGGAACTTGATCACGGAAATACGGTCTCCTGCAGAAGCGGTAGATTTTACAAACATCAAAGTCGTCACCGATGCCGACGGCAATGCTCTGTATATGTCCAGAAGTCCCATCCCTTATCCGAAATCGTCGATAGACTATGTATATTATAAACATCTCGGCGTTTTGGTCTATACGTTGGCGGCATTAAAGTTTTTTTCCGAAACGCCCAAAGGCTACAACGAAGGGATAGAAGATGTCAATGAGCTTCGGTTCATAGAGCACGGAGTAAAAGTAAAAATGACGAAAGTTCAGGCGAACAGTTTGTCCGTCGATACGATCAAAGATCTGGAACACATCAGGCGGATCGCGGAAGAAAAAGGTAAAACGGGCGAAGAGCTTTTTTAACGGAGGACGAATTTATTTGAACAAGGTCGGTTTGCTCGATTGTACGCTGCGCGACGGCGGTTATGTCAACGATTTCGCCTTCGGCAAAGACTGCATGGCGGCAATCTTAAAAAATTTGCAGGATGCAAACATCGAAATCGCGGAATGCGGATTTTTGAAAAGCGGCGAAACGGATCCCGATAAAAGCCTGTTCGGCAGCGTAGAGGCGATAAAACCCTTGCTCCCCGAACACAAAGGCGGCAAAACGATGTTCGTTGCCATGATCGCTTACGGAGATATTTCCGAGGCGGAGATCTCCCCGTGCGACGGAACTTCCGTCACGGGGATCAGGCTGACTTTTCACGAAAAAGAGATAGAGCAAGCGCTCTCTTTTGCCGCGGGGCTGAAAGAAAAGGGGTATAAAGTGTTTTTTCAGCCCGTGGGCACCGCGCATTACTCGGACGCGGCGCTGCTCGCCCTCATCGAAAAGGTGAACGGGCTGCGCCCGTTCGCGTTTTATCTGGTCGATACTTTGGGCGCCATGTATAAAAACGATCTGCTCAGGATGTATTACCTTGTAGACAACAACCTCCGCGACGGTATACGGATCGGTTTTCATTCGCACAACAACCTGCAATTGTCTTTTTCCAATGCGCAGGAACTTATTTTGATGCATTCCAAACGTGAAATTATCATAGACACATCCGTATATGGCATGGGCAGGGGCGCAGGCAATTTGTGCACGGAACTGCTCGCGCAATATATCAACAAAAACATCATGCACCGCTATGAGCTGCTTCCCGTTCTCGAATGTATAGACGAATATATTCTCCCTGTCTACTTCCGCAGCGGTTGGGGATATTCCGTGCCGTATTACCTTGCGGCGGTGAACGGCTGCCATCCGAATTATGCATCGTATTTGGTCAGCCGCCAAACGCTTCGCATGCGTGACATCAACAATATCATAAAGTCGATACCCGCAGAGAAAAAAACGATGTTCGACAAGGAGCTCGTCAAAGGGCTGTATCTGCAATATTTGCAGCGCCGCGTCGACGATTCCGCGGCGATCGCGGAACTTGGCGCGCTTTGTGCCGGTCGCCGCGTATTGATCCTTGCCCCGGGCAGAACTCTTGCAGAATACCGTGCAGAGATAGAAAAATTTATCCGCGAAAAACGCCCCGTCGTTTTTGCGGTCAACCATATTCCGCTGCCGTGCTATCAATGCGACAGGATCTTTGTCAGCAACCTGAAACGGTTTAAAAGTATGGAAGATTTGTTGACGCAGGCGGCGGGAAAACTCGTGTGCACGTCAAACATCTCCGCAGACAAAAACTTATGCGTGCTGAATTATTCCGATTATTTGATCGAAGACGACGTAATTTCCGACAATGCTGGGCTGATGCTGATAAATATTTTGAAAAAAGCGGGCGTGACCGACTTTGCGCTTGCCGGGTACGACGGTTTCGGGGGTTCGGGCGAAAAGAATTATTTTGACGACAAGATGATAGGCGGAGCCGAATTCGAGCGGCGCGACGCGATCAACCGTGCCGTTTCCGAATATTTTAAAAAATTGAGAAAAACGCTAGCCATCGCGTTCATTACTCCGTCCGTTTATGATGAATAGGCAAAAAAGAGGGGTAACGCCCTCTTTTTTTGCGATATACGACCTTTTTGCGATAAGTGTTGACAAAACTGCCCGAGAGCGTTATAATAAGGATATACAAAATTCAAAAACGCCGCGCGGCATGCAGCCGCGCGGCATTACGGAGTAAAGGCTATGCAGAAAGTAAATTTTGCGCTCAAGGGGATCCGGGCGGAGGAAATGCGTTATTCGCTTACGAATGTCCGCATCACAAAGGAAACGCGCTTTGAACTCAAACCCGCCTTTTCCAGGCAGGTCAGAAAAGTCGTGGATAACGATAAGATGTTTTTCGTTACCCTCGCCGTAAAGATAGAAAATACGGAAGAATCTCCCAAGCCCTTCGATCTGTCCGTGCGCATCACAGGTATTTTCGAGACCGCCGCGGCAACGGAAGAGGAGCGCAAAGCCTTCACCGTGCAGGCGACGGAAGTGCTGTATCCTTATCTGCGTTCGGCAGTTACCAATCTGACCACTGCGGCGTTTGCTGCGCCCCTCGTGCTCCCCGTCGTGAACGGCGCCATTTTCCCCGAAGACAGGGAAGAGGAGAGCGGCTACGCAAACTGACGTTTCAGACGGATAACTTGTTTGGGCGCATCAACAAAGAGGTCGAAAAGCTATGAACAAAGAAGAGATCAAGGAATTTCTGCCCCACCGCGAGCCGATGCTCCTTTTGGACGAGGTCGTCGTGGAGGATGAAAAGGCGATCGGCAAATATACCGTCAAAGGCGACGAGTTTTTTTTGCAGGGACATTTCCCCGGCAACCCGATCGTTCCGGGCGTCATCCAGTGCGAAATGATCGCGCAGACGGCTGTCGCGCTTCTGCCCGATTGCAAGGGCAAAACGCCGCTGTACACGGGCTTGAACAACGTAAAATTTAAAAATCCTCTCTTTCCCGGCGATACGGCGGTCATGACCGTCGAACTCACGGCAAGGCGGGGCGTGTTCTGCTTTGCCAAAGGAAAGCTCGAGGCGAACGGAAAACTGTGCACGAGCGCGGAATTTTCCTTTGCGCTCCTTCCCAAACAGGCATAGCGGGGCGAAACGCGCATATTTTGCGCCCGCCGCATGCGGCGGGCGTACTGTTTTTACAGCGGCAATTGTTAAAACCGCTTAAATTCCGCCGTTTTCCCGTTTATGGCTTGACTTAAAGGGGCAAATCCTCTATAATTTAAGAGAGAAGGCATACGGCGCGTGCCGCATGTCCGGCGCGCTTTCGGAGCGAGAGGTCATAATGTCATTTTATGTGGCGGGAACGGGCAGCGCCCTTCCCGAAAAAGTTGTAACAAATAACGATTTAACGGAATTTCTGGATACGTCGGACGAGTGGATCCGCACCCGCACGGGGATCGAGCGCCGCCACGTCCTTACAAGCGAACGGTTGGACGACCTTGCGATCCGCTCGGCAAAGACCGCGCTGCAGGACGCGGGCGTTTCGGGCGAGGAACTCGATCTGATCATGTGCGCGACGATGCGCGCCGACACGTTCACCCCGTCGCTTGCCTGTACAGTCGCCGAGGCGATCGGCTCGACTGCCCCCGCGTTCGATCTGAACGCGGCGTGCGTGGGCGTTCTGTACGCCATGGAGATCGCCGATTCCTTCATCGTTGCGGGCAAGGCGAAGAACGTGCTCATCGTGTCGGCGGAAGCGATGAGCAAGCTCGTGGATTGGACGGACAGGTCGACGTGCGTATTGTTCGGCGACGGCGCGGGCGCCATGGTCGTGCGCGCGGGCGAGGGCAGGCTTTCGGGCGTGCTTTCCACAAAACCCGACTCGCACGTCATCCGTATGCCCAACATCGAGGGGCTGAACAGCCCGTACAACAAGATCGCGCAGGAGCCGCTCGCCATGCACATGGACGGCGGCGAGGTATATAAATTCGCCGTCAACGCGATGGGCAGAAACATCGAAGAGGCGTGTACGCGCGCGGGGATCGGCCCTGCGGACGTGGATTGGTACCTTCCCCATCAGGCGAACCTGCGCATCATAGACGCGAGCCTGAAAAAGTTCAAGATAGACAAGAGCAAAGTGCTCACCAACATTGCGGACTGCGGCAACATGAGCGCGACGTCCGTCATGGTCCTTCTCGACCAGTTTGCCAAGAAGGGCACATTCAAAAAGGGAGACAAGCTGCTGTTCGTGGCGTTCGGAGGCGGGCTCACGAGCGGCGCAGTCATCATAACTTGGAATAAAGAATAAAAAGGAGCAAAAATCATGGAAACTTTGGAAAAATTGAAAGAGATCCTCAGCGAGTGCAAGGGAGAAGACCTCGACATCACGCCCGAAACCACCTTTGACGAATTGGACTTCGATTCCCTCGATAAAGTAGACATCGTCATGCAGATCGAAGAGGCATACGATATTTCTTTGGGCGACAATATGCAGCTTTCCACCGTCGGCGAGCTGATCGCAAAGATCGACGAGGCGGTCGCGAACAAGTAAGGCGATAAAATGCAGACAAAACTTACGCGCCTTCTCAAAATTCAATATCCGATCATACAGGGAGGCATGGCGTGGATCGCCGATGCCTCTTTGGCGAGCGCTGTTTCCAATGCGGGGGGGCTCGGCATCATCTCCGCGATGAACGCGAACGCAGATTGGGTTCGGGAAGAGATCAGAAAGTGCCGCGCGGCTACGGATAAGCCGTTCGGCGTGAACATCATGCTCATGAGCCCCCACGTCGAAGAGGTGGCGAAGATGGTCGCCGAAGAAAAAGTGCCCGTCGTAACGACGGGCGCGGGCAACCCTTCGCGCTTTGTGAAGATGTGGAAGGATGCGGGCATCGTCATCATCCCCGTCGTGGCGAGCACGGCGCTTGCCAAAATGGTCGAGCGCGCGGGCGTAGACGCGGTCATTGCCGAGGGCGGCGAAAGCGGCGGGCACGTCGGCGACCTCACGACGATGGCGCTCGTGCCGCAGGTCGTAGACGCGGTCAAAATACCCGTCGTAGCGGCGGGCGGCATCGGCGACGGCAGGGGCATGGTCGCGGCGTTCGCGTTGGGCGCGTGCGGCGTGCAGATGGGAACGAGGTTCCTCGTTGCGGACGAGTGCACCGTTTCCGAAGAGTACAAAAAGAAAGTATTGGCGGCAAAGGACATCTCCACGATGGTCACGGGCAGGCGGCTCGGCCATCCCGTCCGCGCCATCAAAAATTCGTACATGAACAGCTATGCCAAGCTCGAGGCGGATTCCAACATCCCCGACGAACAGCTCGAACAGTTCGGCGTCGG
>CALVST010000028.1 GCA_944359365.1 uncultured Clostridia bacterium
TCGGGCTTACCAAAACGGTGGCGAAGGAATTCGGCGCAAGGAACATCACGGCGAACGCCGTCGCGCCCGGGTTCATCAAGACTGCCATGACCGACGCCTTGACGGAAGAGCAGAAACAGGCGATGTATAAGCTCATCCCCTTAGGGTGCCTCGGCGAAACGCAGGATATTGCCAATGCGGTCAAATTCCTCGTATCCGACGACGCGCGCTACATCACGGGCGTCGTATTGAAAGTGGACGGCGGGATGTATATATGAGAATGTTCGCGTAAATCTCGGCGGGACGCCGCCTGCGATTTACTGCGATTTGAGGGGAAACCCATGCGGCTTTCCCCTCGCCGCGCGATATTTAAGGGCACGCAAAATGATGCGCGCCGCATTCACCCGTTGAGACCGCAAGTATGCGGCAAATCGAGTGCGCTTTTTGAAAAGCGTGGTTTTCAAACGCGCCTTTAATTATTTAAATAATCTTGCGAAAAAGCAAAAACGACGCTTTTTGCTTTTTCACTCAATTTGGCAACGCTTTGCCTTATGGGAAGAGGGTGAATTTGCGCCCTTGTATATTATGCGTGCCCCTATAAAAGGGCGCAAAGAGCGGAGAAACCGTTGCCGAGCCGAAATGATCGGCGAACAGCGGTGTCTCCCTAAAACTCACGACATTTTGTTTTGTCGGCACAAAACAAAATGTGTGAACCGGGAGGATAATTATGACAAAAAGAGTCGTGGTAACGGGGCTCGGGGCGATCACGCCCTTGGGCAACGACGTGAAGACCACTTGGGAGAATATGAAAAAGGGCGTCAACGGCATCGACAGGGTGACCAAGTTCGACGCTTCCGAATATAAATGCCGCCTCGCGGGCGAAGTCCGCGGGTTTGACGCGGCTCTGTATATGCCGAAGGGAGATCTGCGCAAAACAGACCTCTATACGCAGTACGCCGTCGCGGCGGCGACACAGGCGTATGAAGATTCCGGCATGACGGCAGAAAGTGTTTCGCCCGATCGGTTCGGCGTATATATCGGCTCGGGCATCGGCGGCATCAATACGCTCATTTCCGAACATGCGAAATTTATCGAAAAGGGGCCCGGCAGGGTTTCACCCTTTTTTGTGCCGATGATGATCTCGAACATCGCATCCGGCACGGTCGCTATAAAATATAACGCGCAGGGACCGAATATCGGCATCGTAACTGCCTGCGCAACTTCCACCAACAGCATCGGCGAGGCTTACCGCGCCATCAAACACGGCTATGCCGACGCAATGCTCGCCGGCGGCAGCGAGGCTGCGATCGTCCCCATGTGCTTTGCGGGTTTTATCAGCTGTCAGGCGCTTTCGCAGGCAGAGGACAAAGACCGCGCCTCCATTCCTTTCGATAAGGAACGCGGCGGCTTTATCATGGGCGAGGGCGGCGCCGTCGTCATGCTCGAAGAGTACGAACACGCAAAGGCGCGTGGCGCAAAAGTTTACGCCGAAGTGGTCGGCTACGGCTGCACCAACGACGCCTATCACATGACCGCGCCCAATCCCGAAGCGGTCGCATCCGCCCGCGCCATCGAGCTTGCGGCCAAGGAAGGCGGCATTTCGGCGGACGAACATCTGTATATCAACGCGCACGGCACGGGCACGCCCCTCAACGACAAGACGGAAACGGCCGCGATCAAGCGCGTATTCGGGCAGGACGCCTATAAACTGCACGTTTCTTCCACAAAGTCGATGACGGGGCACATGCTCGGCGCCGCGGGCGGCGTCGAGGCGATCGCGTCCGTATTGGCGCTCGACGAAGGCGTCATACCGCCCACCATCAACTATAAAGTCAAAGACGAAGAATGCGATCTGAACATAACGCCGAACGAGGCGGTCAGGGCGGAACTGAATTTTGCCTTGTCCACGTCGCTCGGGTTCGGCGGGCACAACGGCTGCCTCGCCTTCAAAAAAATCTGACCGAAGAGTATGCGTTTTCTTTTCATGAAGATAACGCATATTTTTTCGCGCAGCAAGAGGAGAAGTTCATAATGGATAAGAAAAAACTGACGGAGATCATAGAAATATTCAAGGAGAGCGGTCTTGGAAAAATGGAGCTCAGCGAAACGAGCGCAGACAAGACCTTTTCCCTGAAATTGGAAAAGAATGCCGACATGGTAGCGGCGCTTCCCGTGCCTGCGGCAATGCCCGTGCCCGCGCCGGCAAAGGGCGAGCCTTCCGCCGAGCCTTCGCCCGACGACATCAAAGATTACAACAAATACCGCGATATCCGCTCGCCGATGGTGGGCATATTCTATGCCGCGCCCTCGCCCGACGCGGAACCCTTCGTAAAGGTTGGGCAGAAGGTCAAAAAGGGCGATACACTCTGCATTATCGAGGCGATGAAACTGATGAACGACGTCGTCGCGGAGGAATCGGGTGAGATCGTCGAGGTCTGCGCGGAAAACGGCGCGCTCGTCGAGTTCGGGCAGGTATTGTTTAAAATATTTTAAGGGGCGGAGAGATGTTCAGTAAGATCCTGATCGCAAACCGCGGCGAGATCGCCGTGCGCATCATCCGCGCCTGCAACGAAATGGGTATCCGCACGGTCGCCGTATATTCCGAGGCAGACGCAGAGGCGCTGCACGTCAGCCTTGCCGACGAAAGTTACTGTATCGGTCCCGCTTTGTTGAAGGACAGTTACCTCAATATGACGGCGCTCATCGACGTCGCCATCGCGACGGGCTGTCAGGCGCTCCACCCGGGGTACGGGCTTTTGAGCGAAAACCCGCGCTTTGCGGAACTTTGCGAAAAGTGCGGCATCAAATTCATCGGTCCGCACTTTTCGGTCATCGCCAAAATGGGCGATAAGGACGAGGCGCGCCGCACCATGAAGGCGGCAGGCGTTCCCGTCGTGCCCGGTCTGGACGAAATCACCGACATTGCCGAGGCGAAGAAGTTCGCCTCCGAGATCGGTTATCCCGTCATCGTCAAAGCGAGCGCGGGCGGCGGCGGCAAGGGCATCCGCATCGTCTGGAAGGAAGAAGACTTCGAAAACGCCGTGCGCACCGCGTCGGCGGAGGCGCAGAGCGCCTTCGGCAACGGCAAATGTTATCTTGAAAAATATCTGACGGACGTAAAACACGTCGAAATGCAGATCGTTGCGGACGAGGCGGGCAACGTGGTGTGTTTGGGCGAGCGCGACTGCTCCATGCAGCGGCGCAATCAGAAGCTCATCGAGGAAAGCCCCTGCGTCACCTTAAAGCCCGAAGTGCGCGAACAGATGATGAAGGCGGCTGTGCTCGCCGCAAAAACGGTCAATTATACCAACCTCGGCACGATAGAGTTTCTCCTTGCCAAAGACGATAAATTTTATTTCATGGAGATGAATACCCGCCTGCAGGTCGAGCACCCCGTCACCGAATACGTTACGGGCATCGACGTGGTGAAGTGGCAGATCCGCATCGCGGCGGGCATGGCGTTCATCTATAAGCAGGAAGACATCCGCCTGCGCGGCTGCGCCATCGAGTGCCGCATCAATTCGGAGGACGCGAGCATGGGCTTCCGCCCGAGCTGCGGCAGGATCTCCCTTCTGCATATCCCCGGCGGACCGTGGGTGCGCTTCGATACGGCGATCTATCAGGATTACATGATACCGCCCTATTACGACAGCATGATCGGCAAGCTGATCGTGTATGCGCGCGACAGGACGGAGGCGATCCGCAAGATGCAGGCGGCGCTCGCGGAGCTCGTCATAGAGGGCGTGCAGACCAACGCAGAGCTTTCCAGCGACATTTTGGCTTGCCCCGAATTTAAAGACGGCAGCTACTGCACCAACTTTTTGGACAAATTTTTAAAAGATTACAAGTAAAAAGCATATAATGAACGTGGCGCGGCGAAAAAATTTGCCGTGCAAAGTTCGGCAGAGGTGATGTCAGGTTGAAATTCGATTTTAAAAAATTCTTTTTCAGAAAGCCGAAAAACGAGCTGGAAGGCTCGGAGAACCAGCAGCCCAAGGAAGAGCCGCCGCAACAGGACGCGGCGATCCCCGAAAAGCTAGCGGAAAAGTGCGAAGGGTGCGGGCAGATCGTCTTAAAGGACGAGTTTGCCGCCAATTACGGCGTGTGCCCCAAGTGCGGGCACTATCGCAAGATAGACGCGCGCGCGCGCATCGGTATGTGCTTTGAAAATTTCGAAGAGCTGTTCGCGGAAGAGGAATCGGGCAATATCCTCGATTTTCCCGGCTATACCGAAAAACTCGAACAGCTGCGCGAAAAGACGGGCGAAAAAGACGGCGCCGTGTGCGGCACGGGCATGCTCGGCGGGGTAAAAACGGCGGTGTTTTCCATGGACTATCGTTTCACGATGGGCAGCATGGGGCATACCGTCGGCGAAAAAATAACGAAAATTTTTGAATACGCAACGGAAAACAAACTGCCCGTCGTAGGCTTTGTGCTCAGCGGCGGCGCGCGCATGCAGGAGGGCATCATTTCCCTCATGCAGATGGCGAAAACATCCGCGGCGGTCGCAAAACACGGCGAGGCGGGGCTCTTGTACATTTCCGTCCTCACCGATCCCACCACGGGCGGCGTTTCCGCGTCGTTCGCTTTCGAGGCGGATATCATCATTGCGGAAAAGGGCGCGCTTATCGGCTTTGCGGGGCCGCGCGTCATCGAACAGACGATCAGGCAAAAACTGCCCGAAGGGTTCCAAAGAGCGGAATTTATCGAACAGAAGGGTTTTGCAGACCTCATCGTCGAGCGCAGGGAGATGAAAGAAAAACTTTGCGCACTCCTGAAACTGCACTGCGGGGAGGCGATCGCATGAGCGCATACGACATCGTTCTCAAAAGCCGCGAAAAGGGCAGGCCCACCGCGGTCAAATATATATCCAACATCGTGGAAGGGTTCATCGAACTGCACGGCGACAGGCGCTATGCCGACGATAAGGCGATCGTCGCGGGCGTCGGCTATATCGATGGGATGCCCGTCACCGTCATCGGCATCGAAAAGGGCGAGGATACCAACGACAAGATCGCGCACAATTTCGGCTGCGCGCATCCCGAAGGGTACCGCAAGGCGGTGCGGCTTATGAAGGAGGCGGAAAAATTCCGCCGTCCAGTGCTGTGTTTTGTGGATACGTCGGGCGCATTTTGCGGCATCGGCGCGGAAGAGCGCGGGCAGAGCGAGGCGATCGCCATGAGCATACTTGAAATGATCCGCCTGAAAACGCCCACCCTTTCCGTCATCATCGGCGAAGGCGGCTCGGGCGGCGCGCTCGGGCTGTGTGCGGCAGACGAGGTCTGGATCACGGAAACTTCCACCTATTCGGTCATATCCCCCGAGGGCTGCGCTTCCATTCTGTGGAAAGACAGTTCCCGCGTGGCGGAGGCGTCCGAATGCCTGAAAATGACGGCGCAGGATCTCCTTTCGCTCGGCGCGGTCGAGCGGGTGATCCCCGAAGAGGGCTTTACGGACGCGTTTTACGCCAAACTCAAAACGGACGCCGCCCAAACGCTTAAAAAACTCAAAGAGATACCCGCGGAAACGCTGGTGGAAAACAGATACCGCCGCTACCGCAAATTTTAAGCGGCGCGGCGCGCGGCAGGCTTGCCGTGCGGAAAAACAAGGAGGAGAAATATGATAGCGATCGTAACGGATTCTTCGGTAGGCTATTCTACGGCGGAGATCGCAGACAGGGGCATCGTAAGCGTGGTGCCGCTCAACTATTCGGTCGGCGGCGCAACCTTCGAGGAGCGCGCATCCGATAAAAACGGCATATTCATGCCCATGCTCCGCAAGGGGCCCTGCAAAACGGCGCAGCCTGCCCTGAACAATTTTATACAGACCTTTTCCTCCCTTGTCGCAAAGGGGTGCGAAGTCATCTGCATCGTGTTGAGCTCATCCCTTTCGGGCACCTATTCTTCCGCAAAGTTTGCCGCGGCGCAGGTGGGCGGAAAGATCCGCGTCATCGACTCGCGCACCATCGGCGCGGGCATGCACCTTTTGGTGGACGAGGCGGTCAACCTTGTAAAAGCGGGCATCGCCTTCGACCGCGCGGTAGAGATGCTCGAGGCGCTGAAAAGCAAGATCGGTATCGTGTTCACCGTGGAAACGCTGGAAAATCTGATCGCGGGCGGCAGGCTGAACACCACAAAGGCAAAAGCCACGCTCAACAACCGCCCCGTATTCGAGCTGAAAGCGAAAATATTTTTTAAGTGCAACGTGCGCGGCGCGCGCGAACGGTTGGAAGAGATGCTCGCCTGTATCCCCGAAAATACGCGGCGGATCATCGTGTGCCGCTGCGGCGAAAGTACCGACGTATCCGCGCTTTCCGCTCTTTTGAAGGCGCGCTGTCCCGGGGTGTACATCCATCAGCGCGTGTTGGGGCCTGTTCTCAGCATTCATGTGGGCGAAGGCGCCTTCGGCATCGCGTATATCGTCAAGAATTGATATTTTTTATAAAAACAGAGCGCCCGCGCGCAGAAAAATCTGCGCGCGGGCGCTCTTTCGTGGTCATGGCAAAGAAAAAACTTTCAAAAACTAACAGCCGAAAAAATCAAACAAATTTGTTTGCGGCCTCGTCGTAAGAATAGCCGACGGCGGCGAGTTTTTCGCGTATTGCGGCTTCGCTTGCGCCCAAATCGTCGCACAAGGCGGAAAGGGAAGGGTAAACATCCCGCAATTTCATGTTTATAAAGCTCAACAGCATAAACGCGTCTTCGGGCAGCTGCACGGCACATACCTCTTTGATTTTTGCCCATTATACCATGCATTGCGGAAAAGGGCAACCGCTTTTTCGCAAAAGGCGCATTTTTTGTTGACTGCCGCGCGGCGATGAGTATAATAGAGGTGTTTGATTTTTTGTTTTGCAGGGCAGAGATATGAAAGCACCCGACAAAGTTTCGCCCGCCGCGGGCGGAGCACCCGAAAAAACGTTGTTGGCAGGCGAAAACGAGGCAAATGCGGAAAGTGCCGCGCCCGCAGGCGGGGCGGAGAACGGCGCGGAAGAAAGCCTTCCGCCGGAAAAAACAACGGCGCAAAAGCCGCTTTCGAAGAGGCGCCGCGCGGCGCTCGCCGTCAGGCATTTTTTCAAGAGCAGCGTCGTGCTCATCGTCGCGCTCGTCGCTGCGGGCGTCACATGCTTTTTTGTCCCGTTCGACAGGGAGTATTTGGGTTATTTCGACTTGCAGACGCTCTCCTGCCTGTTCTGCACGCTTGCGGTCGTCGCGGCGTTCAAAAACATCCGCTTTTTCGAATGGCTTGCAGACATCATCGTGCGCAGGTTCAGGAATATGCGCAACATCGTGTTGGCGCTCGTGTTCGTCACCTATTTCGGTTCGATGATCATGGCAAACGACATGGCGCTCATCACCTTTCTGCCCCTCGGGTATTTCGTGCTCGACTCGTGCGGCAACAGAAAGCTGACGGCGTTCACTTTTATCATGCAGAACATTGCCGCCAATCTCGGCGGGATGCTCACCCCGTTCGGCAATCCGCAAAACCTGTATCTGTATTCTTTTTACAACATCGCGGCGGGAGAATTTTTCAAGATCATGGCGCTGCCGTTTGCCGTAGCGTTCGTGCTGATCCTCGGCGTGTGCCTGTTCGTAAAGCCGGAAAAGGCGGCAGTGCTTTCCGCGCCCAAAAAAACGCCGCCCGTTTGGCGCATCG
Organism: uncultured Clostridia bacterium; assembly: GCA_944359365.1. GTDB lineage: Bacteria > Bacillota > Clostridia > Christensenellales > Borkfalkiaceae > Borkfalkia. The sequence continues at coordinate 7,633 of CALVST010000028.1, forward strand.
CCGTCTATGCGGCGCTGTTCGTGCTGTCGGTGCTCATCGTGTTCCGCGTCTTTCCCTATTATTGGGGGCTGTTGGCGGTCGCGCTCGCGCTCATCGTCCTCGATTACCGTTCCGTCCTGCGGGTAGATTACGGGCTGCTGCTCACCTTCTGCGCCTTTTTCGTGTTTTCGGGCAACATGGCGCGCATCCCTGCGGTAGAGGAGTTTTTGGGCGGCTTGGTCGCGCTCGATCCGCTCGCGTTCGGCGTTTTGTCCTGCCAGGTCATATCGAACGTGCCCTCGGCGGTGCTCCTTTCCAAATTCACTGCCGACTATGCAAACCTTTTGGTCGCGGTGAATATCGGCGGGCTCGGCACGCCCATCGCTTCGCTTGCAAGCCTTATAACCCTGAACACATACCGCCGCGTGCGCCCCGGCGAAACGAAAAAGTATATTTTGAAATTTCTGCTTTTAAATTTTTCCTTCCTCGCCGTACTGCTGGGCGTAGGATATCTGAATGCGCTTATCTTATAAAGTAAAAAAACGGCGGCGCCGCAAAAATGCGGCGCCGCCTGTACTATTTTAACGAGTCAATCTTTTTGCCGGAATTCGCGTTTGAGCTTTGCCGTCGTCAGGAATACGAACAGCAGCGCAAATACGGCGAGCACCGCGAGCGAAAGGGCAGGGGAAAGTTCGTACATATCTTTGTGGAACCAATCGTACCACCCGTTCAGCCCGCAGGCATTGCCGAACACGGCGATGCCCCATGCCGCGGGCGTGATATACTTTATGTAGTCAGCCGCGCCGCCGAGCGATATCAGGCAGTCGGAAAATACCACCTGCACGATGATGATGAACAGCACGGGCAAAATGGCGCTCTCCGACTTTTTGAGAAGTGCGGAAATGAACAGCCCGAGCGCCGTTACCGCTATGTTCGTGAGCGCCATGGCAAGGTAGCACAGTATATAGCCCGATGCGGGCGAGGGGAAAGCGAAGTCGATGAAGAACAGGCAGCCGCCGAACAGTATGGCGCACTGCACCAGCCCCGCCGCGGATAAAACGGTGATTTTCGAAAGGACGTAAGCGGGAATATCCAACCCGCCGAACACTTCGCGGGCGAGCACGTCGCGCTCTTTGCATATTTCGCGGTAGCTGTTCAAAAGCCCCATCAGCGCAGCCATCACGATGAGAACGAACATGATGATGTTCGCCTGCGTTATGTCTTTGGCGGCAAAGGCATCCCCCTCCGCCACGACGAACAGGATGAGCAGCATGACGGGCGCTTCGAGCAGAAGGGGCAAAAGAACGCCTAAATTCGTAAAAATTTGTTTGAAGTACCGCGCCGTAAGCACGCGGAAATGTTCGAGGTTCGCGCGGGCGGAACGTCTTCGGAATTTTTTCATTGCCCGTCTCCTTCGGGCGCATTCACGCCCGCACGTTTTCTGCCGCGTGCGGCGGCCTTGCCCGCCTTTTCGGTCGGCGCGCCGTTCCCGCCTTCTTCCGCCTGCGGTGCGGGTGCTGCCTTTATGACGCGGCGCTTTGCGCGCGCGGCGGCGATCTCCGCTTCGGGCAGGCTTTCGGGCGGCATCTCCCAGGAATGGCGGCGCACGCGCTTTTGCGCGTCTTCGGGCGGCAGGATGCAGCCCTTGCCGTATTCTTCGGTGAATTGTGCATACAGCTTTTCATAGTACTCTCCCGCGCGGAATTTCGAGGCAAACGCCGCGCTCGTCTCTTCGTCCGCAAGGGAAGCGAACACGCGCGAGTAGGAGCGGCGGTTGAACCACCGCAGGGCGCCCGCGGAACTTCCGAAGTAGCAAAGCCTTCCGCCCCTGCCCAAAAAAGCCACTTTGTCGCACTTGTCAAGGTTTTCCATCGCGTGCGTCACGATCACCACGGTGCGCCCCTTTTTGGTCAGATCTTTCAAAAGTTCCATCATCTCCATGTCGAGGTCGGGCGAAAGCCCGCTCGTCGGCTCGTCGAGGAAAATGACCTTGGGATCGGAAAGCAGTTCCATCGCAATGGAAACGCGCTTTTTCTGCCCGCCGGAAAGGGCAGAGATGCGCAGCTTTTCTTTGCCTTGCAGGCGCACGTCCGCAATGGCGGCGGCAACGCGCGCGTTCAGCTCTTCTTTGGGAAGGCGCGCCCGGATGCGCAGCCGCGCGGTATAGCGCAGCGCGTCGAAAACGGTCAGATCGTCGTGCAAAATATCTCTTTGCGGAACGTATCCGACGACGCCTTTATAGCTGTTCATGTTTTCGTAATAGTCGTTGGAATCGTAGTAAATTTTTCCGTCGGTGGCGGGGCGCATGCCGTTCACGCAGTCCAATAAAGTGGACTTCCCCGCGCCGCTCCCGCCGACGACGGCCACAAATTCCCCCGCCTCTATGCGGAAGGAAACGTCCGTCACCAACGAAATTTTTCCGTGCGCGTTGCGGTCCTGCACCCGCTTGGACACGTTCACCGCGTCTATGCGTATGCCGCCCGCCGCAGTGGAGTAGAGCAGTTTGTTCGCGTAAAATATGTATGCGGCGGAGGGGATGGAAATGCGGTCGTAGTCGGCAAGCTTTTGCCGCTTGATCTTTTTGTTGTTCACATAAGTGCCGCCCACGCTGTGCGCGTCCTCTATGTAACAGCTTTCCCCGTCGAATACGATAAAGAAGTGCTTTTCGGAAACGAGCGGGTTATCCGCGCGTATGTCGCACCCTTCGCCCCTGCCCACGGTGGTGATCGTTTTAGCGGTCAGATCGAATCCGTCCGCCTTTTTGCGGCGTATCTGCCGCACGGCGCTCACGCGCACCAACTCTTCGCCCTTCTTTTCATCGGCGCGGCAAACGGTGAGAATGCCGTCCATCTTCGCGTCGGGGCGGCGGAAGGGCTTGCCGTTCATCAGAACGCGGCACTTCGAGCCTTCTTTGCACATGTCCTGCGCATACCACACGCCGTTTTTCTGTATAAAGCGCACCGCTTCGGGCGGCAGCCACGGCGAACGCACGCAAATATCCGCCGTGCGCTTCGCGCCCAGCGTAAAAGTTTCCCGCTCTTCGCTGTCGAAAAAGCGAAACAGGTCGCCTTCCTGTATTTTCAGTACGATCTTATTCATGCCTGCGGACCTCTCTGCTACATTATAACATATCCCGCCGCCTTGCGCAACGTAAAAAGAGCGAATATTTTGCCTCGGTAAGCGCTCGGTAAGCGCTTTTTCGGAAAGAGCCGACATTAAAAAAAGTAAAGCGAGGCGCGGCTGCGCGCAAAGTATCGGCAATCGCAGAGTTTTCAATTACCGCGAAAAATATTTCCGAAAATTTTCTGCAAACGATTGACAAACCGTTCGCAAAAGCATATACTATTATTGAACATTTGAAGAAGTATTCAAATGTAAGGCGATCAAAGAAAAGCGGAAGGCAGGAAAATATGGAAGAGATCGAAAAGACGGACACAGCCGCAACATCCGCGGAAGAGGTCCGAAAAAAACTGCCTGACGACGGCGCGATATACGAACTAGCGGAGCTGTTCAAAATGTTCGGCGATCCCACGCGGGCAAAAATACTCGGCTGCCTGCAAGTGCGCGATCTGTGTGTGGGAGAGCTTGCGGAAGTGCTGGGGATGAGCGTTTCCGCGGTGTCCCATCAGCTGCGCGTTTTGCGCGGCGCAAAGCTCGTCAAAGGCACGAAAGAGGGGAAGGAAGTTAAGTATTCTCTCGACGACGACCACGTTGCAAAGATCATGGAATGCGGCCTGACGCACGTCAACGAGGAGCGTTAACGGGTAATTTGTGCACGGCTGTTCGGCAATTTTGCGGCGGCGCCCGTTCGTCGGGGCGGCAGTAAACGCCGCGCTCCGTGCGGCAAAAGCCGTTGCAGGCGCCGCGTTTTGTGCGGGGAAAAGAATCGCGTCGCAAATTTATAAAGGAGGGGTGTGCCCCTCTGTTTTATCGGTCTATATTTGAATATTTGTTCAATAAAAAAATTATTCAATAAAATTTGAAAACCGCCGACAGGCGGTCCGGAGGAACGGTCATGAAAAAAGTTTTCAAGCTCGAAGATCTCGACTGCGCGAACTGTGCCGCCAAAATGGAGCGCGCCGTCGCCAGGCTCGACGGCGTAACATCGGTCAGCATCAGCTTTATGGCGCAGCGCATGGCGATCGAGGCGGACGAGGCGCGTTTCGACGAGATCATGGAGCGCGTCGAAAAGGCTTGCAGGAAGGTCGAGCCGGATTGCAGGATACTGCGCTGAAGGGGCGGGGCTGTATGAAAGGCACATCTCTTTCGAAAAAGCAGAAGAAAAATCTTGTCCGCATTGTTTGCGCGCTCGCGGCATTCGCCGCCGTGTTCGTCGCGGATAAGATCGTCTATCTCGGCGGCGTGTTTTCGGGCCCCGCTGCATGGGTGTTTCCCTTTTGCCTGTATCTGGCGATTTACCTCGTTATAGGGTACGACGTTCTGTGGCGTGCGGTGCGCAACATCGCGCACGGACAGGTTTTCGATGAAAACTTCCTGATGTGCGTGGCGACGCTCGGCGCCTTTGCGCTCGCCATTTACCGCGGCGTTACAGGGCAGAGCATCGAAGGGTTCGACGAGGCGTGCGCGGTGCTACTCTTCTATCAGATAGGAGAATTTTTTCAGGACTACGCGACCGGCAAATCGAGAAAGTCCATTTCCGCGCTCATGGATATCCGCCCCGACCACGCCAACCTCAAGCGCGGCGATTCGATCGAGCGCGTAGATCCTTCCGAGGTACATGCGGGCGATATCATCGTGGTCAATCCCGGCGAAAAGGTCCCGCTCGACGGCGTCATCGTAAAGGGAGCGTCCGCGCTCGACACGCGCGCGCTGACGGGCGAATCGCTCCCGCGCGACGTTGCGCAAGGGCAAGAGATCGTGAGCGGCAGCGTCAATCTTACCCGTCAGCTGGAAGTGCGCGTGAGCAAGGAATTTTACGATTCCACCGTGTCGAAGATACTCGAACTCGTGGAAAATGCGTCCGAGCAGAAGTCTAAGGCGGAAAACTTCATCACCCGCTTTGCCAAATATTATACGCCCGCCGTGTGCGCCGCGGCTCTGCTTTTGGCGGTCGTGCCGGGGCTGATCACTTCCGATTGGTCTGCGTGGATATACCGCGCACTCAGCTTTTTGGTCGTTTCCTGCCCGTGCGCGCTCGTCATTTCCATACCGCTCTCCTTCTTTGCGGGTATCGGCGCGGCGTCACGCTACGGCATACTCATCAAGGGTTCCAATTATCTGGAAAAATTCGATCGGGCGAAAACTTTCGTGTTCGATAAGACGGGAACGCTCACCCGCGGCAGTTTTTCGGTGGTGAAGGTGTCGCCCGAGGCAAACAGAGAGGAAATACTGCGCCTCGCGGCGATTGCCGAACGCGATTCCGATCATCCCATCGCAAAATCCGTCAAAAGCTGTTACGGCGGCGCTGCGGGCGGCGGTTATACGCTCACGAACATCGCGGGCGAAGGCATATCCGCGGCAAAGGGCGAAGAGGTCATCCTGTGCGGCAACGAAAAGCTGATGGAGCGAAACGGCGTCGCGTACGAACGGGAAACGGGCGTCGGCACCGTGGTATACGTTGCGAAAAACGGAAAGTTCGTCGGTTCTATCCTCATTGCCGACCAACTCAAAGCCGAAACGAAAGAGGTTATCGGTCAGCTGAACGGCATGGGCTGCAAAACGGTCATGCTCACGGGCGACAACGAGGCGATCGCGGAGAGCGTCGCGCGCGAAGCGGGCGTTACCGCTTATAAAGCGTCCCTTTTGCCGCAGAACAAGGTGGAAGAAGTGGAAAAACTGCTCGCGGAAAAGGGGAAAAAAGAGGCGCTCTGCTTTGTGGGCGACGGCATCAACGACGCCCCCGTGCTCATGCGTTCGGATATAGGCATCGCGATGGGCGGCGCGGGCAGCGACGCCGCGATCGAGGCGTCGGATATCGTCCTTATGAAGGACGATCTGCGCGGCATTTCCCTTGCCAAGCGCATCGCAAGAAAGACGATGACCATCGTGTTTGAAAATATCGTCTTTTCCATCGCAGTCAAAGTGATCATTTTAATTTTGTCCGCTTTGGGCTTTGCGAATATGTGGGTGGCTGTATTCGGCGACGTAGGCGTCGCGGTCATCGCCATACTCAACGCCATGCGCGTCAACTCGCGCTATATAAAGGGCGAAAAGAGGGCGGAGCCGCTCTCCGCACAATAAAAATTTAAGCCGCTCTTATGCAGGTATTGTGCCTGCGCAAGGGCGGCAGACAGAAAAAAGCGGACGCAAAGTTTTGCGTCCGCTTTCGGCTTTTTTGAATTATTCTCCGCGGTAGGGGAGAAGAGCGACGATGCGCGCCTTTTTGATGGCGTTGGAAAGTTCTCTCTGATGCATCGCGCAGGTGCCCGTCATGCGGCGGGGCAGTATTTTGCCGCCTTCGGTGATATATTTTTTCAGGCGGTTAACGTCTTTATAGTCGATGACTTCGACCTTCTCCTGGCAGAAAGCGCAGACTTTTCTGCGGGAAGGACGCTTCATAGGCTTCCTTACGGGTTTTTCTTCCATGGTCATTACTCCTTATAAAATTTGATTCACGCGTTCCCGCGCAAAGGCGCCGCTTCCGGCATTCGCCGAAAGGGCAGATCCTGCCGCCGATGCGGCAAGATCAGAACGGAATGTCGGAATCGTCGTCAAACGCTTCCAACGTGGGCTTTTTCTTGGGAGCGGGGGCATAATCGCCGTCGTCCGCGCCCGCGGCGCCCTTAGGCGTCAGAAATTCTACGTCGTCCGCAATGATGTCGACATAGGTGCGCCGCTGACCGGCATTGTCTTCCACGTTGCGGATCTGAATGCTGCCCACAACGGCTACCTTATTTCCCTTTTTGCAGAAGCGAGAAACATTTTCCGCCAATCCGCGCCAGGCCGTCACGTTAAAAAAGTCTGTCTGGCGTTCCGCATCCTGCGAAGAGAACCTGCGGTTCACTGCAATTGCGAAGCGGCACACGGGCACCCCGCTGTTCGTTTCCGAAAGTTCGGGATCGCGCGTCAGGTTGCCGATCAAAAATACTTTGTTCATCTTTCTTAGCTCCTCGTTATGCAGCTTTGGTGATCATTCTTCTCAGAACGCCGTCGGTAATGCCCGCGATACGGTCGAGTTCTTTGATCGCACTGCCGTCCGCTTCGAACGTCATCAGAACGTAAAAAGCGTCGCTCATGTTTCCGATAAGATAAGCGAGCTTTTTCACGCCCCACTTATCGGTGGAAAGCACCTTGCCGCCCAAATTTTTGACAGTGTCTTCAAATCTGGCGATCAGCGCATCCCTCGCCTCTTCCGCCATGGCAGAGTCGATCAGATAGAGCATTTCGTACTTCATTTTTACACCTCCCGGTCTTATTCGGCGTGCGGCTTTGCGCACGCAAGGTTTTTGCGCCCTTTAAGCGCATAACATATTATAGCTTTTTTTGTTTTTTCCGTCAATGAATTTTGCCCGAAAACGCGCGTGTTTTTTGTGTTTTTAAGAAAAAACGCCCCGAAAGCGATGCTTTCGGGGCAAAAACGAATATTTGCGGTTACTGCGGCAGAATGATGTGGTTGCCCGAGGCGAGGCCCCTGAAAGCGATTTCGATGAATCTGCCGATCGTCATATCGCCGAAGGCTTCGGTCGTTTCCCCGTCGAAGGTAAACTTTATGTCGAGCATATCTTCGGGCGCTATGGTGATCACCTCGTTGTCCACGGATACCTGTATGGGGTTTATATTGATCAGCCCGTCTTCCAACAGTCCGCGAATGGTCGCCGTGCGGATATTGGCGGCAACGTTCGTAACGAGGGAGTTCACGTTTTGCAGTTTACACATCTGTTCGGCGCCGCTGTCGAGCAGAAGGTATTTCCAAGTGCCCGTAACGAGGCCGTAGGTATAAAGCGTCGCGCCCGCGGGCACGGTTTCGCCGTCCGCTATGGTGTAGAGCATATTGCCGCCCGAATCCTTCACGGGGATCTGCGTTTCGCCGTCCTCACCCACGGTGTAAACGCCCTGCGTTTTCACCTGTTTCCAACTCTGCGAGGCGGCGTCGAAGTAGAACAGGTTGCCCGAAGTATAATACGTTTCGCCCGCCGCCGAGCCGTCCGCAGGCGTGCCCGTTTCGGCGGTTTTCAGCTTTGTGAACAGGCGCACGTTCGGCGTGCCGTCCGAATTTAAAAAGTCTTCCGATATGCCGTATTCCGCGGGCACGAGGGCGAGCTTTTTCATCTGCTCCGTGCCCTTTTCGAAGTACCAGAGGGTATCCGTTCTGTATAAATTGCCGTCCGCGGCGGCGGGGGAATAACTGCCGTCCTCGTTTTTGATATAATATTCGCTCACGCCTTCGGGCAGGCTGCCCTCGTCGGGCAGCGCCCAACCCGTCGTTGCCGTGGCAAGCGCCATTTTCGGCGCATCGCCTTCCGTATTCAGGTAGTAGAGGGGGATGCCGCCGTAAGAGCCGATCAGGTTTATGCCCTGCCCCTCGTCGTATACTACGGTATAAGGGGAATAGATCGCGGTATTTTCATTCATGCCCGCGAGCTCTTCGGGGGTGTACTGCGTATAGGCGAAGTAGCCGCCCGCGCCGCGCAGGTACAAATTCTCCGCGCCGTAAGTATCCGCGAGCGTGCCGATGTCTTTCAACGTGCCTGCCCGGTCCTGTTCGTAGATGCTGTCGGAAAAGAGCTGCTGCACGGAGAGCTCCGCAACGTCGTCGGCAAGGGTGCCGAGCGTGGAATTTTTCAGAGAGAAGAGCAGGGTGTCCGATTCGTCTATATCGAGCATATCCCCGAGCGCGATGTCGTTTGCCGCCTGACCGATCTCTCCGATGGGCACGTCTTTGAGCGCAAGGAGTATTTTTGCCGAAGTTCCCTCTTCCAGGTTGAGCAGTTCGCCCAAAGAGAGCGATTCGAATTTTTCTTTATTGGAAAGGTCGTTGAGCGTCCAATCGCCGATGGCTTTGAGCAGGTTCGCCGAATCTTCTGTGATCTTCACGAAGTCGGAAATGACGAGGGAGTCGAATCCCGCGGCGAGGTCGCCCACCGTTTTGAGCTGGCTTTCGTCCGCAACGACGATCTGCCCGTTTTCGTCCGATACGATGTTGCCGTCCCCGTCCGTCTGATACCCGTTGCCGTAGGCAAGGCGGATGAGCGCGTAGGGGGAATCTGCCCGAATGGAGAGCACGTCTTTGAGGTATACGTTGGAAATTTCCTCGCTCATGCCGTCGCCCAACCTGCCGAGCGGCACATACATCATCTGTTCGAGCGCGGCGTTGCCCGATACCTGCACGCCGAAGTAAAGTTCGAAATCGGCAAGGGTGAGCGTCTGCATATCCATCACTGCGGAGAGCGCGTCCATCGCCTGCACGAGCGGCAAGGCCGCGATGCCGTTCGTCTTTACGAAAACCGCCTGCGTTTTGGCAGCTTCCGCAGCCGCGGCATAGTCCATCGGCTCGCTGTCGTTATAAGTGAGGTAATACAGCTGCGTTTCGTCTATAAACTCGCTGTCGATCGCATAACCGCCGCCCTCGGCGATGACGTATTCGCCGTCTTGCATTTCGTTGGCGGGCACATATTCGCCGTCGACATAGGCGTAAAGGGGTGTGTATTTATATTGCAGGGCTATTTCGCGCACGGCAACGGTCGGGTTCTCCGCGTCGGGCGTCAGTGCGACCTTTTCGAATGCGTAGCCGGAACCGTCCGCAATTTCTCCGCCCGCGCCCGTCGCGGGGCCGCGCACCGTGTAAATGCCCTGGTTTTCCGCGAGCACGAACGTATAATCCGTATTTTCTTCGGAAGGTTTTTGCCATACCGCGGCGTTTGAACCCGTCAGCCGTTCGAACTGCGCGCTTATTTCGCCGCTTTCCGATACGGTGCCGATGTACAGCGTCTGCCCGCTGAGCGTCAGGTAGCCGTTTTCTTCCTGCACGCCCGCAAGGTCGTACTGGTTTTTTATGACCGACTGCACGACGGGCACCTTTTCGCCGTCCTGTTCGAATTCAGAAAGGTATACGGGCGTGCGGGTGTAGTAGGAAAATGCCCCGTCAGACATGGCGAACGTCTTTCCGATCTCGGTGAATGTGCCGTCCTCGTTCTGTTCGTTCACCTGCGCGTAAAAATAGACGGGCGTTTCTTCCGAACCGGATATCATGTTCAGCGGCGGCAGGTCGAAGCCGAATGTTTCGGAAAGGTCGGAAAGCGTCGCCGTCACCACGAGCACGTCTGACATGGAAGATGTGATTTCGCTGACGGGGGTGGAGTACAGCGTTGCGGTATCCACCTTAAAAAGCCCCACGTTTTCCACGTTGGCAATGACGCTGTCCAGCTTTTCGCCCAATTTCGGGGAAATTTCGATGAGCGAGTCGATCGTAATTTCTCCGCTGCTTATGTCGGCGAGCACGTCATTCACGAGCGTCTCTATCGTGCCGTCGTAATTTTCGGAGATCCATCCGTCCGCGCCCACGAAGTTCGCAAGGTCGCGCACTTTTACTTTTTTATAGGCATAGTAACCGATCCCCGCGATCGCGCCCACCACGACGAGCGTATAAATGACGATGGTCAGAATGATGAGCAGAAGTTTTCCGCCGAAACTGATGTTTGATTTGACCATAATTAACTCCTTAAAACAAAAAGATGCGCGGTGAGCCGGCGCCGCAAGTCAGATTGCGCTTGCGTGCGGCTCAGCTCTTCTGCCCGCGCAGCACGGCAAAGGCGCACGCCCCGTTCAGCTCGTATTCGCCGGGTGCGTCCACATCGAAAGCGTCGCCCGCGGAAAAGGGGATCTCGCCTCTTTTCCATTTGATGTATCCGCCGCCTTCGAGCACTTCCACGCGCTCTTTCGCGTCCGTATACAGTTTGAACCTGCGCGGAGATTCTATGTACATGTCTTTGCCGCGCTTTCCTACCTTGGCGCCCTGAACGGTTTTTTCCGAAAAGGCAAAAGCTTGCTTTTCCTGCGGGCGGGCGCCGCCCGCCGTCTTGACTATATTCATGCCTTTATTATATACCATACGCCGCCGAAATGCAATGAAAACGGCGCAAATTCCCGCGCCGCGCGGGCGGCGGGCAAACGGTCAGCCTGCGGCGTTTCCGCTTTCGCTGTCGTCGGAAAGCAGAAGATCCGCCCGTTCGCCCGAAATTTCCGAAACCGTTTTCAGCTTACGCTCGATGGTGCGCGTCTTTTTCGCGGCGCTCTCTATCGTATCCTGCGCTTCCTGCAATTTTTTCTGCGTCTTTTCGAGAATGAGCACAAAATTGCGGAATTCGTGCTTGAACGCCGCCAAAAGCTCCCAAAGCTCGCCCGAGCGCTTTTCGATCGCCGCCGTCTTGTAGCCTATCTGCAAAGTGGTCAGAAGGGCGCCGAGCGTGGAGGGGCCGCATGCCATGATGTGTTTCTGCGCGAGGTGTTCGGCAAGCCCGGGCATCTTTATGCTCTCGGCGTACAGCCCCTCGAGCGGCAGGAACATGACGGCGAAGTCCGCCGTCAGCGGCGGGCGGATATACTTTTTGGCAATGGTGTCCGCCTGCAATTTCAGCGCCCGTTCAAGGTTTTTCAACGCCCTGTCCGCGCCCTCTTTGTCGAGCGCGTCCGAAGCCTCCGCGAGCCGCTGGTATTCCTCTACGGGGAATTTGCTGTCTATGGGCAAAAGCACCGTTTCGTCCGTGCGGGAGGGGAGCACGACCGCGTATTCCACCACGGAATTTTCCAAAGGATCCACCTTCACGTTGGCGCGGTACTGCGCGGGCGAGAGCATCTGTTCGAGCAGTGCGGAAAGCTGTACCTCGCCCCATGTGCCGCGCAGCTTTACGTTGGAAAACACCTTTTTTATGTCGGAAACGCTGCCGGCGAGCTGCTGCACTTCGCCTATGCCCTTGTACACCGCTTCCAGGCGCTCGTTGATGACGGAATAGCTCTTGCTGAGCCTGTTTTCGAGGGTGGAAGTCAGCTTTTCGTCCACCGTCTGGCGTATATTTTCGAGGTTTTTGGCGTTTTGTTCCGCCATGTAGCGTATCTCTCCCGCGAGGGTGCGCTGCATATCCGCGAGGCGCTTTTCGGTAGAGGCGTTCAGCGCTTCCATCTGTTCCTGCAGTCCTTTTAGGCTGCCGCTTTGGTTTTTTGCGAGGAAATCGAGGTAATTCTGCACGGCGCGCGCGTTGTTTTCGCTCAGATACAGCGAGCGGTCGCAAAGTTCGGAAAGGCGCGCAAGCTCCCGGGCGCCGTCGTTTGTCGGCCTTTTTTTAAAAAGCAAAACGCACAGGGCGAGGCAGATCGCCGAAAGGGCGGCGGCTATCGCCGCGAACACGGTTGCCATTCAGTTCTCCTTTGCGGCGAATTTTTTAGCCGCCGCCAAAAGTTTTTCCCGCTCGTTTTTGCTCCCGTCGTACACGCATTCGCGCAGGAGCGCACCGAGCGTTTCCCCGATCTTTTCGGGCGGGATGAGCCCTTTCAGGTCGTTCCCGTTTATTTTCAGCTCTTTCAAAGTGAAGGGCACGCCCTCGGCGAGCATTTTTTTGCGTATATCTTCCCACTTTATTATGGTGGGGCACACGTTCGGATCGTCTTTGCACGCCGAGTAGTCCGCCTGTTTTACGAGCAGCAGCAGATCGTAAATGTCGTGATTTTTCGCGATGAAGGCGCGCACTTTGTTCTCTTTCGCCCTTCCGTCAAGGTCGTACATGTGCGCCCCGATCAGCCGCACGCAGATCTCCGTCAGCCGTTTCGGCGCTTTCAGGCGTTCGAGGATCTCTCTGCCGATGCGCGCGCCTTCCGCGTCGTGCCCGTGGAATTTTCCCGTGTGCAGGAAACAGTATGGCTTGCCCACGTCGTGCAGCAGCGCGGAAAGGCGCACCTTTTCGTCGGCATACTTCGCCGCCCGCAGGGAATGTTCCAGAACGTCGTGGTCGTGAAAGTCTTTCCGCTGCGCCATGCCGTCGCCCGCGGCAAGCTCGGGCAAAATACAGCCGAGCACGCCCGTCTCTTTCAAAAGTTTCAGTCCCGCGTAATGCCCGTACTTTATGCCGTGTTTCCCGTCGGCGTGCAGAAGGAGCATAAGTTCCGCGTAAATGCGCTCGGACACGATCTTTTTGATGCGTTCCGCGTTGCTTTTGGCGCCGAGCACGCACTCCGCGGAGGGGGTAAACCCGTTTTCGGCACACTGACGCGCGAGGCGCATCAGGCGCAGCCCGTCTTCGGCGAACACTTCGTCGGCGCCGCGCGTGGTGTTCACCGTCCTGCTCTTCACGTCGGCAAGCCCGCCGAGCGGATCGGCGATCTCCCCTCTGCGTATATCGTAATAGAGTGCGTTGCACTTGAAATCCCGCCGTTTCGCGTCCTCGGCGATGTCGGAGGTAAAGGTAACCTGCGCGGGCGCGTGTTCCCCGCCGCGGTATATGTCTTTGCGGAAGGAGGTGAATTCGTATTTATACTGCCCGTCGGAAAGGTTCACCGTGCCCGTGTTTTTATAGGCGCCGTTTATTTTGAATCCGCACCCGGCGGCGAGGGACGCAAGTTTTTCCGCGGAAACGGGCGCGGCGAGGTCGTAATCGCCGTAAGAAAATCCGCACAGCGCGTCGCGCACGGCGCCGCCCGCAACGTACAGCGGAAAATCCGCTCTTTCCGCCAACAGGCGCAGTTTTTCGGGTATATATAAAGGCATAAGCGCTCCTTATCGGGAAGATAGAAAATTATTTTGCCCTTTTATTATATCAATTTCCCGAAAAAATTGCAATCTCCCGCGATTTATTGTATAATAGAATATATTTTTTTCATGCGGCGGCGCCGCCTTGAACAGGGAGATGTAAGTTGTACAATATCATCGTCAATCCGCTTTCGGGCGGCGGCAAAAAGAAAAAGATCGTCGAAAAGGTGGAAAAGCGCCTGCAAGAGAGCGGAAAAGAATATCGCTTTTTCGAAACGGAAAAGCGGGGACAGGCGGCGTTTATCGCGCACGAACTCACTTCCGAAGGCGGGTGCGACCTGATCGTCGTGGGCGGGGACGGCACCCTGCACGAGGCGCTCAACGGCTTTGCCGACTTTGAAAACTGCAATCTCGGCCTGGTTCCCGCAGGCACGGGCAACGACTTCGCCGCGGCGGCAAAAATACCTGCCGATACGGACAAGGCGCTCGATCTGATCTTGCACACATCGCCGAAACCCACCGACTTCATGCAGATGGAAGGGGTGCGCGGCATCAACGTCATCGGTACGGGCATCGACGTGGAGATATTGAAGCGCTGCCGCGCTTCCAGATGGCTGCGCGGGAAGCTGCAGTACGTCATCAGTCTCGTCATATCTTTATTTAAATATAAGAATTATAAAATGCGCACCGTGTGCAACGGAACGGAAAAAAATTACAGCGCGCTCATCGCCTGCATCGGCAACGGCAGGCAGATCGGCGGCGGCATCAGGATGTGCCCCGAGGCAGTGCTGGACGACGGGCTTTTAGACTTCGTTGTCTGTAACGACGTAAAAAAGTCGCATATCCCCGCCGCGTTCATAAAACTGATGAAGGGCAAGATCTTGCAGGAAAGCTTTACCGACTTCACAAGGTGCGAACAGGTGGAAGTGTATCCCGAACAGAGGCTCACCGTGCAGGTGGACGGCGAGCTGTACGACGATATACCTTTTAAGGTGGAAGTAGTCAGAAACAAGCTGAAAATGTACCGCGGCTGATCGGCAAATGCCGCGCCGCGCGGGAACGGCCCGGCAAAAACAAGGAGATAAAAAGTGGAATATGTCTATCTTCTGATGCTGGTGGGGCTGGTCATCGCCCTGTGCATCTTTATCAATCGCATCACGGATAAACTCAAAGTTCCGTCGCTCCTGCTGTTTATCGGTCTGGGCATAGTGTTCGGCGTCATATTCCGCGTCGCGGGACTGGGGAATTTTACCGATTACGGTCTCGGGAACGTGGTGTGTTCCGTCTGCCTCGTGTTCGTTATCTTTTACGGCGGTTTCGGCACAAATTTCAAAGAGGCGCGCCCCGTCGCGGGCAGGGCGCTCATCCTGTCTTTTGCGGGCACGGCGCTCACGGCGGGCATCGTGGGCGTGTTCGTGCGCTGCCTTTCGGCGCTCCTTCCCTTTTTTCCGTCCCTCGGCTGGGTGGAAAGCATGCTGATCGGTTCGGTCATCTCGTCTACCGACGCGGCGTCCGTCTTTAATATTCTGCGTTCGCGCAGGCTGAACTTAAAATACGGCACATCTTCTTTGTTGGAAATGGAATCAGGCTCGAACGATCCCACTTCGTACATGCTCACCGTCGTGTTTACCGCGGTGCTCGCCGCGCAGTACGGCATCGCGGGCGCGGGGGCCATGGGGGCGGGCGAGATCGCCGGCATGCTCTTTTCGCAGGTCGGGTTCGGCGCGCTGTTCGGGGCGGCGTTCGGGTTTTTGTCCATCTTTATCCTCAAACGTTTTTCCTTCAATATGGGGCAGGGGGGAACGATTTTTATTCTCGCCATCGCGCTCATCACCTATGCCCTTCCCTCCCTGCTCGGCGATATAACGGGCGTGGCGGTGCTCGCGGGCAACGGCTATCTCGCCGTCTATATCTGCGGCATCATGATAGGTAACGCCCGTATTCCGCAAAAGCGCGACTGCGTGCGATTTTTCGACGCGCTCACGAACGTTGCGCAGATGATGATCTTTTTCCTGCTGGGGCTGCTCGCGACGCCGGAAGATCTCATCGAGCCCGACGTGCTCGTGCCCGCGCTCGTCATTTTCGTATTTATGACGCTGATCGCCCGCCCCGCCGCGGTCGCGGGGCTTCTCGCACCTTTCCGCGCGAAGATAAACCAGATCGGCGTGGTGAGCTGGGCGGGGCTGCGCGGCGTCGCATCCATCGTGTTCGCCGTGTATGCGATGACTGAACTCGGAGATGCTCTGCCTTACGACCTGTTCAGCATCGTGTTCGTCATCGTCATCGTGTCCATCGCGCTGCAAGGCTCGCTGTTGCCGTTCATGTCCAAAAAGATGCATATGCTCGGCGACAACGACAACGTTCTGCGAACGTTTACCGACTATCAGGAAGAGAGCGACGTCTGTTTCGTGCGGGTGCGCGTGGGAGAGAACCATCCTTGGTACGGAAAAAAACTGCGCGAAGTGGTCATGCCGAAGGAATTTTTGGCGGTCCTGATCATCCGCGGGGAGGAGACCATCGTCCCCGGGGGCGATACGGTCATTCAGGGGGGCGACGTCATCGTTACCGCCGCGCCCGAGTTCGAAAACCGCGACGAATTCGGCATGTTCGAAGAATATATCGGCAAAAACCATCCGTGGGCGGGCAAAGCCGTGCGCGAATTGGAACTGCAGCGCGGCACTCTCATCGTCATGATCAAGCGCAAAAAAGAGACCGTCGTGCCCAACGGCGCGGCAGTCATCGAAGAGGGCGACGTGCTCGCCATGATCAAGCTGAAAGACAAGGAAGAGGCGGAAATCCTTCCCGAAAAGGCATAATTACAGAAGTCCGCCGCCGCGGCAGATGCCGCGGCGGCGGACTTTCATTATACATTATAATTATAAAGTTACTGTTGCGAAAGCCGCACGTTTTTTCCCGTTTCCGCATCCTGATACATCATCCAATAGCCCTTGCCGTCCAGATCGAACAGGGATGCGGGCAGAAAGGAGCAATATCCTTTCAGCGCGTCGGGCGGCTCGCCCCGCTTTTCGGCGGGAACGCCGTAACATATGTATTTGGGCTTTTTCCCTTCGCGTATCACGCCCACGACGTAAAATTTGTTTTTGCCGAAGTCTATCCGCACCCAATCCGAATCGGGCAAAAGCCGGCACAGCGCCTCTTCCCTCGGATATTTGGAGAACAGCGTGCACAGTTCCCGCTTTACTTTTTCGTAATAGCAAGCTCTCTCATCCTCTCCGATATTTTCTGCGCCCGCGATGCGGAATAGGCTTTGAGCATCTTCATCTTTTCCAAGGTCTTGCCCGTTTTGTCCGTCCCGCTTCGGCGCGCTGTTTCCTTTTCCGCCATCTTTTTCTCCTTTTATGGTCAGGTTTTCCATGTCTGCGTCCGGGAATTCGTAATAGTTTTCGCTCGCCACGATCTCGTCGTCGTAGTCTTCCGCGCCGCGCCCGGAAGGTTTCGCGGCGGCGCTCTCTTCGCCTCCTGCTTTCGGCGGCTGATCCTGCCTGCCCACCATCGCGGCGATCTTTTTCACGTCGTAAACCTTTTCGCCGCACTTGCCGAAGGCGACCGCCTTCGCGCTCCCCGCGGAAAAGACCACGGTGCAGGAAAACCCTTCCGCAATGTTCAGCGCGCTTTGCCGCTTTATGGTACAGCCGTTCGGGCCGTCTATATCGAATATTTCCGCGGTGCCGTGTTCGTCCACGAGCGCCGCACGGTAGCGCCCCTCCGAAAGGGGAGCAAAATTGATGAGGGAAAGATTCGCCGTCAGCTTTCCCGCATACGTTTCGCAGGTGATCAGGGCGGATACCTTTTTTCCGTCCGCGGCAAAACCAGAAGAGATCTGTTTGAGCACGCACAGCTTTTTTACATAAAAATTCATAGCCAAGCCCCCGCGGGCAGAGGCCCGCAATGGTATATATGCCTTTATTATAAAATATATTCCTTCAAAAAAATTGCGCGGCACCGTCGAAAGCTGTCTTTTTTTGCCGAAAACAAGTGCGGTCAAAAAGTTTACTTTTTTGAAAATTTGTTTTATAATATTAAGGCACACGGGGTTCCCCGATATTCTGCAATGTAAAATATCTCATAAGGAGAAGAAAGATATGACCGAGAACAAAAAGGTGCTGAAGTTCATCGACGAGAGCGCCGCCCTCTGCCAGCCGGACAGGATCGTCTGGATAGACGGCAGCAAGGAACAGCGCGACGCGCTCCGTGCCGAAGCCTGCGCTTCGGGCGAGATGATAAAGCTCAACGAGGACCTGCTTCCCGAATGCTATCTGCACAGGACTGCCGTCAACGACGTCGCGCGCGTAGAGGACCGCACGTTCATCTGCTGCCGCAATAAAGACGACGCCGGCCCCATCAACAACTGGATGGATCCGAAAGAGGCGTACAAAATGGCGGGCGACATCTTCAAAGGCTCCATGAAGGGCAGAACGATGTACGTCATCCCTTATTCCATGGGCATCGTCGGCAGCGAATTCGCAAAGATCGGCATCGAGCTGACGGACAGCATCTACGTCGTGCTCAATATGGAGATCATGACGCGCGTCGGCAAAGAGGTCTTGAATACGCTCGGCAAAGACGGCGACTTCGTAAAAGGTCTGCACTCCAAGTGCGAGCTGGACGAGAGCAAGCGCTACATCCTGCACTTCCCCGAAGACGATACCATTTGGTCGTGCAACTCGGGCTACGGCGGCAACGTGCTGCTCGGCAAAAAGTGCTTTGCGCTCCGCATCGCTTCCTACCTCGGCAAAAACGAGGG
>CALVST010000029.1 GCA_944359365.1 uncultured Clostridia bacterium
GCCGTCGGGGTTGTCCTCAAAAATCACGGAAAAATGTTTTATCGGCTTAAAACATTTTTCGTGAGAAAAATTTATATAGGAGGTAACCAATGTCAGCGAATCTGGAAGCAAAAAAGCAAGTTGTGGAAGAGATCAAGGAAAAGATCCAAAACAGCAAGTCCGTCGTTTTCGTCGATTACAAAGGGCTTACCGTTGCGGAAGTTTCCGAGCTTCGCAATAAATTCAGGGCGGCAGGCGTAGAGTACAAGGTGTACAAGAACACCCTTCTGCGCAAGGCGTTCAACGAACTCGGCGTGACGGCGTTCGATGAAGACCTCAACGGCCCGACGGCGACGGCATTCAGCCCCGACGAAACGGCCGCGGCAAAGATCTTCGCGGAAGCAGTCAAGGCGATGCCCGAAAAAATCGTTCCCAAGAGCGCGTATGTAGACAACGCTTACATCGATGCAAAGGGCATCAAGGCGCTTGCCGATATGCCTTCGAAGGAAGAACTCATCGCAAAGATGCTCGGCTCCATGCAGGCGCCCATCGCAAATTTTGCGGGCGTGCTGTCCGCGATGCTTCGCGGGGTGGTCGTGGCGCTCAATGCGATCGCGGAGAAAAAGGCGCAGTAACGCGGCTTTTCCGGATGCGGCTCTGCCGCCGCCTGCCCGCCGCGGCGTAAAATCGGGCGGAAAAAATTATTAAATCGAAATCAAATGGAGGAATCTAAAAATGGCTGATATCGCTAAGTTTATCGAAGAGATCAAAGGTATGACGGTTGTCGAGCTCAACGAGCTCGTAAAGGCTTTGGAAGAGGAGTTCGGCGTAAGCGCTGCTGCTCCTGTTGCTGTTGCTGCTGCTCCCGCTGCGGGCGCTGCTGCTGAAGCTGTCGAAGAGAAGACGGAGTTCAACGTCAAACTCAAAGACATCGGCGCTAAGAAGATCGAGGTCATCAAGGCTGTCCGTGAATTCACGTCCCTCGGCCTTGCGGAAGCGAAAGCTCTCGTTGAAGGCCTCGGCATGATCAAGGAAGGCGTCAACAAGGAAGAAGCCGAAAAGATCGCTGCCCGCATGAAGGAAGCAGGCGCAGAAGTTACCATCGACTAATTGCGGCTTTCATCAAAACGAACAAAAAGCGCTCGGATATTCCGGGCGCTTTTTAATTAATAAAGAGAATAGATTTTATTCGGCGGTAACGGGAGTCACTGTTTTGTACTGCGGTATAAAAGAAACAGCTTCTTCATATGTCGGCTGATATCGGAATGCGTATTCGCTCCCAAAGTCAAGAATACGCGTTTCTTTGGGGAGATCAAAAGTATAGAGGGCGCCAAAAACGGCTTCCAGCAACATGGGGGTAAAAGCGTCATCGCTGGCAAACATTTCAAGGATAATTTGCGATAAAGGGAATAAATGGTTGGGGGAATAATAATTCCAGAAGCCTTCACAGCATACGACCATTCTGCAATCAGTCAATACTTCGTTTTGTATATAACCGAATACTGTCTTCTCATTTTCCGTCAGCGATTCAGGGTTTACTTGTGAAAAATCGTAAATGTAAAATCGGTCAACAATGACCGTTGTTTCCCAATTAATGTGGGGGTGATTTTTTTGAATGTTCTCGCAAACGCTTGCTTTAATGAACTCGGTATAATCAGCTATATAATTTGCATAAAAATTTTGTTCTGACCGAGAAAGTTCTGTTGCGGGGGTGCCGATATAAATTTCATCCATTTCATTGTCTCGGGTGTTGTTTTCGGCGTTGTTGCAGGCTGATAAACAAAAGAACAATGCGGCGCACAGGAACAGGGCAATGAATGTGATGGCGCGCTTTTTCATGAAACGCTCTCCCTTCAATTAGATGTGTACATAGTATAACACTTATCGATAAAATTTTCAACTTATACAACAAATATTCAGTATATAATATTTTCGCCGAAAAAAACCAAAAATTCCCGAAAAAATATAAAATAAAGCCGATTTTTGTTTGACTTATCTTGACGGGTATGGTATTATATTTAAGCTGTGTAATAGGGTTGAGGTATAAAGTTACTTCAATCGCTTTGGGTTGCGAGGATAAACAACAGCACAATCGCGCCCTCTGCGAAGATAATTTATACCGACAAATGTGGGGGCACGACCCCTGCGACTAACCGGAGTACAGCCATTCAATAGCACATATCGAATGGCGTTTATTTTTCTGCGACACTCCGACACACACGGCTACGTTGACAGAAAGTTAGTATAAAAAACGGAGGAATTCAACGACAATGGCAGGACAGAAGATCAGGATCAAACTCGCCGCTTACGACCACGAGCTGGTAGACCTTGCGGCGCAGCGCATCGTGGACGCGATGACCAAATCGGGCGCAAAGATCAGCGGGCCCATCCCGCTGCCTACGGAAAAGGAGATCGTAACCATTCTCCGCTCGCCCCATAAGGATAAGGACAGCCGCGAGCAGTTCGAGATCCGCACGCACAAGAGGATCATCGACATCTACAGCCCCAACGCGAAACTTTTGGACAGCGTTCACCTTCCCGCGGGCGTAGACATCAAGATCAAGCTGTAAATATTTTTTGAAATAATTCGCGCAAGGGAAATCGCAATTTTCCGCGGCATCCCCAATTTGGCAACGCTTTGCCTTGTGGGAAGAGGGTGAATTTGCGCCCTTGCATAGTGTGTGTGCCCTTAAAAAGGGCGCAAAGAGGGAGAAAACGCCGACAGCCGTAAGGCGTGCGGCGGTGTCGCCCTAAAATCACGGAAAACCGCAGGCGACGGCTCGCCGAGGTTTTCGTGAACAGAAATAGCTAAGAAATACTTTGTAAATCAAGGTATTGACTAAATATTATATTAAGGAGTGAACTTTATCAATGAATAAAGCAATCATCGGACGCAAAGTCGGAATGACGCAGATCTTTACTCCGGAAGGGAAAGTGATCCCCGTAACGGTAGTAGAGGCGGGCCCCTGCCCGGTCGTGCAGATCAAGACGGTGGAAAAGGACGGCTATGCCGCGCTCAAACTCGGATTCGACGAGACGAGCGAAAAGAGGCTGAACAAGCCCGAACTCGGTCAGTTCAAAAAGGCGGGCGTAAAACCCCAAAAAGTGCTCAAAGAGTTCCGTTTGGCGGATCTTTCCTCTTACGAGGTAGGCAAGGAAGTCACCGTTTCCATCTTCAAAGAGGGCGAAAAGGTAGACGTGGTAGGCACGTCTAAGGGCCACGGCTATACGGGCGTCATCAAAAGATGGAATCAGCGCCGCCTGAAAGAAACGCACGGCGTCGGCCCCGTACACAGGGAAGTCGGCTCCATGGGCGCGAACTCCACGCCGAGCCGCGTGTTCAAACAGAAGCATATGCCCGGCCAGTACGGCAACGAGCGCGTCACCGTGCAGAACCTCGAGATCGTCAAGGTAGACGCGGCGAGAAACGCGCTGCTCATCAAGGGCGCGATCCCCGGCGCGAAGGGGAGCGTGGTCGCCGTAAGCGACAGCGTCAAAGCGTAATAAGGAGAAAAAGTCATGCCCAGCGTAAAAGTATATAAAATGGACGGCTCGGTTGCAGGCGAAATGCAGCTTTCCGACAAGATCTTCAACGCGGAATACAACGAGCCTTTGATTCATCAGGCAGTCGTCACCCGCCTTGCCAACGAAAGACAGGGCACCAAGAGCACGCTCACCCGCACCGAAGTGCGCGGCGGCGGCGCAAAGCCTTGGAGGCAGAAAGGCACGGGGCGTGCCCGTCAGGGTTCCATCCGCGCACCGCAGTGGACGAAGGGCGGCGTCGTGTTCGCACCCAAGAGCCGCGACTTCTCCAAGAAGATGAACGCCGAAGCGAAGAGGAACGCGCTCTTTTCCGCGCTTTCCAAAAAAGTTGCCGACGGCGAGCTCATCGTTGTGGACAAACTCGAAGTGAGCGCACCCAAGACCAAAGAGATGGCAAAATTCCTCGACGCGCTCAAACTTGACAAGCGCACGCTCGTGGTCATGGACAATGACGACGTGAACGTCATCCTCGCCGCGAGGAACATTCAGATGCTGAGCACGATGCCCGTGGCTCAGATCAGCACCTACGAGGTCGTCGCGAACGCGAAGGTCGTCCTCACGAAGGGTGCGGTAGAGAAAATACAGGAGGTCTACGGAGCATAATGAGAGCGGAAGATATCATCATTAAGCCCATCCTCACCGAAAAAGGTTACGACGGCATCGCCGACAAGAAATACACCTTCAAAGTGGCGAAGGATGCGAACAAGACGGAGATCAAGCTCGCCATCGAAAAGCTCTTCGGAGTGGAAGTAGACAGCGTAAACACGAGCAACGTGCGCGGCAAGCTCAAAAGAATGGGCAGGAACGAAGGGCTCACTTCCTCCTACAAAAAAGCCGTCGTTCAGCTTAAAAAAGACAGCAAGCCCATCGAATATTTCAATTCGCTGTCTTGATCTGAGAATCATCGGAGGAACAAAGTAAAATGGCTATCAAGAGATATAAACCGACCTCTGCCGCGCGCCGTTTCATGACGGTGCACACCTACGAAGAGATCACCGAAACGAAGCCCGAGAGAAGCCTCGTCGAGGACATGCGCAAGAGCGGCGGCAGAAACAATCAGGGTAAGATCACCGTGCGCCACATCGGCGGCGGCAACAGAAGAAAATACCGCATCATCGACTTCAAGCGCAATAAAGACGGCATCCCCGCAACGGTCAAGAGCATCCAATACGATCCCAACCGCAGCGCGAACATCGCCCTTTTGCAGTATGCCGACGGCGAAAAGAGGTACATCCTCGCGCCCGTCGGGCTGAACGTGGGCGACAAGGTCGAAAGCGGCCCCGAAGCGGACATCAAGGCGGGCAACTGCCTTCCCTTTGAAAACATCCCCGTCGGCACGATGGTGCACAACATCGAGCTGCAGCCCGGCAAGGGCGGGCAGGTGGCGAGGGCTGCGGGCATTTCCGCGCAGCTCATGGCGAAAGAGGGCGCTTACGCGACCTTGAAAATGCCCAGCGGCGAAATGAGGCTCGTATCCGTCAAATGCCGCGCCACGATCGGTCAGGTGGGCAACGTCGAGCACGAGATCATTTCCGTCGGCAAAGCGGGCAAAACGCGCCACATGGGCGTCAAACCGACCGTCCGCGGCTCGGTCATGAACCCGAACGACCACCCGCACGGCGGCGGCGAGGGCAAGAGCCCTGTCGGTCATGCCGGCCCTATGACTCCTTGGGGCAAACCTGCTTTGGGTTATAAGACGAGAAAGAAGAAGAACGTTACCGACAAGTTCATTCTCAAGAGGATCAATTGAGGGAGGATCACTTAAATGAGCAGAAGCGTAAAGAAAGGGCCTTATGTAGAAGAAAGGCTGCTGAAAAGAATAGAAGAGCTCAACGCTGCCAACGACAAAAAAGTGCTGAAAACCTGGTCGCGGGCATCGACGATCTTCCCCCAAATGGTGGGGCACACGATCGCCGTGCACGACGGCAGGAAGCACGTTCCCGTGTACATCACGGAAGATATGGTCGGCTGCAAGCTCGGCGAGTTCGCGCCGACGAGGACCTTCAAAGGGCATTCGGGCGGCAAAACGACCGGGGCCAAGAAGTAAAGGAGGCGCAGTAATATGGCTAAGAATACGCGCGAAAAAAGCAAAAAGATCGCGGAAAACAGGGACAGGCGCCCTTATGCGACCGCAAGACATATCAGAATGTCGCCGTACAAGGTCAGGAGAGCGCTCGCCCTCATCAGAGGCAAGAGCGTGAACGAGGCCGCGGCGATCCTCGAATACGCAAACATCATCTCCGCAGAACCCGTGAAAAAGGTACTCCTTTCCGCGGCGGCGAACGCGGAACACAACTTCGGCATGGACAGGGGAGACCTCATCGTCGCCGAGGCGTTTGCGGATCAGGGCCCCACGCTGAAAAGAATGCAGCCCGTATCTAAGGGCAGGGGGCATTCCATCCTGAAAAGAACCAGCCACATCACAGTCATCCTCGACGTGAAGAGCAATTAAGGAGAGAGCGCAATGGGACAGAAAGTTAATCCGCACGGACTCAGAGTCGGCGTTATCAAAGGTTGGGATACGCAGTGGTATGCCGACAAAAAGGATTTTGCCAAATACCTGAAAGAAGATTACGAGATCCGCAAGTTCATCAAAAATAAATATTACGGCGCCGCGATCAGCAGGATCGCGGTCGAAAGGGCGGCGAACAGGATCGTCGTCACCGTATACACGGGCAAGCCGGGCGTTCTGATCGGCAAGGCAGGCGCAGAGATCGAAGTCATCAAAAAAGACCTCGCCAAGCTTACGGGCGGCAAAAACGTCGTCATCAACGTCACGGAAGTCAGGAAACCCGATTCCGACGCGCAGCTCGTCGCCGAAGGCGTCGCGCAGCAGCTCGAAAAGCGTATGTCTTTCCGCCGCGCGATGAAGCAGGCGATCGGCCGTGCGATGCGTTCGGGCGTCAAGGGCGTCAAAATGATGGTTTCCGGCCGTCTCGACGGCGCGGAGATCGCTCGCTGCGAGCAGTATCACGAGGGTTCCATCCCTCTGCAGACGCTGCGCGCCGATATCGACTACGGCTTTGCCGAAGCGCATACCACGTTCGGCATGATCGGCGTCAAGGTCTGGATCTACAAAGGCGAGATCCTCAAAGCCAAGGCGCATGAAGGAGGCGAACAGTAATGTTAATTCCGAAGAGAGTAAAGAGAAGAAGACAGCACCGCGGCAAGATCAAGGGCCAAGCGCATAAGGGCAACAAGGTCGCTTACGGCGAATACGGCCTGGTCGCGGTAGAAGGCGCGAGGATCACTTCCCGCCAGATAGAAGCTGCCCGTATCGCCATGACGAGGTTCATCAAGCGCGGCGGACAGGTATGGATCGACATCTTCCCCCACAAACCGATCACGCGTCACCCCGCGGAATCCCGTATGGGTTCCGGTAAGGGTGCGGTCGAATACTGGGTAGCGGTCGTAAAGCCGGGCAGAGTCATGTTCGAAATGGCCGGCGTGCCCGAAGACGTCGCAAGAGAAGCCATGCGCCTTGCGGGGCACAAACTGCCGATCAAGACAAAATTCATGGTCAGAGGGCAGGCGAATCCCGTCACGGGTGAAATGCCCGAAGGCGGCGAAAAAATAACAGAAGGCGGTGAAGGTTAATGAAAGGGAAAGAACTTCACGGCATGACAGACGAAGAACTCAAGAGCAAATTGAGCGAGCTGAAAACCGAGCTTTTCAATCTCCGTTTCCGTCATGCGTCCGGTCAGCTTGAAAATCCTATGACGATAGCGTCTTGCAAGAAAGACATCGCGCGGGTGAACACGGTCATCCGCGAGAGAGAGCTCAAAGCGAAGGGTTAAAGAAGGTGTCAGACATGGAAAGAAATTTGAGAAAAGAAAGAGTCGGTCTCGTCGTTTCCGATAAAATGGACAAGACGGTCGTCGTCGCCATCGTAGACAAGAGCACGCATCCCCTCTATAAAAAGACCATCACCAAGACGAAAAAGGTCAAAGCGCACGACGAGGCGAACGAGTGCGGCATGGGCGACAGGGTGCGCATCGTCGAAACGAGAAAACTCAGCAAAGACAAGAACTGGAGAGTTGCCGAGATCATCGAAAAGGCGAAGTAATATTATAAGGAGAAAGGAGCCATATGATACAACCACAGACAAGGCTTAAGGCGGCGGACAACTCCGGCGCGAAAGAGCTCATGTGCATCAGGGTCCTCGGCGGTTCGTTCAGGAAAAGCGGCAACATCGGCGACGTGATCATCGCCAGCGTAAAGACCGCCGCTCCCGACGGCGCCGTGAAAAAGGGCGAAGTCGTAAAGGCAGTCATCGTCAGGACCAGCAAGGGCATCAGAAGGGCGGACGGAACGTATATCCGTTTCGACGACAACGCCGCCGTCATCATAGACAATCAGAAGCAGCCGAGGGGAACGCGTATTTTCGGGCCCATCGCGAGGGAACTTAGGGATAAAGATTACATGAGGATCATTTCCCTTGCCCCCGAAGTGCTGTAAGGAGGCAGACGCATGAACGTTAAATTGAACGACAACGTCCTCGTGATCGCAGGCAAAGACAAGGGCAAAACGGGCAGGGTGGTTTCCACCTCTCCCAAAGCCGGCCGCGTGACCGTGCAGGGCGTGAATATCCAGAAAAAGCACATGAAGGCGAGAAAAGCCACCGACGTTTCGGGCATCGTAGAGCGCGAAGGCGCGATCGACGCGTCCAACGTCATGGTCATCTGCGACAAGTGCGGCAAGGCGACGAGGGTAAAACACTCTTTCGTCGAGATGGACGGCAAAATGAAAAAGGTGCGCGTCTGCAAGTGCGGCAACGTCCTCGACAAGACTTATAAGAAGCAGGCCAAAGCTGCCGAGAAGAAGGCGGAAGAGGCTCCCAAGAAGAGGACGAGAAAGAGGACCGCAAAGGCGCAGGAAGCCGCCGCGGACGAGAAGAAGGACTGAGGTGAACGCAAATGGCTGAAAAAGTATATAAGAACAGGGTGAGAGAGGCTTACGAAAAGGAAGTCGTTCCCTACCTTATCAAAAAGTTCAACTATAAAAACGTGAACGAAGTTCCCAAACTCGTCAAGATCGTCATCAATTCCGGCCTCGGCGACATCAAAGACAACGCGAAGAGCGTACAGATCGCGCACGACGAGCTGAAAGCGATCGCGGGGCAGAAACCCGTCATCACGAAGGCGAAAAAATCGGTCGCGAACTTCAAGGTGAGGGAAGGAATGTCCATCGGCTTGAAGGTCACCCTCCGCAAGGACAGAATGTACGAGTTCTACGATAAATTCGTCTCCATCGCGCTTCCCCGCGTGAGGGACTTCCGCGGCGTTTCCGCGAACTCCTTCGACGGGAGAGGCAATTACGCCCTCGGCGTAAAGGAACAGCTCATCTTCCCCGAAATTTCCTACGATCAGGTGGAAAAGATCAGGGGCTTCGATATCTGCTTCGTCACCACGGCGAAAACGGACGAAGAGGCGAGAGAGCTTCTCGGGGCAATGGGTATGCCCTTCAAAAAATAAGGAGATCGGAACATGGCTAAAAAATCAATGATCAACAAACAGCAGAGAACGCCTAAATACAGCACGAGAGCGTACACCCGCTGCAGCATCTGCGGCAGGCCGCACGCGGTGCTCCGCAAATACGGTATCTGCCGTATCTGCTTCCGCAATCTCGCGTACAAGGGGCAGATCCCCGGCGTGAAAAAGGCGAGCTGGTAAGGAGGCACATCATGACAGATCCTATCGCAGATATGCTTACAAGAATCAGGAACGCACTCACCGCGAAACACGAAACGGTCGAAGTCCCCGCTTCCAACATGAAAAAGGCGATCGCGAACATCCTTCTCGAAGAAGGGTACGTCAAGAACGTCGAATTCGTGGACGACGGGCTTTCGGGCAAACTCGTCATCGCGCTCAAATATGCGGACGGCAAGTCGGTCATTTCGGGGCTGAAAAGGGTATCCAAACCCGGTCTTCGCAAGTATGCGGGCGCCGACAACATGCCCAAAGTTTTGGGAGGCCTGGGAACGGCCATCGTTTCCACTTCCAAAGGGATCATGACTGACAGACAGGCAAAGGCCGCGAACGTGGGCGGCGAAATGCTCTGCTTTGTTTGGTAAGGAGGCACAAGAATTATGTCGAGAGTAGGAAGAGCTCCCGTAGCTATCCCCGCGGGCGTGACCGTGGACGTGAAAGAAGGCGTCATGACGGTCAAAGGCCCCAAGGGAACGCTCACGCAGGACATAGATCCGCAGATCGCGGTTGCGGTCGAGGGCGGCCATGCCACCCTTACGCGGGCAAACGATACGAAGGAACTCCGCGCGAAGCACGGCCTTTACAGGGCGCTGCTCCATAATATGGTGGTCGGCGTCACGCAGGGCTATACGAAGTCGCTCGTCATCAACGGCGTCGGCTATAAAGTTGCCAAGCAGGGCAGCAAGATCGTTCTCAACGTCGGCTATTCTCATCCCATAGAATTTGCCGAAATCGAGGGCATCAAGCTGGATTGCCCCACGCAGACGGAAATCTCCGTCACCGGCATCGACAAGGTGAAGGTCGGGCAGGTAGCCGCCAACATCCGTTCGATCCGCGAGCCCGAGCCTTACCACGGCTACGGTATCCGCTATAAGGACGAAGTGATCGAGCGCAAGGAAGGCAAGACGGCGGGTAAATAAAGGAGCGTAAAAAATGATTTCAAGAAAAGATAAAAACGCAGACAGAGTGCAGAGGCACGCGCGCGTAAGAAAAAAGATCGCGGGAACGGCGGAAACGCCCAGATTCAGCGTTTACAGGAGTCTCAATCACATTTACGTTCAGGTCATCGACGACGTGAAAGGCGTCACGCTCGTATCCGCATCCACGATGGAAAAGGCGGTCAGGGAAAAGATCAAAGATCTGACCAAGACGGAAGCCGCGAAGGTGGTCGGCGAAGAGGCAGCCAAAAAGGCGCTCGCGGCGGGCATCGAAACGGTCGTGTTCGACAGGGGCGGTTACATTTACACGGGCCGTGTAAAGAGCGTTGCCGACGGCGCGAGAGAAGCCGGGCTTAAATTCTGAGAGGAGATAGTTTTATGGCAAGAGAAGACAGAAGGCCTCAAAGAAGGCAGGAAGAGAACGACGGGTTCATCAAAAAGCTCATTCAGGTCAACCGCGTCACGAAGGTCGTCAAGGGCGGCCGCAATATGCGCTTTGCCGCGCTCGTGGTCGTCGGTGACGGAAAGGGCAGGGTAGGCGTCGGTTCGGGCAAGGCGAACGAAGTTCCCGAAGCCATCGAAAAGGCGCAGGCGCAGGCGAAAAGGAACCTGCTCACCGTTCCCATGATGGATACGACCATCCCGCACGAAGTGATCGGCAAATTCGGCAAAGGCGTCGTTTTGATGATGCCCGCCGAAGAAGGTACCGGCGTTATCGCGGGCGGCCCTGTCCGTGCGGTCATGGAAGCTGCGGGTATCAAAAATATCAGGACAAAGTCTCACGGAACGAGCAACCCCGTAAACTGCGTAAAAGCGGTCATCGCAGGGCTTGCCGAACTCAAAACGGCTGAACAGGTCGCGGCGCTTCGCGGCAAGACCGTGGAAGAGATCGTGGGCTGAGGAGGACGGAATAATGGCACAGATCAAAGTTACGCTCGTAAGGAGCACAATCGGCTGCACCGAAACGCAGAAAGGCACGGTCGCGGCGCTCGGGCTCAAAAAGATCCGTTCTTTCAAGATCCATGAAGATACGCCCGCCATCCGCGGACAGATCAACAAAGTTTCGCACCTTATCAAGGTCGAAAACGTATAAGTAAGGAGCTTCGCATATGAGAATCGATACCATTCAACCCGCGATCGGCGCGAATACCCCCGCCAAGAGGCTTGGAAGGGGCATCGGCTCCGGGCTCGGCAAAACGAGCGGCAAGGGGCACAAGGGGCAGTGGGCGCGTTCGGGCGGCGGCGTAAGGCCGGGCTTCGAAGGCGGTCAGACGCCCATCCACAGAAGGCTTCCGAAACGCGGTTTCAACAACAAATTCAAAAAGGAATACGTCATCGTAAACCTCTCTCAGCTTGCGGGCGTAGAAGCGGGCACCGTGGTCGACTACGACTACGTTATGGCGAACAGCCTTGCCAAGCAGGTCAAGGACAACTGCGGGCTGAAAGTGCTTGGCTCGGGCGAACTGAAAGCTGCGCTTACGGTCAAGGCCGCCAAGTTC
Organism: uncultured Clostridia bacterium; assembly: GCA_944359365.1. Classification (GTDB taxonomy): domain Bacteria; phylum Bacillota; class Clostridia; order Christensenellales; family Borkfalkiaceae; genus Borkfalkia. The sequence continues at coordinate 11,668 of CALVST010000029.1, forward strand.
TCCGCATCGGCGAAAGAGGCGATCGAAAAAGCGGGCGGCAAGGCGGAAACGCTTTGACCTGTGCGTTTTTTCCAGACGTTTTCGGGCGCCCGGGGGCTGAGCCGTCCGGGCACATAACCGCATTTTAAGGGAGGACAGGATGTTCGAAACTTTAAAAAACGCTTTTAAAGTCAAAGAGATCAGAAAAAAAATATTCATCACGCTGCTCCTGCTTTTGGTATACAGGGTTGGCTGCTACATTCCCGTTCCCGGCGTAAGCAGCAGCGTGTTCAGCGATTATGTTTCGGGCGGTACGAACAGCTTTCTTACGCTGATGAGCGCCGTCACGGGCGGCGCGCTGTCGCAGGGCACACTGTTTGCGCTCGGCATCGGGCCGTACATCAACGCGTCCATCATCATGCAGCTGCTCGCGGTCGGCATTCCCGCACTCGAACGGCTGTCTAAACAGGGCGAAGAGGGCAAAAAGAAGATCGCGGCGTATACCCGCATCCTCACGCTCGTCCTCGCCATCGTGCAGGCCATCGGCGTCATCATCAACTTTGCCAATCAGAGCGGCGCCATCAGTACCGCGCCTTTCTGGGACCAGACATGGCTCGCATACGTCTTTATGGCGATCGTCTACACGGCGGGCGCAATGCTCACCATGTGGCTGGGCGAGCGCATCACCGAGCACGGCGTGGGCAACGGCATTTCCATGGTCATCTTCGTGGGTATCATCTCCACGGCGGGGCAGTACCTCATCATTGAGCCGATCATGGATACCGTTTCGAACGGGTTCAGTGCCTCCACGCTGGTTTCCATCATCATCTTCTGCGTGCTTGCGGTTGTAATCTTCGCGCTTATCGTTACGGTAGACCTCGCGGAGCGCCGCATCCCCGTGCAGTATGCAAAACAGGTCAAGGGCAGAAAGATGTACGGCGGTCAGTCCACCGTAATCCCCATCAAAATATCGGGCAGCGGCGTTATGCCACTCATCTTCGCATTCGCCATCATAAGCCTTCCCGACCTCGTGATGGGGCTGTTCTGGCCGAACAGCAGCGCGTACAATTGGTACAGCACCAACATCAGCGGCGGTACAGGCAATTGGGCATGGATCTACATCATCGTGCTCTGCCTGCTGATCTTCGCATTTTCGTTTTTCTACGCGCAGATCCAATTCAACCCCGAGGACATTTCCAAGAGCATCCAGCAGAACGGCGGTTTCATCCCCGGTATCCGTCCCGGCAAATCCACGGCGGACTACCTGAAAAAGATATCCAACCGCATCACGCTGTTCGGCGCGATCTTCCTTTCGCTGGTCGCCTTCATCCCCTCGCTCATATTCAGCTTTGTGGGGGAAGGGTTCGTGAACGTGTTCTCTACAACGGGTATCCTCATCGTCGTTTCCGTTGCGCTCGAGTTCGACAAGCAGCTGCAGTCGAAACTGATGATGAAAAACTATAAAGGCTTTTTGAAATAAAAAACGCGCGGCCATCCTTCCGCGCAGCGAAGGCGCTCTCTTCCCCTGCGAAAGGGGAAGGGGGAGCGCCCAGAACGGGAGAGAAAATTATGAATATTATCCTTCTCGGGGCACCGGGTGCAGGCAAAGGAACGCAGGCGTCCCGCATTTCCGAAAAGTATAACCTTCCCCACATTTCAACGGGCGATATTTTCCGCGACAACATCAAGCGCGGCACCGAGATCGGGCTTCTCGCCAAGTCGTATACCGACAAGGGGCAGCTCGTTCCCGACGAAGTGACCTGCAAGATCGTGGAAGGGCGGCTCAAAGAGGACGACTGCAAAAACGGTTACCTCCTCGACGGGTTCCCCCGCAACATTTTTCAGGCGCAGGAGCTTGACAAATTTTCCAAGGTAGACGCGGTCATCAATATCGACGTAGACCTTTCCCTGCTCATGGCAAGGCTGTGCGGCAGGCGCGTGTGCAAAAGCTGCGGCGAAAGTTATCACGTCGATTTCCTCGGCGGCAAAACCGTCTGCGAAAAGTGCGGCGGCGAGCTGTATCAGAGGAAGGACGACAACGAGGAAACGGTCGGCAACCGCTTAAAAGTTTACAGCGAGCAGACCGCGCCCCTCATTCAGTATTATAAAGACAAGAACGTACTCATTGACATCGACGGAGTCGGCACGATCGACGAGGTATTCTCCCGCATCGCGGCGGCACTGAAATAAAGCGCCGGAAGGGCGATCGGCAGCGGTATGATAACCATTAAGACGGAAAAAGAGATCGATCTCATGCGCGAGCCGTGCGCCATCGTGCGCGACACGCTCGCCTACGTCGGTTCCAAGATCAAACCCGGCGTCACGACGAAAGAGCTGGACGAATACGCGGAGAAATACATCCGTTCGCGGGGGGCTGAACCTTCCTGCCTCGGGTACTGCGGGTATCCCGCAAGCATCTGCGCGTCCGTCAACGAAGTGGTCGTACACGGCATCCCCGGCGATCGCGTCATACGCGACGGCGACATCGTCAGCATAGACCTGTGCGCATATAAAAACGGCTTTCACGGCGACGGCGCGAGGACTTTCCTCGTCGGCAACGTCAGCGAAGAAAAGAAAAAACTCGTCCGCGTGACGGAAGAATGTTTTTTCAAGGGCATCGAAAACCTGCGCGCGGGCACGCCGCTTTACGACATCGGCGCAAGGGTGCAGCGGCATGCGGAAGAAAACGGCTTTTCGGTGGTGCGCGCGCTGGTAGGGCACGGCATCGGGCATGAAATGCACGAGGATCCTTCCGTTCCCAACTTCGGTAAGTTCGGCACGGGCATCCGCTTGAAAGCGGGCATGGTCATCTGCATCGAACCCATGATAAACATGGGCAGGTACGAAGTGGACTTTATGGACGACGGTTGGACGGTCAAAACGCGCGACAGGAAACCCGCGGCGCACTACGAGAACACCGTGGTCATCCGCGAGGACGGCGTCGAGATACTCACCATCTGAGAGAGCCCTTTATGAAAGTGAAAACGCCCGAGCCCGGCGGGATCGCGGAGAGCGTTTCCGGGCGAGACGCAGGCAGGCTGTACATGGTGCTGCGCGCGGAAGGAGATCTGCTCTTTCTTGCGGACGGCAGGTACAGGAGCTGTTTTTCCCCCAAAAAAAAGAATCTGAAACACGTCAGGCTGCTTCCCGTCTTTTACCGCGAAATAGCGGCGAGGGCTACGGAAGGCAAAGACGAAGACAGCGAGATCAGGGCGGCGCTGAAAGAGACGGCTCGGACCTCAAAAAATAAGAGCGGAGGAAGTTATTCGTGTCCAAAGACGACGTAATCGAAACCGAAGGCAAGATCGTAGAAGCACTGCCGAACGCGACGTTCAGGGTGCAGCTTTCCAACGGGCACATCATTACGGCTTACATTTCCGGTAAACTGCGGATGAATTACATCCGTATCATCCCCGGCGATACGGTAAAGCTGGAAATGAGCCCTTACGATCTGACTAAGGGCAGGATCACCTGGCGCGGAAAGTCGTAACTTCCGGGCAATCTGCCGCGAAACGGCGGCAAAAGAGCGCGCCTCGGCGCACAGGGGAGCTTTTCCCCGCAAGCCCGAACGGGCGCGAAGCAAAACACATTATTTTCGGAGGATACAAAAAATGAAAGTAAGACCGTCTGTAAAGCCCATGTGCGATAAATGCAAAGTCATCAAGCGCAAGGGCAAAGTTATGGTCATCTGCTCCAAGAACAAGAGCCACAAGCAGAGACAGGGTTAATTTTATCCGAAAACGATCTCATGCGCAAGCCGCGGGCATCATTCCGGATTTTTCTGCCCTGCGCGCGCGTGAATGGCATATAGATACAGAAAAACACATCCATTAAAAATCCAAACGGAGGTCAAAAGGACAATGGCACGTATTGCCGGTGTAGATTTACCCAGAGAGAAGAGGGTGGAGATCGGCCTGACCTATATTTACGGCATAGGTCTCACTACGTCTAAGCAGATCCTCGCGGCGACGGGCATCAACCCCGATACGAGAGTGAAGGATCTCGACGAAAACGACGTTTCCAAACTGAGAGAATATATCGATCATAACCTGAGAGTGGAGGGCGAACTCCGCGGCGAAGTCAACCTGAACATCAAACGTTTGATGGAGATCGGCTGCTATCGCGGTATCCGCCACAGGAAGGGGCTTCCCGTCCGCGGGCAGAGCTCTAAGCGCAACGCGAGGACGAGAAAAGGTCCCCGCCGCACGGTTGCGAAAAAGAAGAAATAAGGAGGCAGCGTAAGACATGGCAGCAGCTAAAAAGACGGTGCAGGTAAGGCGCCGCAAAGAGCTTAAAAAAGTAGACAAAGGTCAGGCGCATATCCAGTCTTCGTTCAACAACACGCTGGTCACGATCACGGATATGAACGGCAACGCGATCTCCTGGTCGAGCGCGGGCAGCCTCGGGTTCAAAGGTTCGAGGAAGGGCACGCCGTTCGCGGCGCAGATGGCTGCGGATACGGCGGCAAAGGCAGCGAAGGAACACGGGCTCCGCTCGGTGGAAGTATACGTCAAAGGCCCGGGCGCCGGCAGAGAATCTGCGATCCGCGCATTGGCGGCGGCAGACCTCGAAGTCACGATGATCACCGACGTTTCGCCCATCCCGCACAACGGATGCAGGCCCCCGAAGCGCCGCAGAGTATAATTTAAGGAGAGAAAGTAATGGCAACATACAGAGATTCCAAATGCCGTCTCTGCCGCAGAGAGGGCGCAAAGCTCTTTTTGAAGGGCGACAGATGTTATACGGGCAAATGCGCTTTCGAAAGGCGCCCCGTTGCCCCCGGCGCACACGGCGCTGGCAGGAAAAAGGTCTCCGAATACGGGCTGCAGCTTCGTGAAAAACAGAAGACCAAGAGGATCTACGGCGTACAGGAAGGCCAATTCAGAAAGTATTACGAAATGGCTGACCGCATGAAGGGCATCACGGGCGAAAACATGCTCTCCCTTTTGGAACGCCGCCTCGACAACGTCATTTATCGCATGGGCATCGGCGCTTCGCGCGCGCAGGCCCGTCAGCTCGTGAACCATGCGCATTTCTCGGTCAACGGCAGAACGGTCAACGTTCCCTCTTACATCGTAAAGGCGGGCGACGTCATCGCGGTCAAAGAGAACCGGAAAAAAGACAAATATTTCGAACAGATCAAGACGATGAAGGTCGGCAACATGCCCAAATGGCTGGAGTTCGATCCCGAAAAACTGGAAGGAAAGATTTTAGCGCTCCCCGCAAGGGAAGATATCGACAGTCAGATTGCGGAGCATATGATCGTCGAGTTGTACTCCAAGTAATTGGGTACGCCTTAGAAAAAGGAGGTAAAACCGCATGATCGAAATGGATATGCCCAAAATCGAGGTGGAAGAGAACGAGTCGAAGAGCTATGCGAAGATCGTCGTCGAACCGCTCGAAAAGGGTTTCGGTCTCACAATAGGCAACTGCTTGCGAAGGATACTCCTCTCCGCGCTCCCCGGAGCCGCTGTGCAGGGTATCAGATTTTACCCCGACGGTCTCGTCAAGCATGAATTTTCCGCCCTTCCCGGTATCAAGGAAGACGTGCCGGAGATCATTCTCAACCTGAAAACGCTCGCTATCCAGACGACGTCTGTCGACAAGGATTACACCAAGACCATGCATATCTGCAAGGAAGGCCCCGTCGTCATTACGGGCGCAGACATCGAGCAGGATGCGGAAGTCGAGGTCATCAACAAAGATCAATACATCTGCACGGTAGACGAGGGCGCCAAAATCGATATGGAAGTCACCATCGGCAGGGGCAGGGGCTATAAGGGCGCAGGTTCCAACAAGAACCATCCCATCGGCTACATCCCCATCGATTCCATCTACACCCCCGTCAAAAAGGTCAACTACAACGTAGAGAGCACGCGCGTAGGCCAAAGCATCGACTACGACAAGCTGATCATGGAAGTGTGGACGAACGGCGCTTTCTCCGCCAAGGAGATCGTCTCGCTCGCCGCAAAGATCATGCAGGATCACATCAGCCTGTTCGTCAACCTGTCCGATTTTATCAAGGGCATGGACATCCTCGTCAAAAACGAGGACGACAAACAGCAGCAGGTGCTTGCAATGGCGATCGAAGACATGGATCTTTCCGTCCGTTCTTACAACTGCCTCAAACGTGCGAACATCCACACGGTGGAAGATTTGACGAAAAAGACCGAGGACGAAATGCTGAAAGTTCGCAACCTCGGCAGAAAGTCGCTGGACGAAGTCATCCAAAAGCTGGAATCTTACGGACTTTCTTTAGAAAAAAAGGAGGATTAACATTATGCCGGGAAAATTGGGCAGAACGAGCGAGCAGCGCCTCGCCATCCTGAGGAATCAGGCTTCCAGCCTTCTCTGGTACGGAAAAATAGAAACGACCAAAGCGCGCGCGAAAGAGCTGCGCTCCTACGTCGAAAAGATCATCACCGCCGCGGTCAACACCTATGACGACACCATCGAAAGCACCAAAGTCGTCACCGAAAAGACGGGCAAAAAGGAAAAAGAGGTCACGGTCACCGTCGTAAAAGACGGCCCGAAGAAACTCGCCGCCCGCCGCAAGATCATGGCGAAGCTGTACGATCTGCAGGAGATCAAGGCGTTCAACGAGAGCAAGTCCGCTTACAGAGAGAGGACGAAGGACGTCGCGCATCCGCTCATCGAAAAGCTGTTCAACGAGATCGCACCCAAGTACGCGCAGCGCAACGACGAAAAGAACTGCGCGGGCGGCTATACCCGCATCATCACCCTCGGCGAACGCCGCGGCGATGCAGCGGAAACCGCCATCATCGAACTCGTATAAAACCTTATAAATGCTCGGGCGCGCATCCGAAGGGTGCGCGCTCTGCTTTTTCGGGATCGTTATGCAAATAAGGAAGTTGTGCGTTGCAGACATCGCGCAGTGCCTTGCGCTGTACAATTATTATATCGAAAACACGGCTTTTTTTGCGCGGGCGAACTGAAAAACGTCGGGCTTAAATTCGGGCAGAGGCATTCGGTAAAGTATTATCAGAAGTGCCTTCGTCGATCTTCACAGGCGGCGCACGCACCCGATACGCGCGCAGATTGTGATGAAAAAGGGGAATTGTGCGGGGATTTTCCGAAAGAGAGCAAAAGTACTTGACGATTTTGCAAATAACGGGTAAAATAGAAAGGTATCAACAGGAATATACCCTTTATCAAAAAGGAGGAAGTATGACAAAGACTTTGGGCGGAAGGCTCGCAAAGATCGCGGCCCTTTTGATATCCGTGCTTCTCGTTTTGACGGCGGCATTCGCGTTTGTCGGCTGCGAAACGAAGCGTCCCGAAATTTCCATTAAGCTGTCTTTTAACGGGCAGACTTACGAAATGGAATACAAACTGTACCGCAACATGTATCCGCAGACGGTAGCGCACTATCTCGAACTCATCGACATGGGGTACTTTGACGGCACCGTCATCCACGACTATCAGAGCGACCGCATGGTCGGCGGCGGCTATGTGTATGAAGGGGACGACGTCGAAGACGACCTCGCGGCAAAAGATTACGGCGCCGCCACGAAAGACGAAAACGGCAACGTTACCCTCGAAAACGTATCCGTCTGGGCAGACGAAAACAAAGAGTCCGCTTACAACACCCTTTACGGCGAATTTTCTGCGAACGGCTTTACGGTGGAAAACAACGGGCTGACCAATTCGCTCGGTTCCATCGGCACCTACTATTATACGCCCATAAAGACGACGGGCGACGCGCCCCGCGTTTGGGTGCAGCTCAACAGCGATAACAGCATGGATACCCGTCCGTACAGCTACAATTCCGCAAAGAGCATGTTCTATCTGTATACCGGCTCTTCGGGCACGGATGCGAACTACTGCACCTTCGGCGTATTGAAGGACAGCGGCGATCAGGAAACTTTCCAAAGCCTTCTCGACGCGATAGAAGAATATACGCTCGAAACGCTCAACGGCGGCGACGAAGAGGGGACGGAAGAGTTCACGACAGAAGTTTCCATGGTCATCGAAGACGAGTATTGGTCGGAAGACAGCTACGAGAACATTACCTTCAATGTTCCCAAAGCGCAGATCGTCATCGAAAGCGTAAGAGTTTTGAAATATTAAAAATACGGAAAGCGCCGCATTTTTCGGCGCTTTCCGTATTTTTCGAAATATCTTTTGAATGGTAAGTGAAATAAATCTTTTGGCTTAAATACAGCGCGAGGTCGTTAAAATGTGGATCGTTGCAGCCGTTTTTTCCGCGCTGTTCGCAGGTATAACGGCAGTGCTGTCAAAATGTGGCGTCAAAAAAACCAATTCCGACGTCGCCACAGCCGTCCGCACCTCGGTCGTGCTCGTTATGGCTTGGGGCATCGTATTTATAACGGGCGCGCAGAAGGGCATTGCGGATGTCGGCGCCCGTTCGTGGATATTCCTCGTCCTTTCGGGGCTTGCCACGGGCGTTTCGTGGATCTGTTACTTCAAAGCGCTGTCTTTGGGCGAGGTATCCAAAGTCGCCGCGGTAGACAAATCGAGCGCGGTACTGACGGTGCTGTTCGCCATGATCATCTTCCCCGACGAGCGCAACCTTTGGCCGCTGAAACTTGTCTTTCTTGCGGTCATCGCCGCGGGGACGTTTCTGATGACCGACATAAAGCGCGGCACAGAGAAGGGCAGGTCCGGCTGGCTGTTCTTTGCCCTGCTTTCGGCGGTTTTTGCCGCGGCTACTTCCCTTTTGGCAAACGCGGGGCTGGATGGCATCGATTCCAACCTCGCCACCGCCGTCAGAACGGCGGTCGTGCTCGTGGTGGCTTGGGGCATCGTGCTTTGCCGCGGCGAGGCGCGCGCCGTAAAGCAGACAGAGGGGAAGGAACTGCTTTTTCTCGTGCTTTCGGGGCTTGCCACGGGCGCGTCGTGGCTGTGCTACTATTATGCCATTCAGCACGGGCAGGTCAGCGTCGTCGTTCCGATAGATAAGCTGAGCATACTCGTTACCGTTCTGTTTTCCCTTGCCGTATTCAAAGAAAAGCTGTCTTGGAAAGGATGGACGGGGCTTGCGCTTTTAACGGCGGGCACCGTCTGCATGGCGGTATTCACTTAGCCGTCATCGCCCTCCTCTCCGACGGGCACGATGTTTGCTATTTTGCCCTGTTCGAGGGGCGCGGCGAAAAACCGGATGCGGAAAAGGTTCTCTTTTTCGGGGTACACGAGCCCCGCCGCGTTCACGTTCCCGTGCGCCATGTAAAAGACGGACGGCGGCACGCATACGCCCGTAAAGCCGCCGAGGTATTGCGCGACCTCTCTCGCCCGCGGCGCGAGCGCGGGGGAAAGGTACTTTGCAAATTCACCGCGGGCGAGCACCGTCTGAAAAAACGCGAACGGTATCAGCCGCTCGTCGAGCGCCTGCGCGGAAAAGCCTTCCCGCTCGCGCACGGAATAACTTTCCAGCCGCAGCTGCCCGCCCGAAAAGTTCCATACGCTCTCGGCTGTGTGCCCGGGCGCGTCGTGAAAGGCGCGCACCGTCTTTATTCTTTCGCCGCCCGAATAAGAGAGCACTTCGCCCGCAAAAAGCGGCTTGGCGCCCGAAAACAGGGCGAGATATATCTCTTCGTCCTGCGTTTTGCCTTCCGCCGCGAGGATGCCGCCCGCGAGCTCCTTCCATGTGCAGCCGGTAACGGAAAAGGGCAGGGGCGCGGCGTAAAATTCATTACCGCATTCTATGCAAAGCTGCAGACCGCCGTCCTCGTACAGGGTGGCGAGCGTGTTTCCTGCGCGCAATTGCGAGAGCGGCTTTAACCCTTTCCTGCGTGCGGAAAAGCGCTTTATGTGTACGTTTGCGCCGCATCCGTAGCGGTATACTTCGCAAAAAGAGGGCGGCGCCTCAAAGAACGCGCCGTCTAAAAGAAAGGACAGCGGCATAAGTTCCGCGTTTTCGGGAAAAAATTCCGCGAGCACCCGTTCCCCTTCGGGAATATCGGCAAACTGCTCGTGGCGCGAACAGAATCCCGCGATCGCCCCGCCGAGGCGCAGCGCGCACGGCGCTTCGCTCGTAAAATACACCCTCATGGCCCCGCCTTCGCCCGAATGTCGGGCTTTTTTATTTTTTCAGGTTAAATTATATGTATAGAACCATTTATATATGTCAATAAACGGGGCATATCCAAAAAGCGGAGGAAATTATGGATAAGATCAACGGTTACGGCATACAGGAGGCGAAGGCGCTCATCGACTTTGTTTCCGAAGGTAAAAAACGGGGCGAGTCGCTCAGCAGGCTGTTCGGCGAATACGGCAAACGGTGCGGCAGGGCGGCGGGGAGCGTGCGGAATTACTACTATCAGTTTTTGAAGAGCGAGGACGCGCGCGCAAAGGAAATACTGCGCGGCAAGAGGCTGCGCGCCGAAAAAATACGCGCGTTTACCGACGCCGAGCGGGATGAAATGCTCAAAAAAATACTTTCCGAACGGAGCAAGGGCTATTCCGTGCGCCGTTCCATCGCCAACATCTGCGCGGGCAACGAAAAGCTGATGCTGCGCTATCAGAACAAGTACCGCAACCTCATTAAAAAGCAGCCCGCTCTCATCGAGGAAACGGCAAAAGAGATGGGGTTGGAAACGGTCATGCCCGCGCGCAGGTCTGATTTTTTGCAGCGGCGTTTAGAGCGCGAGATCAACGACCTTTACGACCGCCTTGCCGTGGCGCTGCGCGAAGAGAACGACAGGCTCAAAAAGGCGGTGGAGCGCCTTACGGAAGAAAACGAGATCCTGCGCCGTGCGGGGAAAACGGAAAAGGGCGCCTGAACGGCGCGCATTTAAGGCGCGGGGCATAATTTTTTGCAAAGCGCGCATACTCGGATAAGAGCAAAAAGCTCGCATCGGAGGAAAAACAATGGAAAAATTTGTGGCAGGTATTCTGCTCGGCATGATGGGCGGCGCGCTTTTGGTCGCCAACAGCAAAAAGACGCGTGCGCTCGTAAAGATGAGCCAGGACGAGATCAAAGAGAAAATCGACGCCTATATCGACGAAAAGCTCGAGGGCTTTGAAAGCGGCGAAGATAAAAAGGGCAAAAAAAGCGCACAGTAACGCTTTTTCCGCAGAAAAACGCCGCCCCGCGCGCCAAGCGCGGGGCGGTGCTCTCTTGTTTTGGGATATTACAAAATTATTACATGAAATTGCGGGCGTTTCGTTAGGTTTTTTGCGCGTTTTCTGCTAAAATTTTGAATAACGGAGAAATACTGATGCCTTCTACATACGCACATTATAAGTTCGGCAGGGAAGTTATGCGCCTTCTGCCCGAAAACATCAAAAAGATCGTCGAGGAAAACAGACAGCTGTACGATATCGGCCTGCACGGGCCCGACCTGCTGTTTTATTACAAGCCGCTCGGCAACAATGCGGTGAACCGCATCGGGTTCGGCATGCACGCCGAACCTGCCGAAAAGTTTTTTGCGCCCGCGGCGAAACTTGCGCAAAAGGATAGCGCCGCCGCGGCGTATGCCTACGGGTTCGTCTGCCATTTTGCGCTCGATTCCGCATGCCACAGCTATATCGAAAACAAAATACGCGTTTCAAACGTCAGGCATACCGAAATCGAGAGCGAATTCGACCGCAGTTTATTGCTCGAAGAGGGCAAAGAGCCGCTTTCAGCCGTCCTCACGTCGCACATCGTCGCGAGCAGAGAAAACGCGGGCGTCATAGCGCCCTTTTTCGGCGTCACCGAAAAACAGGCGTACAAGGCGCTGCGCTCCATGCTCTTTTATAACTCGCTCGTGCGCGCCCCGCACGCGTTCAAGCGGGGTTTGGTAAATTTTGTTCTGAAACTTTCGGGCAACTATAAAGAGATGCACGGCATGATGATCGCAAAACAGCCCATCGCGGCGTGCAAGGACAGCAATTTGCGCCTGAAAAAGCTGTTCGGCAAAGCCGTGCCCGAGGCGGTGCGGCTGATCGAAAATTTTGCGGGTTATGCGCGCGGAGAAAACGCGCTTTCGCCCGCCTTCGGCGACACGTTCAGCTATAAAGAGGGATGGGAGAATATCCCCGTTTTAAGATACGAAGAGGAGAAAGGTTATGAAGTTTAAGATGACTTCTCTCGAAAAAAAGTGGGTGCTTTACGACGTGGGCAACTCGGCGTTCACGCTGCTCGTTTCCACGCTGATACCCATTTTCTTTTCGCTGATCGCGGGCGACAGCGAGGCGTCCGCTACCGTGTACCTCGGCTATGCCACGAGCATCGCCACGGCGGTCGTCGCACTGCTCGGTCCCGTGCTCGGCGCGGTTTCCGACCTTCGCGGTATGCGCAGGCGCATCTTTTCTATCGCCCTGCTCGTCGGCGCCGTCGGGTGTGCGGTGCTCGGGTTTATACAGCATTGGATCTGGTTTTTGGCGCTGTTCGTGCTCGCAAAGTCCGCCTATTCCCTGAGCCTCGTCGTGTACGATTCCATGCTGTGCGACGTCACGAGCAAAGAGCGCATGGACGAGGTGTCTTCCCGCGGCTATGCGTGGGGGTATATCGGCAGCTGCATCCCGTTCGTTTTATGCGTCGTCGTGTATGTTCTGTATGAACCTTCCATGCTCGGCCTGATCGACCTGATGCCCGCCATGGTCATCATTTTCCTGCTTACGTCGATATGGTGGGTGGGCTGTGCCTTTCCGCTTTGGAAAAATTACCGGCAGACGTATTTCGTGGAACCGGGCAGCCACCCCGTCAAGGCGGGGCTGAAAAGCCTGGGCGGAACCTTTAAAGAGATCGCCAAGGCGAAACACATCCTGTTCTTTCTGATCGCCTTCTTTTTCTTCATCGACGGCGTTTATACGATCATCGACCTCGCCGTCGCCTACGGCACCGACTTGGAACTCGATCCGGCGATGCTGCTTCTGGCACTCCTCGTAACGCAGGTGGTGGCGTTCCCCGCCGCGATCCTTTTGGGGATGCTTTCGCGCAAAGTCAAACCGGAATACCTCATCATCGTCTGCATCGCGGCGTATTTCGCCATCACCGTATACGCAATATTTTTGAGCGAAGTTTACGAGTTCTGGATACTTGCCGTTTGCGTGGGGCTGTTTCAGGGCACGATACAGGCGATGTCGCGCTCCTATTTCGCCAAGATCATTCCGCACGAAAAGGCGGGCGAATACTTCGGCGTGTACGACATATTCGGCAAAGGCGCCTCCTTTATGGGCACCTTTTTGGTGGCGCTCGTGGCAGACATCACGGGGCGCGAAAACCTCGGCGTGGGCGCGCTTGCGGTCATGTTCGCCATAGGGTTCGCCCTCTTTATCGTCGCGGTGCGTTTCAAGAACAAAACTCTGCCCTCTTCCGCCGATAAAATGCCGCTCATGGCGGAAAGCGCGGCGACGGGCGAGGCGGAACAACCCGCGCCCGGATCGGACTGCGACGCGCAAATAACGGGCGAAAAGGACGGGAAAGACGAAGGCACAGAATGAGCAATGCCGTTAAAAGAGGGGAAGCGGGCGCGCTTCTCCTTTTCTTTATCAAATTTTCACCCGCTGTTTTGAAAAAATTGTGGACGGGTGAAAAAAAGTATGGTATACTGAAACAAACGGGCGCAAAGTACGCCCTTCTTCGGCATAAAATTTATGGATAAACGTATCATAGCATTCGATATCGGCGATAAAAGAGTGGGCGTTGCGGCGAGCGATCCCTTCAACACCTTCGCACTTCCCGCCGAAACATATTGGCGCACGAAAGATGCCGACGCGGACGCGGCGGCGCTTGCAAAGTTAGCCGAGGAAAAGGGCGCGGGGCGCATCGTGTGCGGGCTTCCGCTCAACTTCGACGGCACCGAGTCGGTGCAGACGGAAAAAACCCGCCGCTTCGTGGAAAGGCTGCGGCAAAAGACGGATATAGAGATCGTATTCGAAGACGAGCGCTTTACCACGATGGAGGCGGAACGCGTGCTCATTTCGGGCGGCGTGCGCCGCGAAAACAGAAAAAAGACGATAGACAGCATTGCCGCTTCCTACATTTTGGAAGGGTATTTGAATAAAATCAATAAAGGAGTATGATCATGAGCGAAAAGAAATTGCATGAAGAAGGCTGCGACTGCGGCTGCGAAGACGAAGAGGAAGTCAATCTCGTCGAGCTGAAAGACGACGAAGGCAAGATCCATAAATGCTACCACATCGGCACCAT
>CALVST010000030.1 GCA_944359365.1 uncultured Clostridia bacterium
CCGATCTTGAACACCACGCTGCCGCGCTTTGCGACGAACAGCACGATGACGAGCAAAAAGGGCACCGATATGAGCAGGATGAGCGCCAAAACGGGATCGACCGGCGAGGTGGGCGCGACGCCGCCCACGAGCAGGATGGGCGCGCGTATGCCCATGCGCTGCATCATGCCTATCATGTTGTGCACGTTATATGTATCGGTGGAAAGGCGGGAAACGAGCGACGGCAGCGTGACGGCATCCGCCTGCCGCGCAGACAGCGAAAGCGTCTTTGCAAACAGATCAGAACGCAGGCGCTCGGTCGTATCGCGCGCGGTTTTGGATGCGAAACGGTTGGCAATGACGTTGCCCGCCCAAGCCGCTACCGCCACAAGCAGCATCAGAACGCTCCACAGCGCGAGGGCGGGCACGCTGCGCGCCGGCGCGACGTCGTCGATCATGTGCGCCATGATGAGCGGCAGGAACAGTTCCGCAAGCGTTCCCGCAACTTTGAAAGCAAGCCCCGCCGCCACCCGTTTTTTGGACGCGGCGAGGTATGAAAACACCTTTTTCACTGCTCCTCTCCTTCCCCCTTTTTCACGGCGCGCTTTGCGTTTTCCGCGAGGCGTTCGATACATTTTGCGACAATTTCCTGCTCTTCCTCGTTCATGCCGTCTAAAAGCAGTTCCCGCCACTTCGCGTGTACGCGGCGGATATCGCCGAGGACGGAAAGCGCCTTTTCGGTGGGATAAAGCTGCAGGCTTCGCCTGTCGGAAGGATCGGGGCGGCGCTGTACGAACCCCTTTTCCTCCAAAGAGCCCACCTGCCGCGCCACGTTGCTCTTGTGCACATACATCACTTTGGAAAGCTGTTCCTGCGTGATGCCGGGATTTTTGCAGATATCCAAAAGATAGGAATCCTGATAGCTGCCTATGCCCAATTCTTCGTACTCTTCCAAGCGGTACAGATTGGCGCACCGCCATATTTCCCCTATTTTCCGCATGACTGCCGTCATATGCCCTCCCGCGCCGCGCTCCGCCGCGCCTTTTTATGTTGCGCATGCAACTGTTGCATGCGCAACTATATTTTAATACAAAAGGGCGCGCTTGTCAAACGAAAAGCGCACCCTTCCGCAGATTGTATGTATTATGCCCGACGCGGCAGAGTTTTTATGCCTGCTCGCCCGAAAGCTGTTCGTAGAGGTACACCAAACTTTCCGCCGTCTGCGAATAGCTGCGCGTGCCGCCCTCCACCCCGTTGGCTTTGAGGAACAGATCGTTGAAAAAGGAAGATATGCCGTCTATGATCCCTTCATACTTCGCATAGTGCTCGTTTGCGTTCCGGTATTCCGCTTTCACCTCGTCGCTCAGCCGCCCGTACAGTTCGGCATACTCTTCTTCGGGCAAAGCATTGAGCATGACCGCCGCCGCGCGCATCAACCCGCTGTAATTGAGGTAATCGTTTTCCGCGCGGATGCATATAACGTAGGCGGCGACGTTCGCGTCCCGCTCGTGCGAAACGCCCTTGGCGTGCGCCATTTCGTGCGCCATGGTAACGGGCAGTTCGTAAGAAGGTATGTTCACGTTGACGTTCGCTTCCGCATAAAAGGGGAAATAAATGCCCGTGATGCCGAGATAACTCATGGGAACGGACAGCGCCACCTGTTTCGGGCGTACCTCGTGCGGAGAAAAATATCCGTCCAAAGCCGCATATTCGGCATTTAAAAGATCGGTGAGCGCGTCGAAGGAGCAGGGCGCGACGATGTTCCCCTCCTCGTCGCGGGAAAGCTTGCGGGAAGTATCGTTCAGCCGCTCCACATAATATTCGGCGGCGGCGTAAACCTTTTCGGCGGTTATCTCCGTTTCGGAAAGCCCCAGCGCGGAAAGCACGGGCGCACGGTTATAAAGGGGCGCGTACAGCGCGCCGAAGGCGAGCAAAACGCAAAGCCCTGCCGCCGCAAGGCGGTACAGCAATACCGCGAGCGCTCTTTTGTTCTTTTTTACGATATACGCGATCAGGCAAACGATCAGCGCCGCCGCGCCCGCGATGAGCAGCAGCGCCGTCAGCTCGTAAAAAGAAATGGGGATATAATTCGTGATGAGGGCGATCGAACCGCTCAAAAGCCGTGTGATGCCCCGAGCGAAAAAGTATTCCGCCAATACGGGTATCTGCGCGAGCAAAAACACGGCAGCCGCCGCCAGCGCGAGGCAGGCGAGCCTTTGCAGGCAGCGCGGCTTCCCCGCGCGCAACAATGCCCCGCCGCCGCACAATTTTTCTTTCGGCATTCTCATGCCCTTATTATACCACGGATTCGTGAAGAATCAAAGATAAATTTATCAAAAAATCCTCTTTCGGCACATATGCCCCGTCCGCATCACGGACGGGGCATATGTGCCATGCAAACGCTGCCGACAGCGTTTTTTATTCCGCCGTTCAGACAAGCATTCTTATTTTCCCTTTTTGAAACAAAAATCGCAAACTTCGTGCCCGGTGGCAAGTTCCCCGGCGCGGCTGCACACGATCTTAGGTCCCAACCCTTTGAACGCGATATGCTCGTACTCGCAAAAAACGGGGCACAGCTCTGGACAGCCGAATTTGTGAGAAATATCGTAATACAGGCAACGCTGTACCTGAAACGTTATCTTTCCTCCCTTAGTTTTGGGAGACGTGCATCCCCACTCTCCCGCAGGGAATTTATAAGCCATAAAATTTTTTATGTTGCGTTTGAAAGCCAAATACGGAAAATGCCTGCGAAGCTGCGCATGCAGGATATCGCCGCTCTCTTTCGCTGCTTTTTCCACTTCGTTGCGCACAAGCCCCAACGCATTCGGTTCGCGGTATCCTTCCGCAAGCAACGTTTTGTAATAGGCGATGACGGGATATACCAGCCTTTTGAGCTGCCGCTCTAAAAGTTCGTCTTTCCTGTAATCGGTGGTCACCACCAGCTCGGCATACAATTTCGCTGCACGGCGGAATATTTTCGCACCGTCCTTTTCCCCGAATTGCAAAATGCAGTCGCGCTCCAAAAAATTCAGTTCCGTTTTTTCGTATGTCATGTTCCCTCCGCAGCGCCCGCAGCTTTCTCTTTTTTATATTATAGAACACTGCCCCCGTTTTTGTCAATAGTTGCAAAAAATTTTCGCAAAATCCTTGACAATTCTTAAATTTATGATATAATATAAATAATAATTGTTATCATTAAGTAAAAATTATGAATAATAGAAATACCATTCAGAGACAACTCGTCCTCGAAATGGTACGCGCGATGCAATGCCACCCCGACGCGGACCAGGTCTATACAGAAATCGTGAAGGCACATCCGCACATCAGCAAAGCAACGGTGTACAGGAATTTGAACCTTCTTGCCGAACAGGGCGCGATGCGCAAAGTGCAGGTAAGCGAAGGCGCCGACCGGTTCGATTTCAGGACGGAGGAACACTATCATATGCGATGCCGCCGATGCGGCAGGCTCTTCGATGCGCCCGATGGCGCGGCGGACGTAGCTCTTACGGCAGAAACGGGCGGGTTTTTTGTGGAAAACGTACTCGTTGAACTGATCGGGCTGTGCCCCGACTGTAAAGATAAAAAATAAATCGGAGGTAAAAACGATGGCAAAGGAACTCAAAGGCACCAAAACGGAACAAAACCTGCAAACCGCATTCGCGGGGGAATCGCAGGCGCGCAACAAGTACACCTACTATGCAAGCAAAGCGAAAAAGGACGGTTTCGTACAGATCGCCAATCTTTTCGAAGAGACGGCGAACAACGAAAAAGAGCACGCCAAAATCTGGTTCAAGCTGCTGCACGGCGGCGATGTTCCCTCTACCGAAGAGAATCTGATCGACGCGGCGGCGGGCGAAAATTATGAGTGGACGGATATGTATGCGACCTTCGCTAAAGAAGCGAAAGAAGAAGGATTCGACCACATCGCTTTCCTTTTCGAAAAGGTAGGAGAGATCGAAAAAGAGCACGAAAAGAGATACCTTGCCCTTTTGGACAACGTGAAAAACGGGCTCGTGTTCTCGCGCGACGAAGACTGTATTTGGCAATGCTCCAACTGCGGACACATCGTCATCGGCAAAAAAGCGCCCGAAATCTGCCCCGTCTGCTCGCATCCCAAGGCATATTTCCAACTGAAAGCGGAAAATTATTGATATTGGCAAAAAATGCGCCGCCATGCGGCGTATTTTTTGTAATGAAAAAGGCGTTACTTTCCTAAGCGCCTTTGCCCGAAGAAAAAGGACTTCTTCCCCTCTCATCACGGAAAAATGATTTGTCAGCACAAATCATTTTTCGTGAACTCAAATAATCCCGCGAAAAAGCAAAAACCACGCTTTTTACTTTTTCACTCAATTTGGCAATCCCTTGCCTTACAGAAAGGGTGAATGTCCGCGATTTGTTACTATGTGTGCCCTTAAATATCGCGGACAGAGGGGAAAGCCGCTCGGGTTTCCCCTCAGATCGCAGTAAATCGCAGGCAACGTCTTGCCGAGATTTACGCGAATCAAAAGATTTATGGCGCGTTTGAAAACCACGCTTTTCAAAAAGCGCACTCAATTTGCCGCATACTTGCGGTCTCAACGGGTGAATGCGGCGCGCATGATATGACTGACGTGCCCCCAAAAAGCGCGCCGCAGAGGGCAGCGCCCTCAAAATCACGGAAAACCGCAGGCGGCGTCCCGCCGAGGTTTTCGTGATATGTCGGCTCAAATCATTTTTCGTGAACTCAAACAATTACGCGAAAAAGCAAAAACCATGCTTTTTGCTTTTTCACCCTGTTTGGCAATGCTTTGCCTTACGGGAAGAGGGTGAATTTGCGCCCTTGTATATTATGTGTGCCCCTAAAAGGGCGCAAAGAGGGAGAAAACGCCGTCAGCCGTAAGGCGTGCGGCGGTGTCGCCCTCAAACTCACGGAAAACCGCAGGCGGCGTCCCGCCGAGGTTTTCGTGAACCCAAACAGCACAAATCATTTTTCGTGAACAAAATTTATAAGGAGCAAACTATGAACCCGAAAGCGTTTTACGCCATGTCTTACGGCGTATACATCGTATCCACTTGGGACAACGGCAGGCCGACCGGCTGCACGGCAAACTGCGCCGCTCAAATAACCGCTTCGCCCGCCACCGTGATGGTAAGCATAAATAAGGACAATTACACCAATAAATGTATCGCAGATTGCGGGCATTTCTCCATCTCTATCCTCGCCGAAAACAGCGATCCCTCCATCATCGGCACCTTCGGGTTCCGTTCGGGAAAAGACTTCGACAAGTTCTCTTCCGTCCCCTATGCCGTAAAAGACGCGCTGCCCGTCATAACAGACAGCTGCGCCTACATTGCCTGCAAGGTCATCAACACGATGGACTCCCCCACGCACACGGTATTTTTGGGCGAAGTGATCGGCGCGGATGTTTTAAGCGGCAATCCCCCTATGACTTATGCATATTATCACAATGTCGTAAAGGGAAAAACGGCGAAAAACGCGCCCACCTACATTGCGGAAGAAACCCCGAAAGACAAATACGTCTGCTCCGTTTGCGGACATATTTATTCGGGCAACATCCCCTTTGAAGAACTGCCCGAAAGTTGGATTTGCCCCATCTGCGGTCAACCGAAAGCCGTATTCAAAAAATCGTGACATGTAAACGGGGAAGCCGCTCGGCTTCCCCTCTTTTGCAAAAATGCGCCCGAACGCTTGCGGACGCATTTTTAACTTCTCATTTGTTTTCCCTGATTTTTATCTTTTACGCACTTTATTGTATCACACCGATTGGTGTAAGTCAAATATTTTACACCGATCGGTGTAAAATATTTGTATGTATGCGAAAAAGTTTGCAGAAAATTTAAGGGAACTGATCGGAGACCGAAGCGTAAGCGCCGTTGCCAAGGAAATTGGCATTCCGCAACAGACGCTTTCGCGCTATCTGCGCGCCCAACGCGAGATCGGAATTGAAAACCTTTGCAAAATTGCCGATTATTTTGAAGTCGATCTGGACGTTCTGACAGGCAGAAAAGATTTTTAAACAATTCAGCCGCCCTTAAACAGGCAAGACCGATACAGTCTTAACGGGCGCGCCGCCTTTTTTGTGGCGCGCCCGTTTTTTCATTTTTCAAGAAATCCGTTCATTCTTTCTTGCAGGGCGTTTACAAACATCGCCATATGCCATCCGTCGCAAACGGCGTGATGCACTTGTGCCGCAAAGGGCAGCCGCAATTTTTTTCCGTACCGTTCGTATTTTCCCACCGTAAATATCGGGGAAAAGAACCGCGCGCTTTTGGGCAGGTTCAGGCTGAACCCCGTAAAAGATGCCCACGGTATGCAGGAAACGTTGAAAAGATTTTCACCTTCATACGGTTTAGCAGGTTTCACCTCTCTCCCTCCGTACTCCCTTTGGTCGCGGAGATACCTCTCGTAAAAGACAAAAAAATCTTCGTCGTATTCCGTCCATACGTCGGTAAACCGCTTTTGCGTCTCGTGAAAGACGGTATAGCACGGATTTGTACTGTCGAACCAGCCGAGTTCGCCCGCCGCGTTTTCATGCATACGGAATTCACGCCGCGCGTTGACTTCCGCCGCAAGGCAATGCAAAAACGCGGGAAAAAACCTGATCTTTTCCTCTTTCGCCCTGACATAAAGCGCGGTCGCGTCGAGATCTGAGCAAAAGCTGAAAGAGCAAGGGGCTTCTTCGGTAAAATGATAAAATTCATCCGCCCTGCCGAGTTCCTCAGGCGTTGTTTTATGAAATTCCATGAGATTTTCTCCGTTTTTTTCATTATAGCATACGGCGGTGCAAAATGCAACGCCTGCACGGATAAAACATCGGCCGAATATATTGAATTATGAGGACGATCGAATACGCCCGCGCCAAGGCCGCCACTTACGCGAAACTGTGGGCTTTCCGCCGCAATCCCGCTTATTACGACTTTTCAAATATCGGGGGCGACTGCACGAATTTTATTTCGCAATGCCTGTACGCGGGCAGCGGCGCCATGAATTTTACGCCCGTTACCGGTTGGTTTTACAGGAGCGCGAACGACAGGACTGCCTCGTGGACGGGCGTCGAATTCTTTTATAATTTTCTGACGCAGAACCAAGGCATAGGTCCCTTTGCCGAAGAAACGGATATGCGCTCGCTTCAAATCGGAGACGTGATACAGCTCGGAAGGGAAACGGGCGATTTTTACCATACCTGCATCGTGAGCGGCTTTCTGTTCGGCGCGCCGCTCGTTGCCGCGCATTCATATGACGCGTTCGATAAGCCGCTCGGCTCGTATGTGTTTGAAAAAGCGCGCTTTCTGCACATTGCGGGCGTGCGCCTGCCGAACTGAAACAAAGTTTTAACCCCCGCCGCCGATGATGCAAACGGCGGCAGAAAAGTTTCCCCGCAATGAACCGCAAAAACAGCCCAAATATAAATCGGGCAAAAAACACCGCCCGCGCAAAAATTTGCGCGGGCGGCTTATCGTACTTACAGTTTTCAGCCTTCCATTTTTTCAAGAAGTTTCAGATCGATGCCCTTTTCGCCGATCTTGATGATCTCAACTTTCACGACGTCGCCGATGTTCAGAACATCTTCCACCTGATTGACGCGCTTGTCGGACAGGCGGGAAATGTGGATCATGCCGTCTTTGCCGGGTGCGAGTTCGACGAACGCGCCGACCTTTGACAAAACGCGGACGACCGAACCGATGAACATGTCGCCGACTTCGGGATCGCGCGCGATGGAAAGGATGATCGCCTTTGCGCGCTCTGCGTTTTCGGTATTCTCGCCGTAAGTCGCGATGCAGACCTTTCCGTCGTCGTCGATGTCGATCTTGACGTTCGTCTCTTCGATGATCTTGTTGATGACCTTTCCGCCGCTGCCGATGACTTCGCGGATCTTATCGGGATCGATGTTGAAGGAGATGATCTTGGGCGCGTACTTGGAAAGTTCCTTGCGGGGAGCAGGGAGAACTTCGAGCATCTTGTGCAGGATGAACTGTCTGCCCTCGTTCGCCTGCGCGATGGCGCGGCGGAGGATATCTTCGGAAATGCCCTTGATCTTAATATCCATCTGAATGGCGGTGATGCCCTTTTCGGTACCCGCTACCTTGAAGTCCATATCGCCGAGGAAGTCTTCAAGTCCCTGAATATCGGTAAGGATAGCGACGCGGTCGCTGTTCGTGTCTTTGATAAGCCCCATTGCGCAGCCTGCGACGGGCGCCTTGATGGGCACGCCCGCATCCATGAGCGCAAGCGTAGAGCCGCAGACGCTCGCCTGCGAGGTAGAGCCGTTGGAGCTCATTACGTCAGACACCATGCGGATGGCATAAGGGAATTCTTCCGCGCTCGGCACGACGGGTTCGAGCGCGCGCTCTGCAAGGGCGCCGTGCCCTATTTCGCGGCGGCCGGGGCTCTTCAAGCCCTTAGCCTCGCCCGTGGAGTACCCGGGGAAGTTATATTGGTGCATATAGCGCTTGGAAGTTTCGTCGTCAAGCCCGTCCAATTTCTGCACTTCGGAAAGGGTGCCGAGGGTGCAGGTGGAAAGTACCTGCGTCTGTCCTCTCGTGAACACGGCGGAACCGTGAACGCGGGGAAGGACGCCCGTTTCGCACCAAATGGGACGGATCTCTTTCAAAGACCTGCCGTCGGGGCGGATACCCTTGTCCAAAATTTTGGCGCGTACCTTTTCTTTGGTGAGATAATACAGGCTGTCTTTGATCTCGCGCGCCTTGTCGGGATAAACGTCCGCAAAATGCGCGAGCGTATCCTTTTCCACTTCGTCCTGCTTTTCTTCGCGCGCCTGCCTGTCATATTCGTCGAGCGCGGCGTCGAGTTTCGCGGAAGCATAGGCGCGGACTGCCGCGTCGATGTCTTCGGGAACGTGATAAAGCTCCATCTGGCGCTTGGGTTTGCCGATCTCTTTCTGAATGCCTTCGATGAACGCGCACTGTTTTTTGATCTCTTCATGGCCGAAAAGGATCGCGCCGACCATCTCTTCGTCAGAGATCTCTTTCGCGCCCGCCTCGACCATCATGATGGCGTCTTTCGTGCCCGAAAGCCCGAGGTTCAGGCGGCTCTTTTCGCGCTGCGCGTTGTCGGGATTGATGATATATTCGCCGTCCACAAGCCCGACCTGTACGGAACCCGTGGGGCCTGCCCAAGGGATGTCGGAAATGCTGAGGGCGATGGAGCTGCCCATCATTGCGAACGGCTCGGGAGGGATGTTCGTATCGACGGAGAGAGCGGTCGCGATGACCACGACGTCGTTATACAGTCCCTTCGGGAAAAGGGGACGGATGGGACGGTCGATCAGGCGGGAAGTAAGTATCCCCTTGTCGCTCGCCCTGCCCTCGCGCTTTTTGAAGCCGCCCGGAATTTTGCCTACCGCATACATCTTCTCTTCGAAGTCTACCTGCAAGGGGAAAAAGTCCATTCCCTCTCTGGGCGTTTCAGACATGGTCACGTTGACCATGACCACGGTATCGCCGCAGCGCACTACGCACGAGCCGTTTGCCTGCTCGGCGTATTTGCCCGTTTCGACGATGACCTTTCTGCCCCCGACTTCGGTTTCAAACTGCCGGAAATTTTTTGTCATGTTACACTCCTCTTTTCATTGTTCTTGCGAGGGTTCCCCGCATCAGGCGCAAGGCCCCTCTATTTGATAAAAGGGCCGAGCACCTGCTCCGCCCTTCAACGCACTTATTTTCTCAGATCGAGACGCGCAATGATATCCCTGTATTTTTCGATATCTTTGGATTTGATATAGTCGAGAAGCCCCCTTCTCTGTCCGACCATCTTCAAAAGACCGCGGCGGCTGTGATTGTCGTGCGGATGCGCTTTGAGATGCTCGTTGAGGTGGTTGATGCGCTCGGTCAAAAGCGCGATCTGCACTTCGGAAGATCCCGTGTCGCCGTCATGGCGCTTGTACTCGTTGATGATCTGTGTTTTCTTTTCCTTTTCCATTGTTTTACTCCTTGGAATTTTTTATTCACGCAAACAAAGCTCGCCGAGGAGAGCCGAACGGCTTTGATTACGCACCTTAATCATTGTATCATATTATTTTGAGAAAGTAAACTGATTCGAGCCGAAAAATTTGCGCTTGTCCTCTATAATCTTATCAATTTTCTGTATATACGTCGGGATATCTTTCGGAGAGCCGATGCGCTCGATGCGCCCTTCGCCGAAAAACACCCTTTTGGAAACGGCGTTCGCGCCGCAGGCGATGTTGTCGGTGATCTCTTCCATCACGTCCACGTTGTAAACGCACGCCTTGCCTTGCTTTGTCCACCCCGTGTTCTCGGCATTGCCCGCCGCGTATTTCTGCCTGTACATATAATACGGCTTGTAGCCCGCGGCGTACAGTTTTTCGCGCGAAAAGGCGATCATCTTTTCTATATCCGATACAAAAAGGCGGCTTTCCTCTTCTTTGAGTTTCGCGCCCTTTTTCAGGCAAAGGCTGTGCACGGTGATGTTGTCGGGCGAAAGGGATACGGCGCTCTCTATGCTGTTTTCGAACTCGCCGAGGCTTTCGCCCGTCAGCCCCGCAATGAGGTCGCAGTTGATATCGAACCCGAACTTCTGCGCCATACCGAAAGCGCGGAATATATCCGCCGCCGTGTGTTTCCTGCCGATGCGTTCGAGCGTTTTATCGGAAAAGGTCTGCGGATTGACGCATATGCGCGTAACGCCGTGATCCTTCAGGAGCGCAAGTTTTTCTTCGGTGAACACGTCGGGCCTGCCCGCCTCTACGGTGTACTCCGTTCCGCGGGGGATAAGCCCTGCCGCCGCCGCAAGCACGCGTTCCAGATCCTTCATTTCCAACACGAGGGGCGTGCCGCCGCCCATGTATGCGCTTTTCAGCCTGCCCATGCCCTTGCAGGCGGCAAGCTCTTTTTCCAACGCGTCCAAATAAGCGCCGATGTATTTGCCCGTCTTGCCGATATCCGCAGTAATAAAGGAACAATAATTGCATTTGGAAGGACAGAAGGGAATGCCGATGTACAGATCTGCCGCGCCCTCTTCCTTTCCGTAAATGCCCTCCTGCGCGGCGAGCACGTCGGAAACGAGCGAAATGTTCTCGGCAGACACGCCGAACTTTTCAAAGAGGGGCACGAAATCCCTTCCGGCTTCCCTTTCCCCGTAGGCAAGCTTTGTCGGGCGTATGCCCGTAAGCGCGCCCCAAGGCATGCTTTTGCCCGTTTCCGTGCGCAGCGCTTTGTACAGGGCGAGCTTGGCAAAACGGCGGGCATAGCGCTTGAATTCTATATCGCCCTTCCAATCCTGCTCTTCCGTAAAGCTGTATTCGCTGCCGCATACGACGACGGTGTTGACGAATTTTGCCCCGTCGTGCACAAAAAAGTGAGATATGTCGGGCGCGTCGTCGCCATAAAACAGGCGCAAGACGTCCATCAGTTCGCCGTATAAAATTTCCGCATTTGTCGTCAGCATTTTAATGATACCCGTCAACGGAACGGGTTGTATCTCCTTTCGTATTCGAGCGAAGTGGGCGCGTCGTGCCCGGGATAGACGGTGCGGTCCCCTTCGAGCGCGAACAGCTTGCGGATGCTTTGGCGAAGCTGTGCCCCGCTGCCGCCGGGGAAGTCTGTACGCCCCACGCTGCCGCAAAACAGAGTATCGCCCGTGAAGAGCGCGTCCCCCGCCAAAAAGCAAACGCCGCCCCGCGTGTGCCCCGGCGTTTCGATGACGGTAAACTGTATGCCGCAAACGTCGAGCACGTCCCCGCCCTGAAATGTCAGATCGGCAGTGAACGGCGGCACGGCAAAGCCCATCGCGGAGGCAAGGTTGCCCTGCGAAGAGATGAGGGAAAGCTCCCCTTTCGGCACGCCTATCTTCGCGCCCGAAGCCTGCAGCGCCGCACAGCCTGCGATGTGGTCGAAATGCCCGTGCGTCAAAAGCACGGTGTCTATGCAAAGCCCGCGCGCCTTCGCGAATGCGAGCGGCTCTTCTCCGCCGCAGTCTATGAGCGCCGCGTCCTTTCCGTTTTCCGTTACGATATAGGAATTTGCCCGCAGAGGCCCTGCGGGCACGGTATAAATTTTCATGTCATCTCCGAACCTGCCGCCCGCTCAGCGGGCGGCAGGCATAAATGCGAAAATTTGCGCGCCGCACACGGAGCACGGCCCTTTTCGTCAAGTGCCCGTAGCGGTGCGGTACACCTCGTCGATGCGCTCGTCGGCGTCTATCTTTTTGATGAGCAGGTCGATGTCCTGCTTGCCGTTAAGGCGGATATTCGCCTCGATCACAGCGTCTTTGTTCTTGTCGAAGCGGGAATTTACGCCCGTTATCATCAGTCGCATATCGCTGACGACGGAAGTGAGCACCGAAAGCGCCACGCCCTGATCCTTCGCCTTGATGACGATCCCCGCGACGAAGTGCCCGCCCGCGGCGCCGTCAGACCAGGACGCGGGCAATATCCTGCCCTGCTCCTGTTCCAGGTTTTTCACATTCGGGCAGTCGGCACGGTGGATGACCACCCCCCTGCCGCGGGATACAAAGCCTACGATGTCGTCGCCGGGCACGGGGTTGCAGCAGCCCGCAAAGCGCGTCAACAGCCCGCTCATGCCCTTTACGATGACGCCGCTCGAATCCGCGCGCGCCTCTCCGCCGTGATAGACGGGCTGTTTGGGTATTTCCTTTTTATAGAAGTCTATGAGCTTGAACAGCACCTGATTGACGGTCACCGCGCCATAGCCCACGGACGCAAACATCTCGTCCTGGTTGGAAAAGGAGAATTTTTCCGAAACCTTGGCAAAGCTCTCTTCGGTGAGGATGTCTGAAAGGCTGTATCCCCTTCGCTTTGCCTCGTTTTCGAGCATGCTTTTGCCCAACTTGATGTTTTCGTCCTTCATTTCGCGCTTGAAGAACTGCTTGATCTTTGCGCGCGCGCTGGACGATTTGACGATTTTCAGCCAATCCCAGGAGGGACCTTTGGACGCGGACGAAGTGAGGATCTCCACCACGTCGCCCGTCTGCAAAACGCTGTTGAGCGGCACGATCTTTCCGTTTACGCGCGCGCCCGTACAGCGGTTGCCTATTTCGCTGTGGATGGCGTAGGCAAAATCGATGGGCGTTGCGTCTTTGGGAAGGGATATGACTTTCCCCTTCGGAGTGAATACCAGAAGCTCGTTGCTGTACAGCTCGGTTTTGAGCGACTGCACGAATTCTTTCGAATCTTTTAAGCCGCCTTCCCAATCGAGCACCTCGCGTATCCAGGAAAGGCGCTCGGTGAAAGAGGTGTCTTCCGACTTCTTTTCCTTATATTTCCAATGCGCCGCGATACCGAACTCGGCGATGCGGTGCATCTCGAAGGTGCGTATCTGTATTTCGAAGGGCTGCCCGAAGTTTGTAACGACCGTCGTGTGCAGCGACTGATACATATTCGCCTTGGGCGTCGCGATGTAATCTTTGATGCGCCCGGGTATGGGTTTCCACTTTTTGTGTATCTTGCCGAACACCTCGTAGCACTCGTCCACCGTGCCGACGATGACGCGCACCGCCGTCAGGTCGTAGATCTGATCGAGCGTCTTGTTCTGCGTCTTCATCTTTTTATAAATGGAAAAGAAGTGCTTGGGCCTGCCGAAAACTTCCCCTTCGATGTGGCTCTCGTCGAGGATGGCTTTGATCTCTTTCACGACCGAATCGACGAATTTATGCCGCTCTTCCAACTTTTGGTGTATGTTTTCGACGAGGAATTCGAACGCCTCCGGTTCGAGGTATTTCAGGCACAGATCTTCCAGTTCGCATTTGATCTGCGAAATACCTAAGCGTCCCGCAAGGGGTGTATAAATGTCGAGCGTTTCCTGCGCCATTTTAATTTGCCGTTCCTTGGAAAGGAAGTTCAGCGAACGCATGTTGTGCAGGCGGTCGGCAAGTTTGATGATGATGACGCGGATATCCTTCGCCATCGCCACGAAAATTTTGCGGAAGTTTTCCGCCTCTTCTTCCTCTCGCGATTTGAAAACGATCTTGTCGAGCTTGGTCACTCCCGAAACGAGGCGGAGTATCTCTTCGCCGAATCCGAGGCGGATATCCTCTTCGGTGACGGGCGTGTCCTCTATAACGTCGTGCAGAAAAGCGGCGGCTACCGTTGCGCTGTCCAACCCCAATTCTATCAGGATCTGTGCGACCGCGCAGGGATGGATAAAGTATGCTTCGCCGGACGCACGCTTTTGCCCGCTGTGCGCCTGCTCGGCATAGTGATAAGCGCGGATGAGAAGTTCCCTGTCCGCGCCCGCATAGTTGTCGTAGATCATCTGCAGGACGGTGTTCATATCATCTTTCCTTCAATGCGCACACGGCGCGATACAGCGCGGAATGGGTAAGCTCCGCGCGCCTGCCCTTCGGGAAGGCCGGTTTTCCGCCTTCAAAACGCAAAAGCCCGAGCTCGGCGAACACTTCCGCGGCAAAAATCGTCTCGCGCGCGGGGTAATCCGCCAGCATTTCCGCCAATACGACGCTGTTTTCCCCTGCGGGGAGCCTGCGCAGCGCCCTGTATATTTCGCCGAGCGTTTCGCGCGAAGTATCCAGCGCCGCAATACTATTATAACCGCAAAGTTCCCCGTTGACAAGAATTTTTTTGCCTTCGAGCGCGGGAATATTGAAATCGGCAGGCGCGTCGAGGAAGATCACTTCCCTGTAATAGCTAAGCTCCGCATCGGGCGCGGGCGAAATGAGCACCGCGTTCCCCGCGTTCGAAGAGGCGAGCGAGAACAGATCTTCGTCCAACCCTGCGGCGCTCTCCGCAAACGGTTCGGGCACCCCTTCCGACGCAATGAGCAGCAACCCGTAAGGGCATTGCGCCCGCGCGCGGGCGATCTCCTCTTTCAGTTCTTGCAGCCCGCATTTTTCGGGTGCGACGTCCGCCGTCGGACAGGTGAGCCGCAGCAGGTTGTTTCGGAAAATGTACAGGCGGGATATCCCTCCCTGTTTCTGACCGCATACCATGTCGCGCACGATGCCGCGCACCGAACTTTCCCCGCGGAAACGGGAAATGCCGCATTCGAACACGAGCCGCTTTTCCACGTCCGCCTCCAAAACGGGCAGCGACTTGCCGCCGCCGAACCATACAAGTTCGAGCGCGTCCGTCTTTAACGCTATGTGCGGAGAACCGTCTTTGAGCGGGCGCGCGGGCACACTGCCGACGGTGAGGGCAAACAGCGGCCTTCTGTTGCCGACGCCGCACGGTTCCAGCCGCTCCAACTCTTCCGCGAGCGCAAGGTCGAAGGCAAAATCCACCTCCGCCGCCACCCATACGGTCGGGATAAAATCTTCGCGGCTGTACTTCCCGTCGAGATAGCCGCAGAGCGCCTTTCTGAACGCGGCAAAATTCTCTTCGCGCACCTTGACGCCCGCCGCCTGCGAATGCCCGCCGAACTCTTCGATGTATTCCGAACAGTTTTTCAGCGCTTCGTAAATATTGATATTGTCGATGGTGCGCGCCGAACCTTTCAGCACGCCGCCGTTTTTGACGAATAAGATGGCAGGGCGGTTGAATTCTTCCGAAATTTTCGCCGCCACAATGCCGACGAGCCCCGCGCTCCAACTTTCGTCGTACAGCAGGATCGCGCTCTCGTAGGCGCTCCCCTCCTCTTCTATTTTCCGCTTCGCGCTCTTATACACCTCGTCGCAGACCTGCTGGCGCTCCATATTGAAGGCGTTCAGCCTGCACGCGAGGTCATAAATTTCTTCCCTGTTTTCGCTCGTGAAAAGGCGGAGCGCGCAATTGGCGTCGCCCATCCTCCCCGCCGCATTGATGCGGGGCGCAACGGTAAAGGCGAGCGTCTGCGCGGTCGCCTCGTCCTTTTTTGACGCCAACAGATATTCCAGCGCAAGGCGGGGCTTTTTATTGATGCGTTTCAGCCCCTCGTACACGATGTCGCGGTTTTCGCCGACGAGGGGCACGCTGTCAGCCACCGTAGCCACCGCAGCAAGGTCGAGGAAGGCGTATGCCTTCTCCCCGAGGAGCGCGCAGGCGATCTTGAAGGCGACGCCCGCGCCGCAGAGATTGTCGTAAGGATAGTCGTCTTTGAGTTTGGGGTTGACGATCGTGCAATCGGGAAGTTCGTCGGGCAGTTCGTGGTGGTCGGTCACGATGACCTTTACCCCGCGCGACTTGATGTATTCGACCTCTTCTTTATTGCTTATGCCGCAGTCCACCGTTACGATGAGCGACGGCGCATATTCGTCGATGAGCCTGCCGAGCGCATCCGCGTTCATCCCGTAGCCTTCGGCGCGTTCGGGAATGTGCGCCACGCAGTGCACGCCGAATTTCCTGAGAGCGGCGGTAAGGATGGACGAGGCGCAAATGCCGTCCGCATCGTAATCGCCGAACACGGCGATCGTGCCGCCTTGATTTTTTACGTCGGAGATCGCCGCCGTCAGCTCGCGCATTCCGCGCATGAGAAAGGGCGAAAGGAAATTCTTTTCGGAAGGATGCAGGAACCGCTCCGCCTTTTCGGGCGTGTCTACCCCCCGCGAAAAGAGTATCTTCGCGGTGAGTTCGCGGATGCCGCACGCCGAAGCGAGCGCCCGTATTTTCTGCAGTTGTTCTTCGGAGAAAACACACTCCTCTGCGATCTTCTTCATAAATATTCCTTAACGCCCGCGCGGCATCCCTTCCTTTCGATCGGGCACCCATCGCGTACAAACGGCGCCGCTTTGCGCATCCTCGCAAGGCGGCACGAACTTTGCCGCGGCGGCGCGCAAACGCATTCTTCGTCGGAGCACATCCGCGGGCATCTGCCAAAAAAGAAAGGCGGGAATCACTACGCCCGCCTTTTTTCCGATTAAACCGGGGCCGACCGATTTCGGATCAGCCTTCCTGTTTTGCTTCCTGTTTTTCGCTCTTTTTTCTCGCCTTTTCGGAAGCGTAATTATACTTTGCACGCTCCGCGCGGCGCGCATCCGATCTCTCCTTGATGACGGCATACAGCGCGGGGGCGAATATGAGCGAGGAATAGGTCGCCGCGATGACCGCGATCAGCGATCCGAGCATGAACGAGAACAGATCGAAGCCGACGATCAGCCCGACGACGGCAAGTACGACGAGCGCGGCCGCCGCAAGGATGCCGGCAATGAAGATACCCTTCCTGCTCTCTTTCGCGGAAAGCGCGACCGCTTCCCTTGCGGGAAGTTCCTTTCTCTCTTCAAGGCGAAGATCCTGCCGCATCTTTCCGAACACTTTCAGATTGAAGAATATCGAGATCAGCAGCGCGAATACCGCTACGCAGATGACCGTAGGTCCTGCGGGTATCCTGAACAGTGCGATGGCGCCGAGCGTCAGGAGCACGTCGTGCACGGCGGCAAGCAGCGTTACGACGCCCATGCCCACCTTGAAACGTATCGCAACGTACGCAAAGAGCAGTACGAGCGCGACGCCGAAGCCGATCGCGGTGCGCCAGATATATTCGTAGTGCGGAACGTACACGCCGCTGTGATAGGTGACGGACGTATCGCCCACTTCTGCGAGCGTTCCGCTTTCGCCGTAACTCTCTTCCGCAAGCGCGGCGCTGAGTTGTTCGGTAAAGGCAGCGATCTCATCCTCGTTCACGCTGCCGCGCAGGATGAATTCCAGCCGTCCCGCGGCGCCCGTCGGCGCGGGGGAATATTCGACGTCGCTCACGTCATATCCGGCAACGGCGATCTCGGAAGAGCAAAAGTCTTCCAAAGCCGCGCGGTAATTGCTGTCGGTAACGATGGTGCCGTTGTTGTCGGCGACTTCAATGGATGTGTAATCTGCCGTGGACGAATCGGGATTGAACCCGAGGAATCCGAACAGGAATGCGCCCGCAACGATGATCGCAAGGCTTATCGTAAGGCACAAAAGAAGGAGTTGTTTCAGCGTAAGTTTTTTACTCATCTTCCGTTTCCTCCCTTCTGAAACCTACAAAGGCGAGCTTATTCTTGGGCTGTGCCATGAACATATACAGGTAGAAACGCGTAATAACGAGAGTGCACAGAGCCGATATCGCAATACCGAGCAGGAATATGAGCGCCATGAATTTCGCCGCGCCCGTCGCGATCAGCCAAACGGCCAAAGACGCCAGTATGAGTATCGCGTGCACGTCTATGGTGAACGCAAGGCTCTTTTTATAGCCCGCTTTGATGGATGCGGTAAGTGTTTTGCCGGTAGCAAATTCTTTTTTGATATTGTTGAATGCGTAATAATTGCACGATACCATGATCGCCGACGAAAGCAGTATACCTATGATACCGCCAAGCGTGAGCTGTATGCCCGGTATAAGCGAAATGCACGCGATGAGCGCGACCGCATAGGTTATAAAGCCGTAAATATGCGCGAGTCCCATCCCCTTGAATTTTACAGCCGAGAAGACGAGCATCGCGAGCACGAGAACGCCGATGCAGATCGCCGCAATCAGCGCGGTGCTGTCGCCGAGCAGAGCTTCCGTCGTGTAATATTCGGGAGATTCGAAAACGAGGTCGAACACGTCGCTTTCGGAAATAGAGGTATTCAAAAGCGCCGCACGCATTTCGGCATCCCTCTTAGAGAAGCCGCCCGTGATATACACTGCGTCCTGATCCATCTCTTCGGAAACCGTGGCGCCCAAGATCTGATGGGTGCCGACATAAATATACAGTGTCGCCGAAGACGAAGACGAACTGTCCGACGAGGAGGAAGACGATACGAGCGAACTCGTCAAAGTCCTGAACGCTTCGCGCCCCGCCGAAGTAAAGTTGATGACGACCGCATACCCCTGGTCTCCCGCATTGGATGTGGAAACGCTCCTGATATATTCGGAAGTACCCGCCATCTCCGCGGTCCCCGTTGCCGATGCGCTCGTCGCATCGGTAAACAGGATCTCACCTGAATAAGAGAAATAGGTGAGCATCTCCTGCACATCCGTTTCCCCGTCGTATGCGGACTCGCCGCTTTCGAGGATGGGCGTAGGAACTTCCACGCGGATGGTATAGTCATCCTGCAAATAGATGGAATAATCGCTCATTCCCATCCGCTCGTAACGGTCCTTGATC
This sequence comes from uncultured Clostridia bacterium, assembly GCA_944359365.1. GTDB lineage: Bacteria > Bacillota > Clostridia > Christensenellales > Borkfalkiaceae > Borkfalkia. Next base: position 18,968 of record CALVST010000030.1, read on the forward strand.
GTATCAAGCGCGTTATTGAAATCGCTCTTGAATTCTTCGGTAACGTCCGTGCCCGCTTCGTTGGTGATATCCGTGGAAAGGTATATCCCCCTGTAGGCGGCATAATTCTCCGACGGATCGTCCACAGACGGCGTCTGTCCGTCTTCCGTTTCAGACAGGGCATACTCATATTCCGCCTCGAGCGTTTCGTACTCCGCCTTGGAAATGACACCCTCGGGATAATAGACCGTGTAGTAACCGCCTTCCAGATCTCTGCCCAGATCGACTATACTGAGAAGCGACCTGAAAGAATTCGGGCTCTTGACGGGAAATGTGGGCGTTATGCACAAGAACAACAGCCCCACGAGCACGACCGTGATAAGAACGATCAGTGCCACCGATTTCTTTTTGCCCATTGCATCCTCCTGCAACCGTATGATTCGCTGCCGCAATTTATGCGGCGCGTCCCCGCGCCCTTCCGCTTTTCGCAGAAGGGCGCGGGCGTATTACTTCCGAAAATAAGAAATATACTCAATAATTATAGTAAAGTTTGCAAATTTAGTCAAGTGTAAATGATTCTTTTTTTGCGGATTTTACCTTATTATCATAATTAAACGCTCTTTTCCGTTTCCGCGTACGCCGCCGCAAGGCGGACATAGGCCTCCGCATTCGCCGCAACCCCCTTTTTATCCTCTTCCGAGGCGGCGCGCACGATGCGGAACGGGTTGCCGTACACCACGCTGCCCGCAGGGATCTCCTTGTTCTGCGGGATGAGCGTCGCCGCGCCGATAATGCAATCGTCGCCGATCTTCACGCCGTCGAGGATGACCGCGCCCATGCCGATGAGCACGTTATTGCCAACCGTGCAGCCGTGCACCACGGCATTATGCCCGACCGTGACGTTGTCGCCGAGAAGGGCGGGCTTGTTGTACCCGACGTGCACGGTGGCGTTGTCCTGCACGTTGGTGTTTTTGCCGATGCGAACGGGCGCGATGTCGCCGCGGATGCACGCGCCGCACCAAATGTTCGCGCCATCGCCCAAAACGACGTCCCCCGCCACATACGCGCGGGAATGGATGAATACGTTCTTACCCTTTTCGATCTTCATGCCCGTTACCTTTCTTCACGCGCAGCCTTTTCCTTTCTGACCGCGAGGATGTGCATCGCGTTTTCCACCCGCTTTTTCATCATTTCGCAGGTGATCCCGTAAGGCTCGTCTATATCGCCGTTATAATGGTAGTTGTTCGCGCTGCAACCGCCGCTGCAAATAAATTTTGCGAAACAGCCGTCGCACTTTTTGCGCGTGAACAGGCAGGAATTTTTGAATTTGCTACGGATGTTTTCGTCTGGTTTCCCCTCGAAAACACTGCCCATGCGGAAATCCTTGTCGCCCGCAAATTGGTGGCAGGGATAAATATCGCCGTTCGGCAGGACGGAAAAGTATTCGTTGCCCGCGCCGCACGCGCTTACCCGCTTGGAAAGGCAGGGCCCGCCTTCGAGGTCTACGTTGAAGTGGAAGAAGTTGAACCCTTTCCCCTTCGCCTCGTATTCGAGGTATTTATCGCACAGGACGTCGTACTCGTCGCAGACGCGCGCGAGATGTTCTTTGGTGATGGCAAGATCGGGTATATCCGTCACGACGGGCTCCATCGAGATGCTGTCGAACCCGCTGTCGGCAAGGAAGAGCACGTCTTTGGAAAAATCGAGGTTTTTCGCCGTGAATGTACCGCGCACATAGTAGTGCCTGTCCCCCCTGATCTTGACGAAGTTTTTCAGATTTTCTATCACGAGGTCGAAACTGCCCTTGCCGTTGACGGTCTTTCTGACGGCGTCGTGCACTTCTTTGCGCCCGTCAAGGCTCAAAACCACGTTTTCAAATTCTTTGTTCAGAAAATCGGCGATATCGTCTTTGAGCAAAAGTCCGTTTGTCGTAAGGGTGAACAAGAAACGCTTGCCGCGCTTTGCCGCCTGCTCCTTGGCGTAATACACGGTCTCCTTCACCACGTCGAAATTCATGAGCGGTTCGCCGCCGAAAAAGTCCGTTTCCAGAACTTTTCTGTTTCCCGAATTTTCGATGAGGAAATCGACCGCCTTTTGGGCGACTTCCAAGGTCATAAATTCGCGCTTTGCGTGATACGCGCCCTCGTCCGCAAAACAGTAGCGGCAACGCAGGTTGCAGTCGTGGCAGATGTGCAAACAGAGCGCCTTGACCTCGTTCGACTTCGGGGGGTATGCGCGCACCTCTTCTTTAAAAAGAAGTCCCTGCCTTTCTAGCTCGGCAAAGTCCGCCTCGTATTCCTTCCTTTCCGTTTCGGACACAGAAGAAGTATCGACCGCCTCGCCGAGTTTTTCGCGCATGAGGAGCGCGCCCTTCTCGTCGCATTCGTGCAGGGAAGAGCTGCCCGTATCGAATATATAATAATGTTCTTTATAATGAAAAACGTGCACCATAAAAAATTCCTTCGCACAAATTGCACAGAGCAAAATTAAAGAGCAGTAAAACTGCCCTTTGATTCTGTGTTATCTGTTCTTTTCAGGATTTTCTTCCCTCTGGATCCTTTCGCAGGACTGATTGCCGACCGTGCAGCTGGTTTTGCAAGCGGACTGGCAGGTGCTTCTGCATTCGCCGCAAGCGGTGACCTTTCTCTCCGCGGGGCGGGCGACCGTTTTGATCTTATTCATGCCGTGATCTCCTTTTTCTCGCTTTTTTATTATTATAATATAATGCAAAAAAAATTGCAAGCGTTTTTTCCGCCTGCAATCTCTCTTTATACATTTTCGCGGCCGCCGCGTTTTATCCCCTGCTTTTTGCCGCCGCCGCGATGAGCGCGCTGATGCCGCCCGCCGCCGCGCCGAACAGGACGTCTAAAACATTCATCCACCCGAAGGAAATGCTCCCCGCGATGATGGCGAACAGAAAATAGGTGACGACGGCTACGATCGCCCCGCAGGCAAGCCCCTTAAAAAACGCCTTCCCCGGTTTGATGCAGAAAAAACAGCCCAAAAACACGGCGATGAATTTGATGATCTGGTTGACGGGCGTGATCACCGCCGACGAAAGCGAAAACAGCTTTACGGCGAGCGCGAACACGAGCACCGCCGCCAATGTAAAAATGATCGCAATACAGGCGCCCTTGCCGATCTGGGCAGCGCCGCTTCTTGCATCCCGCATAAAAAAGACCTCCGCACGATTTGTTCTATCCTATGCGGAGGTCTGCCGATTTATGATATTTTATTCCTTCTTTCCTTCTTTCCTTCGTCTTCGGGTTTTTCTTCCGCAGCCGCGTCCGCGCTCTCCTTCTCTTCGGGAGCAGTTTCCGCAGGAACTTCGGCTTTTTCGTCCGCGTTCTCTTTCACTTCTTCCGCAGGGGCTGCGGGTGCGGGTTCGGGTTTTGCATCCGTCTGATAGATCGCCTGCTTGTCGAACTTGATATAGCACACGTCGCTGCCGGTGCCGGTTTTCAGGACAAAGGTGTTCTCTTCTTCGTCGATCTCGACCACTTCGCCGCAGATGCCGCCGATCGTTTTGACCTTGCTGCCCGGCTTTACCGCGTTGATCGTGTCGTTATATGCCTTCTGTTTTTTCTTGTTGCTGACAAAAGACCACACGAGGAATGCAATGAGAAGCGCCGCGATGACGCAAATAAATACGATATTGGTGGCGTTTGCCAAAAGGTTGACCATTTGAAACGTTCTCCTTGATTTTTCTATCTCAACTTGTCTTATATTTTAACTTTTTCCGAAGATTTTTGCAAGCGATTCATCGGAAGAAAATGAAATTTTCGCCATATTTTAACGAAACTGCCGTTATTCGCCGTATTTCGCGTAAAATTCCTCACGGAATTCTTTCAGCCCGCCATCCAAAATCGCGCGGCGCAGGGAACGCATGAGTTTGTTCAAAAAGGTAATATTGTGCAGCGACAACAGCATGGAAGAGAGCATCTCCCCCGCGTTTACCAGGTGGCGCAGGTATGCCTTCGTATAATTTTTGCAGCAATAGCAGTCGCACTCGTCGTCGAGCGGGGTAAAGTCCTCTTTGTAAACGGCGTTGCGCACGACCACTTTGCCCTTGGACGTGAGCGCCGTGCCGTTGCGCGCGATGCGCGTCGCCAAAACGCAGTCGAACATGTCGATGCCGCGCATCACCCCTTCGATGAGGCAGTCGGGGCTGCCCACGCCCATAAGATAACGGGGAACGTGCGTGGGGAGCGCGGGCTGTATCGCGTCGAGCATCTCGTACATAAGCGGTTTGGGTTCGCCCACCGAAAGCCCGCCGATGCCGATGCCGTACTTTGCATACGGCTTTGCCGCCGCCACGCTTTCCAGGCGCAGATCTTTATAAAAATTGCCCTGCACGATGGGGAAAAGCGCCTGCTCTTCGTTTTTATGCGCGGCGGCGCAGCGTTCCAGCCAGCGGACAGTTCTGTCCAGCGCGCCCTTGGCGTACTTATAATCCACGCCGTATTCGCTGCACTCGTCGAACTGCATGATGATGTCCGCGCCCAACGCGTTCTCTATTTCCATCACCTTTTCGGGCGTAAAAAAGTGCTTGCTGCCGTCGATATGCGAATTGAACCAGACGCCCTCGTCCTTGATGTTGTTGAGCTTTGCGAGGGAAAACACCTGAAATCCGCCGCTGTCGGTGAGGATGGGCCTGTCCCAATTCAT
>CALVST010000031.1 GCA_944359365.1 uncultured Clostridia bacterium
AGGATCCTGATCGCGTTTACCGTTTGCTGACGAACGTCCATAGTTTTTTGATCTCCTTATATGAATTAAAATTTATTTTGCAAGATATTTTTCAAGGTTTTCCGTGTTCAGAAAATCGTATTTGCCGAGCAGGGAAAGCAGCGTCTCTGCGATTTGTCTGCATCCGCCTGTTTTGTTGCTTTCGAAATTGATCGGCATGATCGGTTCGTGCAGGCTCATGCGCACCAACGCCCATCCGTCGCCCGCGTCCTTGCCGAATACGATGCGCACCCCTTCGAAATTGTCGGGCGCAAGAGACAGCCCGTCCGCCGCGGGGGCGCGCCCCTTGATGTCCTCGATGGCGCCGTTCCCGAGCGTTTTGAAGTCCGCCCCCTCCGCAAAGGTCAGCCGCACTTCCGCCGCTTCCGCGGGTTCGGGCAGATCTTTGATGAGTTCGGAAATGTCTTTGCCCTCGCCTGAAAGTTTTGCTAGGCTAATGAGGATGCGCGTCACGAGGTACGCGCCGTCGTCGAGAAAGTAATTTTCTTTGAGCGCCGCGTGCCCGCTCGTTTCGATGGCGAGAGGGGAATATACCCCTTCCTCGTTCAGCCGCTTGGATTCGTCTATCACGTTTTTATAGCCGCGCTTGAACCTGCGGTGCACGCCGCCGTGTTTTTTGATAAATTCCGCAAGCCCGTCGCTGGTCACAGAATCTGTCACGATCACGCCCGCCTTTTCCGAAAGGAGTATGGCGGAAATGAGCGCGATGAGGCGATTTCGGTTGATCTCTTCCCCTTGGGAATCGACGGCGCCCGCGCGGTCGACGTCGGTATCGAAGATGATGCCGAAGTCCGCTTTTACCTTTTTCACCTGTTCGGAGATCGAGCGCATCGCGTCCTTGTTTTCGGGGTTGGGTATATGGTTGGGGAACCTGCCGTCAGGCTCCAAGAATTGGCTGCCTTCCGTATCCGCGCCGAGGGGTTTCAATACCTTGTCCACATAAAAGCCGCCCGCGCCGTTGCCCGCATCCACGATGATCCTTTTGCCGGAAAGGGGCTTTTCGCTGCCCGTCTTTTCCCGAACGAGTTTTACAAGGTTTCGGGCATACGCGTCGATGTAATTTATCTCTTTCACGCTCCCGTTCTTGTCGGATAGGAGCGATTTTCCCTCCGCCGCGAGCGCAAGTATCTCGGAAATGTCTTTGCCTTCCAATCCGCCTTCCTGCGTGAAAAATTTCAGTCCGTTTTTATTGAAGGGAAGGTGGCTCGCCGTGATCATGACGGATGCGTCCGCGCCGTAGTCCTCTTCTTTGAGCAGCATGAACATGGAAGGGGTAGAGGAAAGCCCCGTGAACAGGGCGTCGCACCCGCTTTCCGTGACCGCTTTGAGAACGGCGTCCGATATCCTTTTTGCCGAAAGGCGGGAATCGTGCCCCACGGCAACGGTAAGTTTTTTCTTGTTGAGTTTTCCCGAAAGGCGGAAAAGGAATGCCTTTGCGATGGCTTCCACCGCCTCGTCGGTAAGGTCGACGTGCTCGCCCGCAACGCCTTCGAGCGCCGTGCCGCGCACGTCGGAACCGCTTTTGAGCGCCTGCAAGTTTGTTGCCTGCATTTTTGCCTCCGCTAGCTTTTTTACCCCTTTATTATATAGTATTCGCAACGCTATTTCAAGCGCTTTTTGAAAAAAGAGTGCAAAATTTTGTAAAATCGCTCAAAAAAAACGCTATATGCAAAAAATTCCCAAAAGCACTGCGCGAAAACTATTTTGTTCCATTCGATTTACAAAAATGCGCGGTTATGATATAATATATCCGCTCAGAACGCAAAACAAATGACGGAGAGGGCTTTATGCAAAAATTTATCGTATCGACCGATTCCACGGCCGACCTGTATGCAGATTACGTCAAAGAACACGACGTTCGGCTTGCGCCGCTTACTTTTACCATCGAAAAAGACGGCGTAATGACCGAATATCTCGACGCGTTCACAAACTATTCGCAGTACGTCGATTTCTTTCAGCAGCTGCGTGCAAAGGCGATGCCGCGTACGTCCATGCTCAATTACGAGAGCCATTACAGCCATTTTAAAAAGATGGCGGAAGCGGGTGCGAAGGACGTGCTGCACTTTACTATTTCCACGGGGCTTGCCTCGACCATCAACGTGGCGCGTCAGGCGGCTGAAGATATAAAAAAGGAGTTTCCCGAATTCAATCTCAAAGCGGTCGATTCTCTCGCCGCAACTATCGGGCAGGGCGAACTCGTATACGAGGCTGTGCGCCTGCGGGATGCGGGCAGGACTCTCGACGAGGCTTACGAAGCGGTGTCGCGGATCCCTCTTCATCTTCAATACGTCATTGCGGCGAACGATCTGTTCTATCTCAAACGTGGCGGCAGAGTTTCGGCGGCAGCGGCGGTCGTAGGCTCTGCGCTCGGCGTCAAGCCTATCCTGTCCTTTACGCGCGACGGTAAACTGACCGTGATCGACAAAGTGCGCGGCATGAAAAAGGTGATCGCTTACGCTTTGGAAAAGATGGAACGGTTGAATCCCGTGGAGGAAGGAAGAGTCATCCACGTCGTGCATTCCGATGCGGAAAAGGATGCGCAGGAACTTGCCGATAAGATAGAAGAGCGTTGGAACTTCCGTCCCGAAATTTCCATTTTGGGCCCCGTGATCGGGGCGCACGTCGGTCCGGGTGCGGTCGCCGTTCTTTGGAAGAGCAAGGAAGAGCGCCAGAACTAAAACAAAATATTTCGCGCGCCGCATTTACGGCGCGCTTTGCATTCGGAGGAAAAACATGAAGAAACTTGTTGCCTTGTTGTCTGCGCTGACGCTTTCGCTTATGCTCGCGCTGTTTTTCGGATGCGGCGACGGCGCCTCCGCTTTGACGGGTACGGCTACGGTCGTTCTCGACAGGGGCGAGGGGAACGGAGAGAACAGGTACGAGGAATTTACGCTCGACCTCGGCGAGGCGGGGCTCACTTCGGCGAACCATGCGATAGACGTGTTGGACGCGCTCGAAACGGGCGGCTCCTTCTATTACGAAAGCTCGGAAGGCAGTTACGGCGTCATGCTCACGGAAATGGGCAGGATGGCCGACCTTTCCGGCGTGGGCGCGGCGGAAGCCGTCCTCAAACCGGGCGAGCGGGAGTATATATCTGTCTATACGTCCAATGCGGAAGAGGGCAATCCAGATGCCGGTTCCTACGGCGGAACGATAACGTACGAGGGGACAAACGTCTATTATGCCATGCTCGGCGTATCCTCTCTGAGCGTTTTTGACGGCGCCGTGTATTATTTCTTCGTTGACTCATACTGATATGGTACGATCCGAACGCCGCGCATCTTTCGGTGCGAAAGAGATAGCCGCCTGCGCGCTCATGGCGGCGCTGCTCATCGGCGGGCAGCTCGCCCTTTCCGCCGTGGCGGGCGTGGAAGTCGTTACGGTGCTCCTGCTCGTATTCAGCTATACTTACGGCAGAAAGGCGGGGATGCTCACGGCTACCGCGTTTTCGCTTCTGCGCTGTATCCTGTTCGGGTTCGTCCCGTCGGTGGTGGCGCTGTATCTCATTTATTACAACGCCTTTGCCTTCTTTTTCGGAGGGTTCGAGGGCAAAAAGAAGAGCCTGCTGTTTTTTGTGGCGGCGGCGGTGCTCTTTACGGCGTGCTTTACTTTGCTCGACGATGTTTTGTACCCGCTCATCTCGGGCATACGCGGCAGGGTATGGAAGCTGTATGTTCTCTCTTCTCTGCCTGTCATGGGCGCGCAGTGCGCCTGCGCGTTTGTGACCGTTTCGCTATTATTCGCGCCCCTTTGCAGGATATTTTCCGCATCGCGCGGGGTGCGCCGTGTGCCCGCCGCATATACTATTAAAAACAAAAGGGAAAGCCGCGGCTTTCCCGCTGACGAGGTAAAACACAGCGTATGAACAGCAAATTTGTCATTTCCAGCGATTCCACTTGCGACCTGTACAGCGGCTATGTAAAGGAGCACGATATACGCATCGTCCCGCTTACCTATACGATGGAGAAGAACGGCGCGCTCAGCGAGGCGTTGGACGCGTTCGAAGATTATTCTCAATATAAAGACTTTTACAAGCAGCTGCGCGAAGGCGGTTTTTCGCGCACGTCCATGCTCAATTACGATCATCACTTCCTGCATTTTCAGAAACTTGCGGAAGAAGGTGCGGAATGCATCCTGCATTTCAGCCTTTCGAGCGGGCTTTCCACGACGGCGCAGGCGGCAAAGGACGCCGCTGCCGACGTGATGGAAGAGTATCCTTCCTGCAAGATCTATGCGATCGACTCCTATGCTGCGACCATCGGGCAGGGCGCGCTCGTAAAAGAGGCGGTGCGCCTGCGGTCTGCGGGCAAGAGCGCGGAAGAGGCATATCATGAGATCAAAAGTATGCCTTTTTACATTCAGTACGTCATCATTGCGGACGACCTTTATTATCTCAAAAAAGGAGGCAGGGTTTCCGCGTTTGCAGCGGCGGCGGGCACCGCGTTGAAGATAAAGCCCGTGCTTTCCTTTACCAACGAGGGAAAACTGACGGTGGTGGACAAGGTGCGGGGCATGAAAAAGGCGTTCGCCTACGCGCTCGAAAAGATGAAGCGTTTCCCGCCCGTCGAGGAAAACCGCATGATCTGGATCGTGCATACCGACGCGGAAAAAGAGGCGGCGGAGCTTGCCGATATGGTGGAACAGGCGTGGGGATACCGCCCCGACGTTACCATCATGGGGCCTGTGATCGGCTCGCACGTCGGGCCCGGCTCCGTTTCCATGATATGGAAGAGCAAAGAGGAGCGTCAGGACTGATTTTTTCGGTTTTCTTGCCGAACAGGTCGGAAAATACATTTACACGCGCGGCAAAATGTGGTATACTGAAACAAGTATATCACATTTTTCATTTTGCGCGCAAGCGCGCTTAGGGAGAGCATTATGGCGAAAGAGAATCAGTTCGTAAATCAGATAGCGGACATCGAAACGGATTTCCCCCGCTGGTACACAGACGTCGTCATCAGGACCAAGTTGGTCGACTACGGCCCTGTAAAGGGCACGATGGTCATCCGCCCGTACGGGTACGCCATTTGGGAGAATATACAGAAGGAGCTGGACGCGCGCATCAAGGCCACGGGGCATCAGAACGCTTATTTCCCGCTGCTCATTCCTTACAGCTATATGACGAGGGAAGCCGAACACGTCGAAGGGTTCGCGCCCGAAGTCGCGGTCGTTACCGTGGGCGGGGGCGAAAAACTCGCCGAGCCTTTGGTCATTCGTCCGACCAGCGAAACCATTTTCGGCGAAATGTATTCCAAATGGCTGCAGTCGTACCGCGACCTGCCTATCCTCATCAACCAGTGGGCGAACGTCATGCGTTGGGAAAAGACGACGCGCCCCTTCCTGCGCACGAGCGAATTTTTGTGGCAGGAAGGCCACACCGCCCACGCCACGGAAGAAGAGGCGATGGAAGAGACGATGAAGATGCTCGGCGTCTATAAAGAGTTTGCCGAGAACTGCCTTGCCATCCCCGTATTTACGGGCAGAAAGACGGAAAAGGAAAAGTTTGCGGGCGCCGTCGCCACGTTCGGCATGGAAGCGATGATGCACGACGGCAAAAGCTTGCAGGCGGGCACTTCGCACTACTTGGGGCAGAACTTCGCAAAGGCGTTCGACATTCAGTTCCTGGACAAAGACGGCACGCATAAATATGCCTATACGACCTCGTGGGGGGTTTCCACGCGGCTCATCGGCGCGCTCATCATGGCGCACGGCGACGCGCGCGGGTTGGTCCTGCCCCCCGTCGTGGCGCCCGTGCAGGCGATCATCGTGCCCATCGCGGCAAAAAAAGAGGGCGTTTTGGACGCCGCTGCCGATCTGAAGGCGAAACTTGTCGCCGCGGGCGTTCGCGCCGAGATGGACGCGACGGACAACAGCCCCGGCTGGAAGTTCAACGAATGGGAAATGAAGGGCGTGCCCGTGCGCATAGAGATCGGCCCGCGCGACATCGAGGCGGGCAAAATGGTGCTCGTCCGCAGAGATACGCACGAAAAGACGGAAGCGCCGCTTGCCGACGCGGCGGATGCCGTCAAAAAATTGCTCGCGGATGTTCAGCACAACCTGTTCGAAATGGCAAAAAAGCGCAAGGAGGAGCGTGTCGTTTCGGCAGAAACGATGGACGAACTTCTGAAGGGCGTGGAAGGCGGAAACTTCGTCAAGGCGGGGTGGTGCGGCTGCCGCGAATGCGAAGACAAAATAAAGGAGCAGACGGCGGCGACCGCGCGCGTCATCGTTGAGGGCGAACACGCAGAAAAATGCGTCTGCTGCGGCAAAGAGGCGAAGCAAGTCGTCCTGTTTGCCCGCGCATATTGATTTCCCGCTCACAGGGGAAATTTACGCCGTTGCAACATTTCCGATGTAAATATGTATCACGGAAAAGCGAGCAGCCGACAGAAAACTGTCGGCTGCTCCTTTATCGTAAAAAATCCGCCGTTAGCAACGGCGGATTTTGCGGTTTATATACTAAAACGATACCCGAGCATGGGTATCGTTTTAGTGTCACCATTAGTGTCAAAACAAAAAGATAAAAGCTCACTCCGGAAATTGTAGAGATTTTTAATTGTTTAACACAATATATAGTGGAAGTTTGGTGGGGGCGGTAGGGCTCGAACCTATGACCTCATGCATGTCAAGCATGCGCTCTAACCAACTGAGCTACGTCCCCGTATGTATTTGTGCCGATGTGCGCCATCAGCGTCAATTATAATATCATTTTTACGGCTTGCTTGTCAATTGATTTTGCCGCGGTTGTATAAATTAATTTCCGCTTTTCCCTTTTTCATATTCGCCGCGCGGCGGGAATACAATAATTATCAGTTTATAGCCCGAGGTCATTATGCAGGAATTTTCTTCTTTAACGGCGGAAGAGACGCTTTCCGCGCTTCAAAGCGGCGAAACGGGGCTGACGGGATCGGAAGCTGCCGCGCGGCTGAAAAAATACGGCAAAAACGAACTTCGTCGCAAAAAAAAGCGGAGGCCGATCCGGCTTTTTTTAGCGCAGTTTGCCGACTTTATGACGATCATGCTCATCTGCGCCGCGGCGATCACGGCAGTCACCGCCTTTGCCACGGGCGACAAACACGAGCTTGTAGATACGGGCATCCTGCTCTTTATCATACTGCTGAACACCTTTGTGGGGTTTATTCAGCAGTACCGCGCGGATAACGCGATAGAAAAGCTCCGTCAGCTTTCAGTGGGCAAAACAAAGTGCGTGCGCGGCGGCAGGGACATTCTCGAAGAGAGCGACCTGCTCGTACCCGGCGACGTGATCTATCTGGAAGAGGGCGACAGGATCCCCGCGGACTGCCGCGTGCTGTCCTGCGATCGGCTGCGCTGCGACGAGTCTGCCCTCACGGGCGAATCCAAAAGCGTTTCCAAGACTGCCGCGGTATGCGCCGCGGGCGCCGCCGTCGGCGACAGAAAAAATATGCTGCACTCTTCGACCTTTGTCGTGAGCGGGCAGGCGAAGGCGGTCGTCGTGCACACGGGCAAGGATACGGAGATCGGCAAAATAGCGGAACTTTTGGAAGAAACAAACGCCGCCGCCACGCCGCTCGAAAAAATTTTGGCAAAACTCGGCAAGATCATATCCGCTACGGTCATCGCCGTAGCCGCCGTGATCTTCGTCTTCGGCATATTTTTCAAAGACAGCACGCTGATAGGCAACTTTATGTCTTCGGTCGCCATCGCGGTGGCGGCCATTCCGGAAGGGATGCCCGCCGTGGTCACCATCATCATGGCGATGGGCGTACAGAAGATGAGCCGCGAGCGCGCCGTCATACGCAAACTGCACGCCGTGGAAACGCTGGGCGGATGTAACCGGATATGCAGCGACAAGACGGGCACGCTCACGGAAAACCGCATGACGGTGGAAGAGGTGCGTTCCGACTTCGGCGAAAACCTCGGCGGCGGCATGACGCCCGCGCGCGAGCTTATGCTCCTCTGCATGCGCGCCTGCAACACCGTAAAGGGCAAAGACGGTTCCCTCATCGGCGATCCCACCGAAGTCGCCCTCGTAAATTATGCCGACCGCGTCCGTTTCGAAGGGGCTTATACCGTGTTTGCGGTGAATCCGTTCACATCCGAACGCAAAATGATGTCCGTCGCGGCGGATACGAACTTCGGCAAGCTTTGGCTGGTGAAAGGGGGCGCGGATATACTCCTTTCCAAAAGCACCCGCATTTATGCGGGCGGCTCGGTGCGGCAACTCACCGAAAAAGACAGGACTTCGATCCTCTCCGGAAACAGGGAGCTTGCAGGCAGGGCGCTGCGCGTTTTGGGGTTTGCTTACAACGAATACGGCAAGGACGCGGAAAACGGGCTGGTGTTTTTGGGACTTGTCGGCATGATCGATCCGCCCAAAAAGGGCGTGAAAGAAGCGGTCGCCGAATGCGTGCGTGCGGGCATCACGCCCGTCATGATAACGGGCGATCACAAGGATACGGCATACGCCATCGCGGCAAGGCTGGGTATTGCGGAAAACGCGGGGCAGGTCGTAACGGGCGCGGAGCTGGACGGCATGACGGATGCCGAGCTAGACGCGCGCATACCCGAAAGTCGCGTGTTCGCGCGCGTCAGCCCGAAGCATAAATCGCTCATCGTAAAGCGCCTTCAAAAAGCGGGAAACGTAGTCGCCATGACGGGCGACGGCATCAACGACGCGCCGAGTATCCGCGCCGCAGACATCGGCATAGCGATGGGTTCGGGCACCGACGTAACGAAAAGCGCGTCCGACATGGTCATCGCCGACGACGATTTTTCCACCATCGTCACGGCGGTGCGCGAAGGGCGCAGGGTGTTTTCCAACATCAAAAAGACGATACAGTTTTTCCTTGCGACGAATCTTGCGGAAGTGCTTTCCATACTCGTCGTTACGCTCGCGCTGTACAGCATGGACTTTTTGACCGCCACGCAGCTTTTGTGGATCAACCTGATCACCGACAGCCTGCCCGTGCTCTCTTTGGGGGCGGAAAAGGCGGAAAGGGATATCATGCTGCGCCCGCCGCGCAGGGGGAACGAACTTTTCGGCGCGCGTTCCATGCTGTCCGTGCTGTTTTACGGGCTGTTTCAGACCGCCGCGGTGCTGTTTGCGTTTTTATATGCGAACGCGCACTACGGCAATGCCGTTGCCGTGACCGTTACCTTTTTCGTGCTGTCGTTTTTGGAGCTTTTCCATTCCTTCAATATCCGTTCGGAAACGGATTCCGCATTTGGAAAGGGATTTTTCGGGAACAAGGCGCTGTTTTTGACGGTGTTTATCGGCATAGGCGTGAACGTGCTCCTCTGCGCGGTGCCTCTCCTTCGCGCGGCGTTTGCGCTCACCGCGCTTACGGCGGGGCAGTGGGCTTTCGTGTTTGCCTGCTCTCTTTCTGTCATCCCCGCGGCGGAGCTGTACAAATTTGTTGTGCGCCGCATCGCGGGCGGTCGGAACAAGGGCGCAAAAATGGTGCGGCGCGCCCGTGCGGGAAAACTGTGCGAGATACGGGGGAAATGAGCATAAGGCGGGCTTTTGCCCGCCTGTGTTTTTTGACCGCGGCGCCCGAAAAACGGGCGTTTTTTGTTTGCTTTTGCAAAAATTATACAGGGCATAAAAATTCGTGATAATTCGAATTTCGCTCCCGCGTTTGACAAATCGGGGGCGGTCGGCTATAATCGTGGCATAAATGATTCAGGCAGCAAAGGCGCTGCGGTGTGCTTTCGGAAAAGAGAGAACTCCGCGGCGCCTTTCAATTTTTTTTAAGGAGTTTTTGTTTTATGAGAGTCCCTGAAATTTTCGGAGCAAACGTGTTCAACCTGCAGGTCATGCAGGAAAAACTGCCCAAAGAGATATACAAATCTCTGAAAAAGACCATCGACGAAGGGAGCGCCCTCGATTCGGGCGTGGCGAACGTGGTGGCGAACGCGATGAAAGACTGGGCGGTGGAAAAGGGCGCAACCCATTACACCCACTGGTTCCAGCCGATGACGGGCATCACCGCCGAAAAGCACGACAGCTTTATCAGCCCCGTGCCGGGCGGCAAAGTCATCATGGATTTTTCCGGAAAAGAGCTCGTCATGGGCGAGCCGGACGCATCCTCTTTCCCCTCGGGCGGGGTGCGCGCCACTTTTGAGGCGCGCGGCTACACCGCTTGGGATCCGACCTCTTACGCTTTCGTAAAGGACGGCACTTTGTATATACCCTGCGCGTTCTTTTCGTACAGCGGCGAGGTGCTCGATAAAAAGACGCCTCTTTTGAAGAGCATGCGTGCCCTCAACGATCAGGCGCTGCGCATCCTGCGGCTGTTCGGCAACACGTCCGCAAAGCGCGTCTATTCGACGGTCGGTGCGGAGCAGGAATACTTCCTCATCGATGAAGACGTGTATCAGAAGCGCAAAGACCTCAAATACACGGGCAGGACGCTCTTCGGCGCGAAACCTCCGAAGGGGCAGGAGTTGGAAGACCATTACTTCGGCGCCATCAAAACGCGCGTTTCCGCGTACATGAAAGACCTCGACGAGGAGCTTTGGAAACTTGGCATCCTCGCCAAAACAAAGCACAACGAAGTCGCGCCCGCACAGCACGAGCTTGCGCCCATCTTCACCAATACGAATATCGCGGCGGATCAGAACCAACTTGTCATGGAAACGATGAAGCGCGTCGCGCAGAAACATCATATGCGCTGCCTTCTGCACGAAAAGCCGTTCGACGGCATCAACGGCTCGGGCAAGCACAACAACTGGTCGATGAGCACGGATACGGGGCTGAACCTGCTCGATCCGGGCACGACGCCCGCCGAAAACGGACAGTTCATGCTCTTCTTTGCGGCGGTCATCGCGGCGGTGGACGAGTATCAGGATCTTCTGCGCCTTTCGGTGGCGAGCGCGGGCAACGACCACAGGCTTGGCGCGAACGAGGCGCCGCCCGCCATCGTGTCTATGTTCGTCGGCGAAGAGCTGGAAGAGGTCATCGAGGCTCTGGAACGCGGCGAAAAATATAAGGGCAAGGGCAAAAAGATGATGAAACTCGGCGTGGATACGCTGCCCGAACTGCCCAAAGACACGACGGACCGCAACCGCACTTCGCCCTTCGCGTTCACGGGCAACAAGTTCGAGTTCCGCATGGTCGGATCGAGCTTCTCCCTTTCGGGGCCGAACATCGTCATCAACACGGCGGTCGCCGACGTTTTGCGCGAATTTGCCGACAAACTCGAAAAAGCGCCCGACTTCAACGCCGCACTGCATAAATTGGTGGTGGAAACCATCAAAGAGCACCGCCGCATCATCTTCAACGGAAACAACTATTCTGACGAATGGAAGGAAGAGGCGGCAAAGCGCGGGCTTTCCGATCTTAAAAACTCTGCGGAGGCGCTGCCGCACTTTGCTGACGAAAAGAATATCGCTCTGCACGAGCGCATGAAGGTGTTTACCCGCAGGGAAGTCGTTACCCGTACCGAGATCATGCTTGAAAATTACAGCAAGACCATCGTCATCGAAGCGCTCGCCATGTCTGAAATGGCAAAGAGGGATATCTATCCCGCGGTCAGTGCATACATCAGGAGCCTCTGTGCGACGCTCGAGGCGGAAAAAGCGGCGGGCGTGGACGCGGGTGCTTCGGCGGAAAAGGAACTCATTTCGGCGCTTTCCGCAGACAATGCGAGCCTGTATTACAAAGTCAAAGAGCTCGACGAATTGCTGATCGCGGAAAAGAGCATTCCCGACGCTGCTGCGCAGGCAAAGTTCGTTGCGGATAAGATCATCCCCGTGATGCAGGAAGTGCGCGCCTTTGCGGACGAAATGGAGACGAAAGTTTCGGCAAAGGATTGGCCTTTCCCGACTTACGGCGAGATCCTGTTCAGCGTGTAAAAGACTTGCGGCAAATGCCGCGGAAAATCGGTGAGAAAACAAAAAAGTTTATCGGAGGATAATCAATGGATAGTACTGTATTGAGTGCGCTGAATGATTTGATATTCAGTTCGTCAGGCGTATGGTTTCTGATCGGCGCCATCCTTGTCTGGTTCATGCAGGCAGGGTTTGCGATGGTCGAAACGGGTTTTACGCGGGCAAAGAACGCGGGCAACATCATCATGAAGAACCTGCTCGACTTCTGCCTCGGCACCATCGTGTTCATCCTTTTGGGCGCGGGGCTGCTGATGGGAGAGGACGCGCTGTTCGGTTTGGTCGGCATTCCCAACATGGGCGTGTTTACCGATTTTGCGGGTTACGATTGGTCTACGTTTTTCTTCAACCTCGTATTCTGCGCGACGACCGCGACCATCGTTTCGGGTGCAATGGCGGAACGCACGAAGTTTCTCTCGTATTGCATCTATTCCCTCGTCATATCGGCGGTGGTCTATCCCATCGAGGCGCACTGGGTTTGGGGCGGCGGTTGGCTCACGCAGGAAATAGCCGGCGTGTTTTACGTCGACTTTGCCGGATCTTCGCTCATACATATGGTCGGCGGCATATCCTCTTTCATCGGCGCGCTCCTGTTAGGCCCGCGCCGGGGCAAATATCTCGACAAAGACGGCAACCCCACCCTCGTCAGGAAACAGGTGAAATACGTCCGCGCGATACCGGGGCACAACCTTACGGTAGGGGCGCTCGGCTGCTTCATCCTCTGGTTCTGTTGGTACGGCTTTAACGGTGCCGCGACATCGGGCATGACGCAGCTTGCGCAAGTGCTCGTTACCACGACGGTCGCCGCGGCTACGGGTACCATCTCTACCATGGTATTTACCTGGGTAAAAAATAAAAAGCCGGACGTGTCCATGACGCTCAACGGCTCTCTGGCAGGGCTTGTGGCGGTAACGGCGGGGTGCGCCAATGTCGACGTCGTCGGTGCATTCTTCATCGGGTTGGTCGCTGGTGTCCTCGTGGTCGTCGCGGTCGAAGTCATCGACAAAAAAGTTCATGTGGACGATCCCGTCGGCGCGATCGCCGTGCACGGCGCGAACGGGCTTTGGGGAACGATCGCGGTAGGGTTGTTTTCTACGGGGATCAATCCCGTCCTCGATGCGGAGACGGGGGCGGTGCTTTCAGAGCAGAAGGGGCTGTTCTACGGCGGCGGTTTCAATATGCTAGGCGTACAGCTTCTCGGCATCGTATGTATCGCCGCATGGACGATCGTGTGCATGATAGGGCTGTTCCAGCTTCTCAAGCATACCGTGGGGCTGCGCGTTTCCAGAATAGAGGAGATAGAGGGGCTCGACAAGCATGAACACGGTCTGCCCAGCGCGTATGCCGATTTTACACCCGTGCCGCTCGCAGCGGAGATCATCGAGGCGGAAGGCGTACCTGCGGCGGAACCTGCGGGCGTTACGGTAACGGATATGTCTGCACCCGCCATGCCCGCCGTCGCGGAAAGCGCGGAGAGCGTCAAGATGTCTAAGGTCGTCATCCTGACCAAGCAGTCCAAGTTTGAAGATCTCAAACAGGCGCTGAACGCGATCGGCGTTACGGGGCTTACCGTTACGCAGGTGCTCGGCTGCGGCGTGCAAAAGGGCGCGGGCGAATATTACCGAGGCGTCAAGATGGATATGGATCTGTTGCCGAAGGTCAAGGTCGAGGTCGTTGTCAGCAAAGTGCCCGTTGCCGACGTGGTCGCAGCGGCACGCAAGGCGCTGTACACCGGGCATATCGGCGACGGCAAGATATTCGTTTACGACGTGGAAGACGTCGTGCGCGTGCGCACGGGCGAATCGGGGTACGATGCCTTGCAGGATGCCGAATAAAAGATCACCCACAGCTTTCTCATAGACAAGGGCGGCCGCTCCGTTTTATACGGGGCGGCCGTTCTTTACGAGGGGTTCACAAAAAGGGTTCACGGTTCACGCATTTCTCGCAAAGGCGCTGCGAACGGCGCCGCCGATTTTGCGAAGCGACCGCTTACGGGCATTTATGCAAAATCGGCTAAACCGATGCGACAACAAAGTTGTCGCTAAAGTCGTGATTTTTAGGAAAACCCCAACGTTCGCCGTTTTAGCAAACGGCTCTGCGTTCGGATTTTTCCTCTTTGGCACGTCGCGGCAAAATATATTATGCAAGCATTTACAATACTTGCAAATGCTGTGCTCCTATATATTTGCCGCTCCTTATTCCCAAAAATCTCACACCGCTGCGCGCGTTGCGATTTTTGGGAGCCCTGTTTATAGGGCTTGCACTAATATAAATGCGGCAAATTCACCTTTCCGGCCAAAGGCCGCGCGTAATATCGAGGCAAGCCTCGATATTGCGGAAACATCGATTTTTGCCATTGCAAGCAAGCAAAAATCTCCGATTCCTTCGCGCAAATCGGGGGCTTGTTCCGCAAAGCGTGGTTTGCGGAAACGCAAAAAATATTTTTATTCACGAAAACCTCGGCGAGCTGACGCCTGCGGTTTTCCTTGCGCGAGTTAGATTTGCATTCATAAAAAGAGCGCCGATAGTTCGGCGCTCTTTCCGTTGTTGTTATTCGGGTTTTACGCAGACGGTTATTTTTGCGGAAACGCCTTCCATAAAGCGTATTTCTACGGAATAGTCGCCCGCTGTTTTCAGCGGTTCTTTCAGCACGATCTTCTTTTTGTCGATATCGTAGCCCATATCAGCGAGCTTGCCCGCAATTTCTTTGGAAGTGACGCTGCCGAATACTTTGCCGTTTTCGCCGCATTTTATGCCCACGTCTACCGTCGTTTTGTCTATTTTCGCGGCGAGTTCTTTGATCGCCTTGACCTCTTCCGCGCGGCGGCGTTCTTCCGCCTCTTTCTGCAATTTCAGGCTGTTCACCGCCACGGACGACGCGATCTCCGCCAACCCTTTTTTGAGCAGGAAGTTTTTGGCGAACCCGTCGCTCACGTCTATGATGTCGCCCTTTTTGCCCGTTCCTTTTACGTCTTGTTTGAGTATTACCTTCATAAAGTTGCCCCTTTTTGTGATATCGTATCTATTTTACAATCAAATGCCGCAAATGTCAACCCGAAAGACATAGTTTTCTTTTCCGTGCACATAATAACGGCAGGAGGTTGTTATTATGAATAAGATCAACAACGCTATCGGCTGCGAAGTGACCGAATGTATGTACAACTGCGACGGCAAAAACTGCACGCTCGACAAAATTACGGTCGGCAACGACTGCAATTGCGATGCGGAAAGCTGCACCTGCTGCGAAAATTACAGGAGCAGATAAAAAAGGCGGGCGCCGTTTCAGCGGCGCCCGTTTCCGTATTTTACAGTTTGCTGCGTTTGAGTTCCGCCGCCGCGCTCTTCAAAAAGAATTCCGCGGTCGAATCGTGGCTGATCTTTTCCAGCGCCTCTTCATACGAATACCAGCCCGCCTCTTCTATCTCGTCGGTGTTCAGCCTGATCTCTCCTTCCGAAACCATGACGACAAAGCCGAGCATGAGAACATTTCTCGGTTCATGGTAGCGCGAGCTCATGTAGCGGTATTTGACGGCGGAAAGCCCCGTCTCTTCCCGTATCTCCCGCGCGATGGTCTTTTCCGCAGATTCACCCTTTTTTACATATCCCGCAAGCAGCAGATACTGCCCGTTCGTGTGCTTTGCAATGAGGAATTTTTCCTGTTTCCTGTCTACTACCGCCATGCTGACCGCAGTTTTAAAGGGAGGAAAGACGAATTTCTCACATGTTTCGCAGTAGGGCACCAACCCTTCGTTTTCGCAAAATTTCAATATCAGTTTGTTTCCGCAGTCCTCGCAATGCATAAATACGCCTCCGTTGCGGGCGGCACCTGCCGCCTCTTCACAAAAATTATATTTTCATTGTTATAGAATAAACCATTTTTGCCGAAATGTCAATACCTGCCGTCAAAGTTTATTTGAATTTTGCAAATATTTTACATAAATCGTCCGTTAAGAACGTTTTGCGCAAAGTTTTGGCATTATTTTCCGAAAATGTGTTTGGCTTTGAGCAGTGCCTTCAAGTGAAGGGGAAGGGCATACCCGTTCTTGCGCAGCGCCTTCACGAACCCGAATGAGGATCTGTCGGCAAGCGCCACCCACAGAGCCATGTTTTCCGCTTTGAGCGCGTCGTCCGCCGCGCGCAGCGAGGCGCTCTCGCCCGAGATGCACGCCTCCGCGTAAATGCGCGCAAATTCTCCGCAAATGTAGCGGAAAGCAAAGGCGTAGCGCTCTGCGGGAAGAAGGGGTTTTATGCCGTTGAAAAGTTTCACGAGGGCGAGCGCCTCATCGGCGTCCGCCTCTTTTTTCGGCGCCTGTAAAGACAGGGAATAACTTACCGCCGCCGCGCTCTTTGCAAAAAGCAGGGGCAGGAACGTCTGCGCGTATTTTTCTCCGACGCCTTCCGCGCTCTGCGCGAGGGCGCGCCGTACCGCGCAGCGTGCGGGAAGGGGGCGCTGTCCGCTGATCACCGCCGCGAGGGGATCGCTCTGTACTTTTCCCTTTTCCGAAAAAAATACCACGTCTTCTTCCGCCGAAGAGAGAAAGCCGAAAAGCGCTTCCGCGCCCTCTTTTTCAAATTTTTCGTCGCCGTCGGCATAAACGATGTACCTGCCCCGCGCGCCCGTCTCGCCCGCAAACGTGAGGTTTTTTCCTTCGGGCGGGGAGAGCGCGGCGGCATTTTCGCCCGAAAGCGCGATCTCGGAATATTCGGGCAGTGCCGAAAGAAGAACGCCCACGCTTTCCGCATCGCCGTTCATATGCAGCAATACCGTAACGGGCGGCTCGGGAAGTTGTGCCGCGGCAGCCTCTTCGGGCGCCGCCTGTTTTTTTCTGCGGAATAACCCCATGCCAAGCTCCTTGTTTTTTTCTATCATAGCACAAGATGCGTAAAAGTTCAAGCGCGCGGGCGTTTTTACGCATTTTTTGCGAATTTGCCCCGTGCCCGATTGCAATTTGCGCGGCGATATGATAAAATATATGCTATGTTCGAATGGAAGGGGATATGCGCCGACGGCGCGGTTTTCGATCTCGACGGCACGCTGATAGACAGCATGGAGATCTGGAGCGAGATCGACGAGGAGTTTTTCGCCTCGCGCGGGATGGCGGTGCCCCCGCATTATCAGGAAAATATCGCCCACCTCGGGTTCCGCGACGTTGCGGCGTTCACCATTAAAAACTATCTTCCCGCCGAGAGGGAGGAGGACGTCATCGCCGAGTGGAACCGGATGTGCCGCGAAAAATACGGCGCGAAGGAGAGCGGAAAATATTTTAAGCCGCACGCAGTGCGGTTCGTGCGCTCGCTTGCAGAGCGCGGCGTGAAGATGTGCGTCGCCACGGCGTCCTCGCCCGAGCTGTTCGTGCCCGTGCTGAAAGCGGGCGGCATATACGGTCTGTTCGAGGGCTTTTTCACCGTCGACGACGCGGGCAAAAACAAGAGCTTTCCCGACATTTTTCTGCTTTCGGCGAATAAACTCCGCCTTGCGCCCGAACGGTGCGTCGCCTTCGAGGACAGCCTTGCGGCGCTGCGCGCGGCAAAGCGCGCGGGGATGCGCACGGTAGCGGTGTACGACAAGGCGTCGGAAGGGCAGAGGGAAACGCTCAAAGCGGAGGCGGACGCCTTCGTATACGGTTTCGATGAATTTTTTGAATAATTTACAGAGGGATCAGCGATGTATCAATCCAAACTGACACTTATGGAAACGGAAAAGGCGGTCAAGTTCTTAAAGACGGTGTTCGAGAAGGAGCTTTCCGCCGCGCTCAACCTTACGCGCATAAGCGCGCCCCTTTTCGTCACGCGCGAAAGCGGGCTGAACGACGACCTGAACGGCGTGGAACGCCCCGTTTCCTTCGATATGAAGGCGACGGGCAAAACGGTCGAGGTGGTGCACAGCCTCGCAAAATGGAAGCGTTTCGCCCTCAAAAAGTACGGTTTTGAAAAGTACAGCGGGCTTTATACCGATATGAACGCCATCCGCCGCGACGAAACGCCCGACAATTTGCATTCCATATACGTCGACCAATGGGATTGGGAAGAGGTCATCGGCAGGGAAGACAGGAATACCGAATTTCTGAAACAGACGGTCAGGAAGATCTACGGCGCGCTCAAGCGTACCGAAGCCGCCGTCTGCGCCGAATACCCCGCGCTCGAAAAGTACCTGAGCGACGACATTTCTTTCGTCACTTCGCAGGAGCTGGAAGATACGTACCCCGCGCTGACGCCCAAGCAGAGGGAAACGGAGTATACGAAAACGCACGGTTCCGCCTTTATCATGCAGATCGGCGGAAAACTCAGGTCGGGGAACAAGCACGACGGCAGGGCGCCCGATTACGACGATTGGTCGCTCAACGGCGATATCGTTTTGTACTATCCCGTGCTCGGCTGTGCGTTTGAAGTGTCGTCCATGGGCATACGCGTGGACGAAGAGACGCTCGTCGCGCAGCTGAAAGAGGAAAACTGCTTGGAAAGGTTGGAAAGCCCCTTTCACAAGGCGCTCGCCGCGGGGGAAATGCCCCTCACGATGGGCGGCGGTATAGGGCAGTCGCGCCTTTCTATGTACCTGCTCAATAAAATGCATATCGGCGAAGTGCAGGTCTCCCTTTGGGACGAAAAGACGGAAGAGTACTGCCGCAAAAACAACATCGAACTGATGTAAACGGAAGGGATACAATGGATACGGTCAAAGTGAAAGAGAGAGGAATGGTAAAATTTATCGCGCACAGAGGGCTGAGCGGCATAGAAACGGAAAACACGCTCGCCGCATTCGTCGCCGCGGGCAACCGCGACTATTTCGGCGTCGAAACGGACGTGCACGTTACCGCAGACGGTCACTTCGCCATCCTCCACGACGACGAAACGGGCAGGGTATGCGATACAAACATTCCCGTCGAAAAGTCCGAATTTGCACAGCTGCGCGCGCTTTCCATGAAAGAAGCGGGCGGCGGATATTCCGACGTGCAGCGCATCCCTTCGCTCGCGGAATACCTGCGCGTGCTCAAGCGCTACGGCAAAATCGCCGTGCTCGAACTGAAAAACGCGATGCATGCCGAAGATATCGGGCAGATCATGCGCATATGCGCGGACGAATACGGGCTGGATAACCTGATATTCATTTCCTTCTGTTACGAAAACCTTACCGCCGTGCTCGAAAAACGGCCGGAGCAGAAAGTGCAGTATCTTACGGGCGAATATTCGGAAGATATGCCCGCAAAATTGGGCGCTGCCGGCATGGGCGTAGATATCTGGTACGGCGCCCTTACGCAGGAGCGCGTGAAAAAGTTTCACGATGCGGGCGTTACCGTCAATTGCTATACCTGCGACGACGCCCGCGATGCCGAACGGCTCGCGCTGTGGGGCGTGGACATGATCACGACAAACATATTGCAGTAAACTTGCATAACGATTCACGGTATCGGGATCGGAGGCGGAGGCAATCGGGCGCATTTTTCCCGCTTGCGCGAAGGAGGTGTGTATGGCAAATCTGATAGACGAAATGGAGTCGCGCATCTTTGCGGCGCAGCTTTCCCGTCTTTCCCGTATGACGGGCGCGGCGCCGAATGCGGCGTTCATCGCAGAGATGTACCGCCTCGTCAAGGCAAAATATGTGGAAGAGCTGAAAAAGCGCAAAATACGGCTGCGCGAGTTGGACGGCGCCCGCCTCGACGAGATCGTCAGCTACATATTTTATTACCATCACTTTCATACCTCGCATTTGCCTCCCGAAATCGTTTCCAAGTTAGAAGCGGACGCGGCATACCGAGACAAACTTGTGCGCGACGTGGCGGTGTACATCGTCATCAACGAACACCTGAACGTGGAAAAGCGCTCGAACACGTCGGAATATTCCCCGGAAATTGCCGCTTATAACATGGCTTGCAGCTATTCGCTGTATGTGCTCGGGAGCCTGAAAGGCACCGACCGCCGCATGAACGGGATGAACAACTTGTTCCGCAAAGCGCTCGTTACCGTAAAGAGCGTCGTGGGGCTGCTCGCCGCGGGCAACAGCTGCGACGCCGTCATCCTCTGGCGGCACCTGCACGAACTCGAATGCGTTCTGGCGGTGCTCGGGAACGGGAACGACGACCTGTTTTTCAGCTATGTGCGGCACATGGAATACCTGAACATGGAGGGCAATCCGCATGCGGACGAGCTGAATGCCCGCCTCAGCGAGGAATGCAAGCAATACGGGGTAAAGGAGCGCAACGCCTTCGTAAATTACGGCTGGCTGCTGTATGTGCCAGGGTTCCGCGAAGGGATGGGCAAAGAGTACAGGCTGAACTTCAAGGACGGTCTGCAAAAAGCGGCGGGGCTTTCGGAACGGCACGCCGCTTATGCGAGCGCGAGCAAAATCCTGCATCCTTCCGCGTGGGTGGTCGCCATACGCGACGATAAGTTTTATAAATTCACGATATTCGAGCTGTACAAATCGCTCGCGGGGTTGGTCGGCTACATCAAAAAATATCTGGCGCGCTACCGCGAAAATTCGCTGCGCCCCGCTGAGTGCGACAATTATGCGAAGAGCATAGACGTATATCTGAATATGATCGTGCGGAACAACGCCATCGTCGCCGCCAAATATGCGGGCAGGTGAGCGTAAAAAAACCGGGCGGCAGGAACATAGCGGTTCCTGCCGCCCGGTTTTTTAAAGTGCCGCCTGCCGGGGCGGCCAAGCAAAATCATTGCCTCGGCTGTTTCGGTTCGCGTTCGCGGTATGCCTTTACCGCGTTGGCAAGCTGGTCGGGGCAGGAAGTGTTGTTGCGGCACTTGATGCCCTTTAACGTCGATTCCACCTCGTCGATGGGTTTGCCCTCCACCAAACGGGATATGCCCTGCAGATTGCCGCCGCAGCCGCCGATGAATTTTACGCTGTGGATCTTATTTTCGCTGTCTACCTCGAATATGATCTGGCGCGAACAGGTACCTTTTGTGTTATAAGTGAACATTTGCATTCTACCTCGCTATGGTCAGTCGACCAAGTTTTCATATATCACGGCGTAAACGTCCGCCGCTTTCAGTTCCCATTTTTTATAGATATTCTGCGCCGTTTTCCTGTCGGGAACTACGAATTTGAGTTCCAGCATCGGCTGTGCGGGGGCGAGGATGCGCAAAAACACCGTGTAGGTGCCGTCTTTGTTCTGATAGTAGTCAGATTTACATTCCTGCCTGTTGCGGTAACGGGCGCTGTTGTTTTTAACGAATACCGAAATCTCTTCTCTCGTGCTTTTCGGGATGTTGATGTAAAAATTCGCCAAACAGCTTCTGCCGTCGGGCGTAATGGTGTAAAGGGTATCGTCGTTGGTTTCCACCGTGCAGATGAAGCCGTCTTCGAGCAGTTGGCTTATGATCATCACGCAGTCCATGTAATTGATCCAATCGTTGCTGGTGGAACACATATCTACGAGCGTGCGTTCGGAAAGGGCGCTTTCCATTTTATCGAAGACGAAAAGCAATATTAACTTGTTTATAAACGTTTCGCCTTGGATCTGCATATGTGCACCTTTCGATCGCTCTATTTTTTGCGCGCGGACAAAAAATCCGCTTTCGTAAAAAAGCGGATCGTCTGTCCGTGCATCTTTCGTTTGCGGTAAAAACCGATGTTATGCGAATTGTTTGAGCGCTTCGATGAGGTCGTCGCAGTTGTCCGAGTGAATTTCAACGACGAGCGGTTTGGAAAGGTCGAGGCTGAAAATACCGAGAATAGACTTCGCGTCTACGACATACTTATCGCTTTTCAGGTCGATTTCGTAAGGGCAGTCCTGCACGATCTTGACGAAGTCTTTCACCTTCTGCGCCATCTGGAGAGAAATTTTAACGGATTTCATAAAGGTAACCTCCATTTTTGATTTCCTATATTATACATAAAAAAGTTCGGAAAATCAAGATATTTCCCGAAATTAAGTTCATAAAAAATCAAATTTGTGCTATAATGATACGCGAAAGAGAAAAGTTATAAAATTTGCACGAAAGGAGAGGGGAATGGATACGGGCAGCCGGCAGACAGATCTGTTTTATAAAAAGTGCGACGAGCTCGCGCAGGGCGGGTTCATTCTTGCGGACACGAAACTTGCGGAACTGTTGCAGTGCATCGCCGCGAGCGATGTTTTGTACGCTTTTTTCCGCAATCTGACAAAAGATTTCGACTACCCCGCGGCGCTTGAAAAATATCTGTACGGCGCGCAGGGCGGGCGGTTGGAAATGCCCGAAGAACCCGGCGAGCGGCTCGCGTTTTCCTTCTGCCTTCTCGTGGATATCGACGCGAAGCGCATCCCGCTAGGCGATCTTCTGCACGGGCATTTTTCGGCGGAAGGGGGCGTGCACGCGTCTTTTTTGGCCTTTTGCGAAGAGGTCGTTCTGCCTTTCAAGCGCGGCGTGCGCAGACTGCTTTCGGGTAACACCGCTGCGGCGGCAGCCGCAAAGCGCGCCGCCCGCGCGGCGCTCAAAGAATTGGTATCCGCCGAACGCGACGAGGTGTATGCCGCGCGCGGTCTTTCCGACGAAAGGAAGGTGGACGCGCTCGTCATACTCAACGCGCTCGAGGCGGAAGCGGAGCGGGGCGGGGGAAAACTCGTCGCCGCGTTGCTGTGCGGATACCGCTGTTTTTGCGAGGCGGCGGGCAGGAAATGCGCCCGTCTGGACGAGATGACGGATAAATTTGCCGAATCGGAGGAACGCGTATGAACATGAAGGAAACGACGGTCAGAAAAAATTACGTCTTCAAAGGGAAAATCATAAACGTCCGCTGCGACGATGCAGCCCTTCCCGACGGCAAGCCGTGCACGCGCGAATTTGTGGAGCACGGCGGCGGCGCTGCGGTGCTGTACGTGCGCGGGGGCGAGGTGCTGCTCGTAAAGCAGTTCCGCTATGCCTACGGCGAAGAACTGTACGAGATCCCCGCCGGTAAGTTGGAAAAGGGGGAAGATCCCGCGCTGACTGCCGCGCGCGAGCTGGAAGAAGAGGCGGGTTTCGTGCCCGAAAAGGTGACGCTTTTGTACGAGATGTACCCTTCGCCCGGTTATACCAACGAAAAAATTTATATCTACCGCGCCGAAGGGGTGAAAGAGGGGCGCGTCCACCTGGATGAAGGGGAATTTTTAACCTCTGCCTTTTATCCGCTTGCCGAGGCGGAAAAGATGATAGAGCGCGGCGAGATCAAAGACGCAAAGACGATTTTGGCGATACAATACGCCCTGCTGAAAAGAATTTGAAGGGAATAAAAATAAGCGCCTGCGGCAATGCCGCAGGCGCCTTTGCATATCGGGCCGGAAAAACAGCTTATTTGCAGCAGCAGCCCGAGAAGATGTTGCACAGCCCGCCCTTTTTGATGACGCAGTAAGCGGCGGCGACGATGAGCGGCGTGTAGCAGCTATTCAGAATGCCGTCCAGCTTTCCGTTCCCGCAGAAGCAGAGTATGAGCAATATGATGAGAAGCCACAGGCAGGTATTGTTGCCGAAAGTTCCGAAACA
>CALVST010000032.1 GCA_944359365.1 uncultured Clostridia bacterium
CCGTTCCCGCAGAAGCAGAGTATGAGCAATATGATGAGAAGCCACAGGCAGGTATTGTTGCCGAAAGTTCCGAAACAGTTCATTAAAAATTCCTCCTATTTCCTGCTGCGGGGCGGGTATGTACATTTTATTTTGCCCCGCAGTGACCTAAGCTGCCGCAGCGGAAAAGGTCCGCTTTTCGGCTGCCTATACTTATATGTACGTTTTAAAGCGCAAAAATGTTCCTGCCGTTCATAATTTCGCCGCCAGGGGCGTAAGCTAAAAGTGGTGAAAGCCCCGCACGGAGGGCGGGAATGCGATTTGTACTTTCATTTGCTTGCTAACCTGCGCTTTTTTTGTTATAATAATATGCGCTTGAAAGGAAAATTGCCTTTCGGCTGCGCGATTCGCGCACTTATCGTGATATGCGCGGGCGGACACGCTCTGCGGTCTGACTCGTTTATGCGCATAAATACATCTTTTTTCACGGATACTCGGAAGAGATCCGATGGAGGCATTTATGGAAAAAAAGCGTTTCTTC
Source organism: uncultured Clostridia bacterium (assembly GCA_944359365.1). Lineage (GTDB taxonomy): Bacteria > Bacillota > Clostridia > Christensenellales > Borkfalkiaceae > Borkfalkia. The sequence goes on from CALVST010000032.1 coordinate 521, forward strand.
ACATCCCGCAACATCGCCTTTTTGGCGGTTTTGCTTGCACTCGTCATCGTGCTCCAGCTTTGGGGCAGCGCAATCCCTATCGGGGCGACGCGTATCAGTCTTACGCTGGTGCCCATCGTGCTCGGCGCGGTGCTGCTCGGCCCGCTTGCGGGCGCATTCCTCGGCGCGGCGTTCGGCGTGGTCGTCATCGCGGTCGCGCTCACGGGCGGCGATCCCTTTACTTTTACGCTGTTCGGCGATCATCCCCTGCTGACGGTCGCCCTGTGCCTTATCAAAGGCGCGGCGGCAGGATTGGTTGCGGGCATACTGTATAAAGCGATCAGGAAAAAGAACGAATATGCGGCGGTCGTCGTGGCGGCGCTTGCCGCGCCCGTCGTCAATACGGGGCTGTTCATCCTCGGCGCGCTCCTCATGAGCGACACGCTCAGCGCGAACTTCGTTGCAGACGGCACGACGGTCATTTATTTTCTTATCATCGGCTGCGCGGGTATCAATTTTATTATAGAGTTTATCGTCAACGCGGTCGCGTCTCCCGCGATCTACACGGTCGAAAGGGTGGTTGAACGCGCCGTGCGTTCCAAGCGCACTTCGGGGCGCGGCAAGGCGCGGAAAACGGAACCCGTTGCCGCCGCGGAAACGGACATCTCTGAGCGGGACGGATGCGATGCAGACGCGAATGCGAAAAAGCAGGTATCCGGTACGAAAATCTGAAAAACGGGAGCGCGGAAAATGGTCATCTGCATCGACGTCGGCAATACAAACATCAAATACGGCATATTCAAAGGGGACGAGCTCGCCGTCAGCTTCCGCGTGGCGACCGAGCTGAACCGCACGAGCGACCAATACGGCACGGCGATCATCGACATGCTTGCCGTAAAGGGCATTTCCCCTTCGGATATCCACGGTGCGATCATCTCTTCCGTGGTGCCCTCGCTCAATTACACCATATCGCATATGTGCGCTTACTATCTCGGCGTCGAACCGCTCATGGTCGGCGCAGGGCTGAAAACGGGGCACAACCTGCGCGTGGACGACGCGCGCGAAGTGGGTGCGGACAGGATCGTCAACGACGTTGCCGCCATCAAAAAATACGGTGCGCCGCTCATCGTCGTCGATTTCGGCACGGCGACCACTTTCAACGTGATCAATGAAAAGAAAGAGTTTATCGGCGGGGCGGTGGCGCCCGGCATCCGCGGCTCTATGGAGTCGCTCGTGTCGGGCACGGCAAAGCTGCCGCGCGTCGAAATAGAAAAGCCGGAAAGCGCCATCGGCAAGAACACGACCACCAATATGCAGGCGGGCATCGTGTTCGGCTTTGCGGGGTTGGTCGGCTATATCGTCAAAAAGATCAAGAAGGAAATGAAGGCGCCCGACATGAAGGTAGTCGCCACGGGCGGTTTCAGCGAGATCATCGCGGGCGAAGTTTCCTGCATAGACTATGTAGACAAGCTCCTTACATTGCAAGGGCTGAAAATTTTATACGACTTGAACAAAACGGAGGGCAAGAAATGAAGAGCGTCGGAGTTGCGATACTCGGTTTGGGCGTCGTGGGCAGCGGAACATACAAAATTCTGCGCGACCACAGGGAATTTTATAAGCAGACGCAGGGCGTGGACATCACCGTCGAAAGCGTTTTGGAGCTGAGAAAGGAAAAGGCGCTCGCGCTCGGCATCGAAGAGAGCAAAATATCCGACAACATTGCGGAGATCATCTCGAATCCGAACGTCGATATCGTCGTCGAAGTCATCGGCGGGGTAGAGCCTGCCAAAAGTTTCGTGCTTGCGGCGCTGCACAGCGGCAAGAGCGTCGTAACTTCCAACAAAGAGCTTTTCTGCAAATATTGGCACGAACTCGAAAGGGCGGCGCGCCGCACGAACGCGGGGCTGTACTTCGAGGCGAGCTGCGTCGGCGGCGTTCCCATCATCCGCACCCTGTTAGACGGGTTGCAGGCGAACGTCATCGGCAGCCTTACGGGCATCATCAACGGTACGACCAATTATATCCTCACGCGCATGTCGCGCGAGGGGCTGGGGTATGAAGACGCGCTCAAAGAGGCGCAAAAGCTCGGCTATGCCGAGGCGAACCCTTCCGCAGACGTGGAAGGCTACGACGCGGCTTACAAGCTTTCCATCCTTTCGAGCCTCGCCTTCCATACGAAGGTGCCCTTGGACAAGGTGTACCGCGAAGGCATCACGAAGATCTGCGCGCAGGATATCGCATACGGCGAAGAACTCGGGTATGTGCTCAAACTTCTCGCCATCGGCAAGAACGGAGAAAAGGGCATCGAGGCGCGCGTGCACCCCGCCTTTATCCGTAAAGATCATCCGCTCGCGTCCGTAAACGACAGTTTCAATGCGGTGTTCGTCAAGGGCGACAGCGTGGGCGACGTCATGCTTTACGGCAGGGGCGCGGGCGACATGCCTACGGGCAGCGCCATCGTTTCCGACGTCATTTATGCCGCTACGCATAACGACGTCAAGTATTCCACCTTCAAGAACGGCGCGTCCGCCGAGGCGGGCGTCAGGTTTGTCACCGACTTCAAGAGCCGCTATTATATCCGCTTTACCGCAAAGGACAAGGCGGGCGTGCTCGCAAGGGTGGCGGGCATATTCGCAAAGTACAACATCAGCATCATCGACCTTATCCAAAAGGGCGAAGACTGCGAGAACATTCCCATCATACTCATCACGCACGAAACGGGCGAACTTTCCGTTCGCCGCGCCCTCGAAAAGATCGGCGCGCTCGAAGACGTCGTTTCGGTGGACAGCACGATCCGCGTGGAGCGCTGACGGGCAGAACGAAAGGACAAAGGTCTTTCCGCGTGCGGAAAGACCTTTTTTACGGAGGGAGAAGAAAAATGCAGGGCGTCATACTTGTCAACGCCTACATCCGCTCGGCGGGCGCCGTGCGGCAGGCGGAACGCATCAAGGAAGAGCTGGCGGCGCGCGGGATAGGCGCGCGCATCGAAAAGAACGGCAATTTTTTATGCCGCGTTGCCGAAAACCGCATAACGCTTGCGGAAAAAGCGGACTTTTGCGTGTATCTCGATAAAGATAAATACCTTTCGCGCATGCTCGAAAAGTGCGGCGTGCGGCTGTTCAACAGCGCCCTCGCCGTGGAGCTTTGCGACGATAAAATGCTCACCTATATCGCGCTTGCCGGGGGCGGGGTGAACCTGCCCGACACCCTTCCCGCGCCCCTTTGCTATTATGCCGACGCGAAAGTGCGGCAAGAGTATGTGAAGGAGATAGGCGCCGCGCTCGGGTATCCGCTCATAGCAAAAAAGAGTTTCGGCAGCTGGGGCATGGACGTAGAGCTGATACAAAACGAAAAGGAGCTTGCGGAAATAGCCGAAAAATTCCGCATGAGCCCGCACCTGTATCAAAAATATATATCCTCGCATAAAGGGGAAGATTACCGCGTCATCGTAGTGGGCGGAAGGGCGGTCGCCGTCATGAAGCGCACGAACCTTCACGATTTCCGTTCGAATATCGAGTGCGGCGGCACGGGCAGCCGTGCGGAATTGCCTGCGGAATTTCTCGCGCAGGCGGAGCGGTGCGCGGAAATTCTCGGGCTCGATTACTGCGGCGTGGATCTGTTGGACGCGGACGGCACGCCCGTCGTTTGCGAAGTCAACTCCAACGCATTTTTCAACGAGGCGGAAAAAGTTACGGGCATAAACATCGCGGGGGCATTCGCCGAACATATACGCTGCGCGCTCGAATGCACGAAAAACGAATAAAAGGCAAAAAAGGCGGCTTAAATTTCGCATAAAATGTATAAAAATTAAAATACACGGCGAAACAGGTTGCTTTTTTTTGCGCGACGTGATATTATGAACGCACTGCAAAAGGGACGTCCTTTTTTTTCGGATGATATCCGAAAAAAAGCACCCTGATTGCAAATTCAAAGACGAGAGGTAAATTTTATGAAAAAATTTATCACGGCAACAGTGTCCGCGCTTTTGGCTGCGGTACTGGCTATTTCCTTTGCTGCGTGTGCAAAGGGCGATCCGGTCAAAGTTATAGACATCGATCTTACGAATGAAGAATATGGCTTTTGCGTGCGCCAAGACGACAGCGCATTGCTTACACAGGTAAACGCAGTCGTTGCTCGTTTGACGGGCGAGGGGATAGACGGCGTTACGGTCGATTCGCTCTTTGCGGCGGAAGTCAATAAAACTGCTCAAAATATAGGGACGGTCGCCACGACTGTATCCGAAACAGGCAAGCCGCGTTCGGAATGCCTGGTAGTTGCTACGAATACGGGGTTCAAGCCTTTTGAGTATAAAGAAGGCGTTTATTTCGCGGGAATAGATATGCATATCGCGCAAATTTTAGCTGAAGAACTCGGCAAGACGCTCGTAATAATGGATATGCAGTTTGATGCGATCGTTCCGTCCGTGCAGCAGGGAACTGCCGATATAGGCATGGCAGGCATGACGATAACCGATGAAAAGGAAGAGAACGTACAGTTTTCTGCGCCCTATTACAATGCGTCGCAGCAGATAGCTGTTCTTGCAAGCGATACTTCTTTTGACAATTGCAAAACAAAAGAAGACGTGGAAAACGTTTTGCGCGGGCTTGTCGGGAAAAAGGTACAGGCGGCGGCAAGTTATACGGGCTACGACTATGCGGAACAGTTTACGAACCTTGCGCTTACCGCGCAGGACGATATAGGCACCTCTGTCCGTGAACTTTCGCAGGGAAAAACAGATATCGTAGTAGGTGATAAATATACGCTGAACGAAATGGTTGCGGCTATTAATGCGGAAAACGGTTGAGTGCTTGATTTATGTGGGAATCGTTTTACCGTAATTTTATTACGAACGACGGGTATATAACCGTCTTACAGGGGCTTGAAAATACGCTTATCATTGCAATCGTAGGGTTGGTAATAGGTATTATTATCGGCTCTGTCGTGGCTTGTTTTCAAGTTGCGGGCAAGCGTAATAAAGTGGCGCGCGGCTTTGCCGTCGTCGGCGACGCTTACACGGCTGTTTTCCGCGGAACGCCTATCATCGTACAAATATTTTTGTTTCACTTCGTTATTTTTCCGGTTTTAGGGATACGTTTTGACGGGTTGATAGAATGTTGTATCGTATTCGGGCTGAATAGCGGCGCTTACGTTGCGGAGATCATGCGCGGCGGCATTTTATCTGTCGATGTAGGGCAGCTTGAAGCCGGAAGAACGCTCGGGCTTTCGTATGCTACGACGATGATAAAAATCGTCATACCGCAAGCCGTTAAAAACGTGATACCGACTTTGGGCAATGAGTTTATAACTCTTACAAAGGATACTTCGGTTGCCGGTTATGCGTCGATCATGGATCTCACGTTTGCATTTCGTACATTGACGGACGGCGGTACAAATGTTATGGCACCGTATATTGTTTTGGCGATCTGTTATTTGATCATAATAGCTATTTTTACGGTCATCGTGCGTCTTATTGAAAGGAGGCTGAGGAAGAGTGAAAGAAGATAACGCGCAGCCCCTTTCCGAAGAGGTGTTAAAAACCGATGCCGGACAGGCGCCGGCTAAAAAGCCTAAATTCGTAAAGACGGAAAAAACGCCCGTCGAACCGTTCGATCCCGAGGCGCTCATCGAGGTGCAGCACCTTACCAAGAGTTTCGGCGAGCTTACCGTTCTCAACGACATTTCCGAAAAGATCAGACAGGGCGAAAAGGTCGCCGTTATCGGGCCTTCGGGCAGCGGTAAATCTACTTTCCTGCGCTGTTTGAATATGCTCGAAGATCCTACCGACGGGTATGTGTTCTTTGAAGGGAACAACCTTTGCGACCTGCACGTCGACATCAACGTACAGCGGCGCAGGATGGGCATGGTGTTTCAGCAGTTCAACCTGTTCAACAACATGAACGTTCTCAAAAACATCACGCTTGCGCCCGTGCATATCGGCGTAGGGGAACTTCGCAAAGCCAAACGCAAAAACTTTTTTACGAAAATAGGCAACGTTTTCCGCGGCAAAGACAAAAAGAAACCGCTCGTGCCCGTGGAAACGAGCGCGAAGCAGATAAAAGCGGAAGCGAACGAAAACGCTATGCGCCTTCTGGCGCGAATTGGGCTTGCCGACAAAGCGAAGGTATATCCTTCCACGCTGTCGGGCGGTCAGCGCCAACGCATCGCCATCGTGCGCGCGCTTGCGATGAACCCGAAGGTGATGCTTTTCGACGAGCCGACCAGCGCGCTCGATCCCGAAATGGTCGGAGAGGTGTTAGAGCTCATCAAAGAGCTTGCCGACGAGGGGATGACAATGGTCATCGTCACGCACGAAATGGGCTTTGCACGCGAGGTCGCTACCCGCGTCATGTTCATGGACGGCGGCAAGATCGTCGAGCAGGGCCCGCCCTCAGAAATTTTCGGCGCGCCCAAGAATGACAGGCTGAAGGATTTTCTTGCAAAAGTACTATAAAAACAAAAAGCCTGCGGGAATTCCGCAGGCTTTTTGTTTGACGGTATTATGCCCGCCCGCATTGCGGGCGGGCATATGTTTCGGAAAAAAGTTATGCCTTATTGTCGGAACCGAGCACGTCGACGATCTTGTGTTTGACGAGTTCTTTGACCGCCGCGCGCGCGTCGCCGAGATACTGGCGGGGATCGAAGTGGTCGGGATGCTCCGCAAAATGTTTGCGGATAGCCGCCGTGCAGGCTACGCGAAGGTCAGAGTCGATGTTGATCTTGCAGACAGCCATGGTAGCCGCTTTTCTGAGCATCTCTTCGGGAATGCCGATCGCGTCGGGCATTTTGCCGCCGAACTGATTGATGATCGCAACTTTATCCTGCGGGACGGAGGACGCGCCGTGCAGAACGATCGGGAATCCGGGCAGGCGCTTGCCGACTTCTTCGAGGATATCGAAACGCAGCTGCGGTTTCTGACCGGGCTTGAATTTGTACGCGCCGTGGCTTGTGCCGATGGCGATGGCGAGGGAGTCGCAACCCGTCTTTTCGGTGAATTCGCAAACCTCGTCGGGATGGGTGAAGCAGGCGTCTTCCGCTTTCACGTTGACGGCGTCTTCGATGCCCGCGAGCTGACCGAGCTCGGCTTCTACGACGACGCCCCTGTCGTGCGCGTAGGCTACGACCTTTTTCGTGATCTCGATGTTTTCGGCAAAAGCGTGGTGCGACGCGTCGATCATGACGGAAGTGAACCCGTCGTCGATGGCAGATTTGCACGCTTCGAAGTCTGCGCCGTGGTCAAGGTGCATCACGATGGGGATGTCCGTCGTTGCCACAGCCGCCTCGATGAGGTGTTTGAGGTATACGGGATTCGCATACTTGCGTGCGCCCGCAGAGACCTGCAAAATAAGGGGAGATTTGCATTCCTGGCCCGCTTCCACGATGCCCTGAATGGTTTCCATGTTGTTGACGTTGAACGCGCCGACAGCATAGCCGCCTTTATAGGCTTTTTTGAACATTTCGGTAGATGTTACCAAAGGCATGATACAGTTCCTCCGAATAAATTTTTATCTATTCCTTATTTTACACTAAACGGGAATAAAAATCAATATAATTTGAGAAAATATCGGTAAATCGCTTTTAATTTTTTTTGCGCGGGTGATATAATATATGTGAAAAGAAAAAAGCTCCCCGCGCTTTTTGTTCGCAGGGCGCGCGGAGCCGTGCGAAAGGAGATGATATCAATGAGAGATCCGAGGATAGACAAACTTGCAGACGTGCTCGTCAACTATTCGGTGCATTGCCAGAAGGGCGAAAAGGTGCTTATAGAGGCGCGCGGGATAGACAGTCAGCTCACGAACGCCGTCATCGAAAAAGTGTTTGCGGCGGGCGGTTATCCCTTCGCCGACGTGATAGACATGTCGGTGGAACGGGCGCTCATGATGGGCACGAGCAAAAAGCACTGCGAACTGCGCGCGAAGTACGCCAAGTACAGAATGGAAGACATGGACTGCTACATCGGCATCCGCGGCGGGGAAAATTCTTTTGAACTTTCCGACGTTCCCGCGGCGAATATGCAGGTGTACGACCGTACCTACTCTTTCCCCGTACACCACGAAATTCGCGTGAAAAAGACGAAGTGGGTGGTGCTCCGCTATCCCAATCCGTCCATGGCGCAGAATGCGGGCAAGTCTACCGAACAGTTCGAAAATTTCTATTTCGACGTGTGCACCCTCGACTATTCCAAAATGGACAGGGCGATGGACGCGCTCAAAGCGCTCATGGAAAAGACGGACAAAGTGCGCCTCGTCGCAAAGGACACGGACCTCACTTTTTCCATCAAAGGCATTCCCGCCATCAAATGCGCGGGGCACATGAACATACCCGACGGCGAGGTATACACCGCGCCCGTAAAAGACAGCGTGAACGGCGTCATCACCTACAATGCGCCCACGCTTGAAAACGGCATCAAGCACGAAAACGTGCGCCTTGTATTCAAGAACGGCAGGATCGTCGAGGCGACCTCTTCCAACACAAAGGCGCTCAACGACGTGCTCGACACCGACGAGGGCGCGCGCTATGTAGGGGAGTTCGCGATAGGCGTCAATCCCTTCGTTACCGAGCCAATGCTCGATATCCTGTTCGACGAAAAGATCTCCGGCTCCATTCACTTCACGCCCGGCTGCTGCTATGACGACGCGTACAACGGCAACAAGTCGAGCGTGCATTGGGACATGGTGCTCATACAGACGCCCGAGTGGGGCGGCGGCGAAATTTACTTCGACGATATGCTCATCCGCAAAGACGGGCGGTTCGTGATAGAAGAACTTGCCTGCCTGAATCCCGAAAACCTAAAATGACGCGTCTGCGGAATAGATCCGCTTTTTGGGCAATTTGCGTTAAAAAGCGCAAAAAATTGTGCGAAAGCTCATAAAATTCGCAAAACGCAAGTTATTTCGTGCAAATCATTGACTAAATTTTCCGCATTTGGTATAATAAAAACGCTGGAAAAAATAGCGATAAAATCAATTTTTATAATTGGAGGAATATTCAAAATGGCTAATGTAAGAGTTGCTATCAACGGATTCGGCCGTATCGGCCGCCTCGCGTTCAGGCAGATGTTCGGCGCCAAGGGTTATGAAGTCGTCGCGATCAATGACCTCACCAGCCCCGCGATGCTCGCGCACCTTCTCAAATACGATTCCGCGCAGGGCAGATACGCGCTCGCGGACAAGGTTTCCGCGACGGAAGATTCCATCATCGTTGACGGCAAAGAGATCAAAATTTATGCCGAAAAGGATGCCAAGGATCTGCCTTGGGGCAAGATCGGCGTAGACGTCGTTCTCGAATGCACGGGCTTCTATTGCTCTAAGGCGAAGAGTCAGGCGCACATCGACGCAGGCGCTAAGAAAGTCGTTATTTCCGCTCCCGCGGGCAACGACCTGCCTACCATCGTGTACAGCGTCAACGAAAAGACTTTGAAGCCCACCGATACCATCATTTCCGCGGCTTCCTGCACGACCAACTGCCTCGCTCCTATGGCGAACACCCTCAACAAGTTCGCTAAGATCAAGAAGGGTTACATGACGACCATTCACGCTTATACGGGCGACCAGATGACGCTCGACGGACCTCATCGCAAGGGCGATTTGCGCCGCGCGAGGGCTGCCGCTGTGAACATCACCCCGAACAGCACGGGTGCTGCGAAAGCGATCGGCCTCGTTATCCCCGAACTCAACGGCGTGCTCGACGGCTGCGCACAGCGCGTTCCCGTTCCCACCGGCTCTTTGACGCAGCTTGTTGCCATCGTTGAAGGCGAAGTCGACAAAGACGGCGTGAATGCGGCGATGAAGGCTGCGGCTTCCGAATCTTTCGGCTACACCGAAGACGAAATCGTTTCTTCCGATATCGTCGGCATCACCTACGGCTCGCTGTTCGACGGCACGCAGACCAAATGCATGCCCATGGGCGACGGCTCCACGCTCGTGAAGGTCGTTTCCTGGTACGATAACGAGAACTCTTACACCAGCCAGATGGTCCGCACCATCAAGTATTTCGCTGAACTCAAGTAAGAAAAATACTTGCAAAACAAGTTGCCCCTGCGGGAGATCCCGCAGGGGCATTTTTTATTCAGGCAATGTAACGCTTGTCGTTCCGTAATTCTAAGGGCATAAAAAGTGCCAGAATCCGGGAACAATTATGACGGCGCGGCATGATAAATTTGCGGGCAAAAACATATACATATCGTATATGATCTCATTTGTAAAGAAAGCGGGAAAGGGCGTGCGCCTTGCGGCGGTGCTTGTGGGCACGGTGGTGGGGGCGGGCTTCGTTTCGGGCGCGGAGCTAATACGCTTTTTCCCGACGGAAAATTTTTTGCCGTGCGCGGTATTGGCGGCGCTCCTCATCTTTCTCGGCTTTGCGCTCCTGTTTTATTGCGGAAAAAAGTACGGCGGATTCGAGGGAACGCTTTGCCGCGTGTTCAAAAATTTTGCACCCGCCGTGCGGTTGGTCATCTTGGCGGCGTCGCTGATGACTTCGGCGGGTATGCTCGCGGGGCTGGATTCCGTCATGCTGGAAGGTTTCGGCGTGCCCAAGAGCCTGCCTTTGCTGTCTGTCGGCGTTCTTGTAGCGGTATACTTTTTGTCGGATAAGGGCACGGCTGCCATCGGATGGATAAATTTATGCCTCGTGCCCGCGATACTTGCGTTCGTCGCGTCGCTTGCGTTCCGGAAAGTTGATTTTGCCTATGCCTTTCTACCTGCGGGAGAGCCCTTTTGGGCAATGCTGTACGTCATTTTATATGCGGGCATGAACGTGTTCCTCGCCGCGCCCGTCGTCTGCGATCTCGGCGCAAAGAGCGAAGGATGTACGGGGGCTGCGGCTGCGGCGTCGCTCGTTATCGGGGCGAGCGTCGTAATTATACTTGCCAATATTTTTGCCTCGGGCGCGAACGCGATCGGGGCGGATATGCCCCTTCTCGCGGTGGTGGGAAGGGGCGTCGCGGGAAAAATATTTGCAGTCGTTTCCGCGTTCGGCATAATAACGACGCTGTTTTCGTCGTGGTATCCCTTGCATGCCCGCGCGGCAAAATGCAAAAAGCCGAAAACGGTGCGCGCGCTCTTATGCGTCGGCGCGTTTTTCCTGTCGCGCTTCGGGCTGAAAAACATCGTCGGCTTTGCCTATCCGCTTTTGGGGCTTTGCGGCGTATTGTTTCTTGCCGCATGCGCGCTGAGAAGTTTCCTTCCGAAAAAAAACTCCCCGTTGCATGGCGCAAAGGGGAGAGAAGGTATATGAAACGGGGTGGAAGTTTCATCATCTCGGGTGCTTGATGACCAGCTTTTCCGCCAGTACGACGAGAAAATACATTCCCGCCGCAAGCACGCACAGGATAAATGTCGCCGCCATTACGAGGTCGAGCTTGAATACTTGCCCGCCGTATACGATGAGGTACCCGAGCCCCGCCTTCGAGGCGATATATTCGCCCATGATGGAGCCGATCCACGCCATGCCTACGCAAATTTTCAGCATGCCGATAAATTCGGGAAGGGCGGAAGGGATGACAAGTTTGGTCAGTATCTGCATTTTGCTCGCGCCCATTGAGCGGAGCAGGGTGATCTTGTTTTTATCCGTCGCCAAAAAGCCGCTGAGCATATTCATGACTGCCACGATGATGCCTACGAGCACGGTCATAAATATGATGGCGGACGAGCCGGACCCGAACCAGACGATGATAACCGGCCCGAGCGCGATTTTCGGCAGGCTGTTCAAAACGACGATATAGGGTTCCAATATTTTGCGTGCGCGTTCGCTCCACCAAAGCGCGAGGGCGATCAGCGAGCCCAAGACTACCGCTATGGCAAAGCCCGCGAGCGTTTCCCAAAGCGTGGTGCCGATGTGGTAGAACAGGCTGCCGTTCGACCATAGCTCGCCTATCATCGCTGCAATGCGGGAAGGGGAGCTTATGATGAAGGGATCGACCAATTCAAGCTGTGCGATAAGTTCCCACACGCCGAGAATGAGCGCGAGTACGCCGACGCGCGCCGCCCAAACGATGGCGACGTTTTTCTTTTCCTTTTTCAAAAAGGCGAGGTGTTCGCCCGAATAGTTTTTGTTTTTCATATGTTCAGCTCCTTCCACAGCTTTTCAAACCATACAGAAAACTGCGGCGATTCCCTTCTTTTGAGCGGGCTCATCTCTTCGAACCCGATCTCGTGCACGGCAACGGCTTTTGCGGGGCGTTTGCTTAAAACGAGTATCCTGTCCGCAAGGGAAATGGCCTCGGAAATGTCGTGGGTAACGAGGAGCGCCGTCTTTTTTTCGCCGCGGATGATGGAATAAACGTCGTTGCACACCGAAAGGCGCGTCTGATAGTCGAGCGCGGAAAAAGGCTCGTCTAAGAGCAGTATCTCGGGTGCGGGCGCAAGCGTTCTGATGAGCGCCGCGCGCTGCCGCATGCCGCCCGAAAGTTGGTCGGGGTAGTAACGCAAAAATTCGCCTAGCCCGTATTTTTTTGCAAGGCCGAGCGCGCGCTGCCTGTTTTCGGGGGTGTTCTTTTTGCTGATCTCGAGGGGCAGGGTGATGTTCTTTTCTATATTGCGCCAAGGGAAAAGCTCGTCTTTTTGCAGCATATAGCCGAACTTGCCCGCGCTTTCGCGCGCAGGTCTGCCCCGCACGGTTATCTCGCCCGAAGAGGGTTTCAAAAGCCCCGCCGCAAGGGAAAGGACGGTCGTTTTGCCGCAGCCGGAAGGGCCTATCACAGCCATAAATTCTCCCTCGCGCACATAAAAATCGAGGCCCTTTACGGCGAGCGTTTCGCCCTCTTTGGTATGGTAGGTCAGGCTTACGTCTTTAAAAGAAAGAATGTGCCGGTCAAGTATTTCGTTCATGGTAAAAACCTCCCCCGCGCATCGCTTGCGATGCGCGGCGGCTTTTTATGGTACGTTCAGGCGTTTCAGCCGTAAAGTTCGGCGTACACCTTGGAAGAGTAGCTCGTGTCTACAAGGTCTGCAAAATTGACGCGTTTTTCAAGCTCTCCGGAATTGTCTATGATGTCCTGCAAGCGGTTGAACGCGCTTTCCGTCATCGTCATGTCCGTCTGCCACGCGTCGATGGATTTATAGCTGTCGAGGGAAACTTTGAGCGAGTTTTCGCTCGTGCCGTCGAAGTAGGGTTTGAGCAGTTCCGCAGCTTGCGCGCTGTCGTTGGCGTTCACATAATTTATGCCCTTCATGACGGCGCGCAGGAATCCTTCTATCGTCTGTTCGTTGTCGGAAATGTAGTTTTCGCGCGCGATGTAGCAGGTGTAGGGCACTTCGCCCGAGGCTTCGCCGACGGATGCGACCACATAGCCCTTTCCCTGCACCTCGTATTCAGACGCGACGGGTTCGAACATGGTGCAGTAGTCCGCCGTACCCGATTCGAACGCGGCAGTCATGTAGTTGAAGTTGATGTCATAGTTCATATCCACGTTCTGCCCGTCATACAAGCCGTTTTCGTTCAGAACGTATTCGAAAGTCATGGCGGGAACGCCGCCCTTTCTGCCTGCCAATATCTCTTTGCCCTGCAGGGTGGTCGCCCAATCGAAGGTGTCCGCCTCGTCCACGCGGGATACGAGGAAGGAACCGTCGCGCTTGGTGAGCTGCCCGAATACGGTGGGAACGTTGTTCGAACCGCCGATGAGCACATACAGCGCCGCTTCGGGGCCGCAGAAACCTATGTCGCAGCTGCCCGAAAGTACGGCTGCCATAACGGCGTCGGCGCCGCCGCCGTTGGTCAGTTCGATCTCGATGCCTTCTTCCTCAAAATAACCGAGGGCGTCGGCGATATACATGGGCGCGTAAAAGACGGAATGCGTCACTTCGTTCACGCGTATTTTTTTCAGCCCGCCCTCGTCCGTCTTGCAGGCGGCAACAGGCAGTGCAAAGAGCAGTGAGCATAGAATTGCGGTAAGTATCTTTTTCATTGATTTCTCCGTTGGGGAATTTTGTGTGCCGCTATGGTGCGGGCGGTAAACGTACCGCGCCGTTTAAAAACAGAGCCCGCCGTTGCGGCGGGCTCTGTTCCGCACGGCATACTACATTGTATGCGGCGGGAAAAGAAAATGACTGTATTATTCTGCATTTTATCGGCAGAGGGGCGGTACCCTTCGGTACAGAGTCAATTTTTTCCGAACGGATCGAAAGATATCAGCGGGGCTTTGCCTTCTGCGGGATTCTTTTCGCCGAAGAAGGCGACGCACAGTTTTGCTCTGTACTTTGCCGTGCGGAGCACCGTGACGAGCAGAAGTGCCAAAAAATAAACAAACGGTATAAGCGGCAGCAGGGCGAAAATAAGTTCGAGTTCGTACTGCGTCAGAATAATCGCAACGATGACGGATAACAGGCAGCAAATGCCTTCCATGACCGCAACGGCCGTTATGCCGGGGCTTTTGCGCGCTTGCGAAGGTTCCCATTTTCTGACGCGTTTGTTTGCCAAAATGAGCCAGACTGTGCAACAGAGCGCGTCGAATATGACGGCCGCGGCAAAAATAGCGCGTTCCGCCAAATAATCGAGTGCGGCACTGCGGACAAAATAGAAAACGAGCAAAAGGGTAACTGCGAGTAAAAAAGGCAGAACAAAAGCGAAAACGGCATGCCGTTTAAAGTGCATGTATTTATTTACCGTTTTGGCGAGCCATTCGGGCTGGGGGAGCCGCGCCGGCTTTTGCTTTTTTGCCGCAGGTTCCGCCGCTTGCAAAGATATCTGCTCGTCCGTCGAGGCTTGCAGCGGTTCGGCAGTGCACACGGGCGTATGGCTCTCCCGAAAAGCGGCGGCATTTCCTCGTGCGGCAGTTTCGTTTTTCCTTTCGCTTTCATATTGCAATTTTAAAGCGTTTTCTTCCCCTGCGAGGAGAGGGTATTTTTTTCCGATAAGGCGTTTCAAAGCAGGAATACTCAATATAACGGCGGCAAAGAGCAGGGAGAATATGATCAGCAAAACGGGGCATGCTCCTGCCGCGAGAATACCTGCGCCATCGTCTTCCGCGGCGATCATTGCGCAGAGCGCGCAGCCCGCAATAAAAAAGACGAGCGGGAAAAGGCAGCAAATGCAGCTCACGGCCGTCGAAAGGCGCAAACGGAGTGTTCCGATATGTATGTGCCTATATTGCAGAAGGGGGCGGAAGGAAAGCAAAATAAAAGTGCAGGCGGCGGCAAGCCCCAAAGATGCGAATATCAACATAAAAATAAGAATACCCGTCAGGGACGGCACTTCCGTCATCGTATAAACACTGCCGAGGCCGATGCGCGGAAAGCGCGTTTGGGCGACGGGCGCGGCAAAAAAGGCGAAAAGCAGTGCCGAAAAAAGCCCGAGCGCGCAGGCGGGAATGCGATGTGCACAGCGGAAGAAACTCTGTATTGTTTTACTCGGCGCGTTTTCGCTGCCGAAACGGCTCTCTTGGCGCAGGGGCGCTTCCTTTTGTTCCTCGGCACGGCAAGGCGGCTCGTTTTGTTCGTCGGTCGGCGGTGTGGGGGAGTCGGTAAACCGATGTCCGCAGTTCGGGCAAAATTTGTCATCGTCGCGGCGGGATCTTCCGCACGCGGGGCAGAACGCGCCTTCCGGTTCCTGCCCGCAATTTTTGCAGCTCATTTTTTCATTCCTCCTTTTGCGTAAAAAATAAAAAGCGTGCTCTCTGTCGAGAACACGCCCTGCAAATTCGTATCACCGATTGTTGCCACACAATTTCCCAAGACACAAGGAAAAAGAGATACAAAAATTGCCTTGTTTGTATCTTGTGTCTTATTTATGAAATTGTGTGGCAAAAACAGTATATCACAGCGAGGGAAAAAATTCAATTTATTCCATAAAAAATAAAGAGAATATTTTCGGGAGCGTTTCAAGGCGAATTAAGCCGCGCCGCTTGCTCCTTTGTGGGCGGAATAAAAAATTCAAGCCGCCTAAATCGAACAGCCTTCCTTTTTCGATTGACAGAAACGGGCGTTTTTTATATAATTATGTAAGCAGTAATATTCGGGACAGAGCAGCGCCGCTTTTTTGCCGCGCGCTTTTTTGTCGGGGGGTAGAGAATCATGGAAATGCAAAAGACTTATGATCCGAAAAGTTTCGAGGACAGGCTCTATAAAGAGTGGACGGAAAAGAATTACTTCCGCGCGGAAGTCGATCCGTCCAAAATTCCCTTTACGATCGTCATTCCTCCTCCGAACATCACGGGGCAGCTCCACCTCGGGCACGCGCTCGACAATACCATCATAGACGCCCTCATCCGCTTCAAAAGGATGCAGGGCTATTCCGCTTTGTATTTGCCCGGGTGCGACCACGCTTCCATTGCGACGGAAGTAAAGATCGTGGAAGAGATGAAAAGAGAGGGGCTGACCAAGCAAGACGTGGGCAGGGACGAGTTTTTGCGCCGCGCCTGGGCGTGGAAGGACAAATACGGCGGCAGGATCGTGGAACAGCTCAAAAAGATGGGCGTTTCCGCCGATTGGTCGCGCCTTGCGTTCACGATGGACGAGCGCTGTTCCAAAGCCGTGCGCGAGGTGTTCGTAAACCTCTATGAAAAGGGGCTCATATATAGGGGCGACCGCATCATCAATTGGTGCCCGAGCTGTAAAACGGCGCTTTCCGACGCGGAAGTGGAATACAGCGAAGACGCGTCCTTCTTCTGGCACCTCAAATATCCCGTGAAAGACAGCGACGAGTTTATCATCGTCGCGACTACCCGCCCCGAAACCATGCTCGGCGATACGGCGGTCGCCGTCAATCCCAAGGACAAGCGCTATGAGCACATGGTTGGCAAAACGCTCGTTCTGCCCCTTGTGGGAAGAGAGATCCCGATCGTCGCGGACGACTACGTCGACATGGAATTCGGTTCCGGCGCGGTCAAGATCACGCCCGCACACGATCCCAACGACTTCGAGGTAGGGCTTCGCCATAATTTGGAAGTCATCCGCGTGATGAACGACGACGGCACGATGAACGCGAACGCGGGCAAGGCATACGAGGGCATGGACCGCTTTGCCGCGCGGGAAAAGATCGTGGAAGACTTAAAGGCCTGCGGCGCGCTCGTGAAGATAGAGCCGCATGCGCACAACGTGGGGCACTGCTATCGCTGCCACAGCACGGTAGAGCCGATCGTTTCCAAACAGTGGTTCGTAAAAATGGCGCCGCTCGCAAAGCCCGCCATCGATGCGGTCGTGCGCAACAAGATACATTTTACGCCCGAAAGGTTTTCGAAAATTTATTATAATTGGATGGAGGGCATCAAAGACTGGTGCATCTCGCGTCAGCTTTGGTGGGGGCACCGCATACCCGTTTGGTATTGCGGAGACTGCGGCGAAACCATCGTTTCCAAGACGGACGTTGACACCTGCCCGCACTGCGGCGGAAAGAATTTGAAACAGGACGAAGACGTGTTGGATACATGGTTCTCTTCGGCGCTGTGGCCGTTCTCTACGCTCGGTTACCCCGAAAAGACTGCCGACCTCGATTATTTCTACCCGACGGACGTCCTTTCCTGCGGCTACGATATCATCTTCTTCTGGGTGGCGAGAATGATATTCTCCGGGATAGAACACACGGGCAAGGTGCCTTTCCGCGACGTCCTTTTGCACGGCATCGTGCGCGACGAGCAGGGGCGCAAGATGTCAAAATCGCTCGGCAACGGCATCGATCCTTTGGAAGTGATCGACGAGTACGGCGCAGATTCCCTTCGGTTCGCGCTCATCTCGGGCGTGGCGCCGGGCAACGACAGCCGTTACAGCCGTTCCAAGGTCGAGGCGATGCGCAACTTCATGAATAAAATATGGAACGCGTCGCGCTTTGTAATCATGAATGCGGAAGGGGAAGAGATCTGCGCCCTCGGAGAGGTCAAGCTGACCGCCGCGGATAAATGGATCGTTTCGCGGCTCGAAAGCTGTATCAAAGAAGTTACCCTGAACATGGGCAAGTTCGAGCTCGGCATCGCGGCGGGCGCTCTGTACGATTTTATGTGGAGCGACTTCTGCGATTGGTACATCGAACTTTCCAAGAGCGCCCTTTACGGCGAGGACGCGGGCAAAAAGAAAGGTGCGCTCGCGGTGCTCTGCTTCGTTTTGGAAAATGCGCTCAAACTTTTGCACCCGTTCGTACCCTTCATTACGGAAGAAATATATCAGAATCTGCCGAATACTTCGGGCAGCATCATGATTTCCGACTTCCCGCGCTACAATTCCAAGCTCGCCTATAAAAAGGAAGCGAAGGCGTTCGAGGGCGTCATGGACATCATAAAAGCGGTGCGCAACATAAAGACGTCGGTAAACTGCCCGCCGTCCAAAAAAGTGAAACTGTTTGTCGCGTCGCAGAACAGGCGGCTCATATCCTCCAACGCCGCGGCGATCATGAAACTTGCGGGCGTAAGCGGCATCGGATTTGTTGAGAGCGCCGCAGAGATCGGGGAAAGGACTGCCTCTCAGGTAACGGAAGGCTGCACGGTTTTCGTGCCGCTCGGAGAGCTTGTGGACCTTGAAAAGGAAAAGGCGCGCCTTGCGGCGGAATCTGAGCGCATACAGGGCGAGATCGCGCGCGCGGAAGGCAAACTGCATAACCGCGGATTCGTCGAAAAGGCTCCCAAAAATCTCGTCGAGGCAGAGCGAGCAAAGCTCGAAAAGTTTATAGAGATGCGCGAAAAAATAGAAAAACAGATAAAAGATCTGTCATAAAAAGCGGGGGGATCTCCCCGCTTTTTGCCTGTCCGTCCGTTCGTTTGAAGTGCAGAAGAACGGCGCATCTCTCGACGCGCCGTTCTCCTAAAACAAATGAGAAAAAATATGGGTAGTGAGTGTGGACGATATTATATGTAAACGGCTACGGCAAAAATTCCGCACCCTTTTACATGATTTATTATATCTTATACACAAATATAAGTCAAGTATTCTCTTTGAATTTTTTGTCTGATTTTACAAAATCTTTCAAACGTATGCGCAAAAATGCGACATTGCCGTAGTTTTATGCATACATTGCCATAAACGGAAACAGGAGAAAAAACCATGTTCAATATCGTACTTGTAGAGCCGGAAATTCCGCAGAACACGGGCAACATCGTGCGCACCTGCGCCGCTACGGGTTGCAAACTGCATCTTGTGCGTCCGCTCGGGTTCGAAGTATCCGACAAATACTTAAAACGCGCGGGGCTGGATTACTGGCATTTTGTGGATATAGCCTATTACGACAATATCGAAGAGTTGTTTGCCAAGTATCCCGGAGGGCGTTTTTACTTTTTTTCGACGAAGGCGGAAAATACGCACAGCGACGTAAAATACGAAGAAGGGGACTTTCTCGTATTCGGCAAAGAAACGAAAGGGCTTCCCGAGCCGCTCCTGAAGGCGCACTATAAAAACTGCGTGCGCATTCCCATGATCGGCGAGATCCGTTCTTTGAACCTCTCCAACTCCGTGGCGATCGCGGTGTACGAGGCGTGGCGGCAGAACGGATACGCCGAGGGAGAACTTCGTGGGAAACTGACGGGCAAAGTCTGAATTTTCATGGGGAAAATTGCAGGCAATCATTGACAAATCGCAAAAAAAAGTATATCATAGTAAATGGAAATAAAAACCGAAGGAGATAAAGGTCATGAACAAAAAATCTGTCACCGATGTCGACGTAAAAGGCAAAAGGGTTCTCGTAAGGTGCGATTTCAACGTTCCCATGAAGGACGGCAAGATCACCGACGAAAACCGCATCATGGGTGCGCTTCCCACCATCAAATATCTGATGGAGCATGGTGCAAAAGTCATCCTCTGCTCGCACATGGGCAAGCCGCACAACGTTTTCGACGCGAAAGTCAAACTCAACAAGAAAGAGAAAAAGGCGGTCGAAGCCCTTCCTGCGGACGAACAGGCAAAGGCGACCGAAGAATACATCGAAAAGGCGAAGAAGAACGATCCCGTCAAACTTACCCTTAAACCCGTTGCGGACAGGCTGAACGAACTGCTCGGCGGCAAAGTGGCGTTCGCGAAAGACGTTACCGGCCCCGATGCCGAGGCGAAAGTCGCGGCGTGCAAAGAGGGAGAATGCGTTCTCCTCGAAAACCTGCGCTTTTATGCCGGTGAAGAGGGCAGGGATCTCGAATTCTGCAAAAAGCTCGCTTCCTACTGCGACGTGTATGTGAACGACGCGTTCGGCACGGCGCACCGCTCGCACGCTTCCACGGCGGCGATCGTAGAGTACGGCCTCGTCAAAACGGCGGTCTGCGGCTTCCTCATCCAAAAAGAGCTCGAAGTCATGGCGGACAGCCTCGAACATCCCGTACGTCCCTTCGTCGCGGTGCTCGGCGGCGCGAAGGTCGCGGACAAACTCAACGTCATTTCCAATCTCCTGAACAAATGCGACACGCTCATCATCGGCGGCGGCATGGCGTATACTTTCCTCAAAGCGGAAGGGTACGAGATCGGCAAATCTCTCGTCGATGACGACAAACTCGGCTACTGCAAAGACATGATGCAGAAAGCCAAAGACATGGGCAAAAAGCTTCTCCTGCCCATCGATACCGTTATCACCAAGGAATTCCCCAACCCGATCGATGCGCCCGTAGAGGTCAGGACGGTGAAGGTGAGCGAGATCCCTGCGGATATGGAAGGGCTCGACATCGGCGAAGAAACGAGGAAACTTTTTGCGGATGCGATCAAGGGCGCGAAGACGGTCATCTGGAACGGTCCCATGGGCGTGTTTGAGAACCCGATCCTTGCGAAGGGCACCATAGCGATCGCCGAGGCGATGGCGGAAGCGAAAGATGCCACGACCATCATCGGCGGCGGCGACAGCGCGGCCGCGGTACAGCAGCTCGGCTTTGCAGACAAGATGACGCACATCTCCACGGGCGGCGGCGCCTCCCTCGAACTGTTCGAAGGCAAAGTGCTTCCCGGCATCGCTTGCCTCAACGACAAAGACTGATTAAATAAAATATTGCGGAAAGGGCGGAGAAGTGCCGCTCTTTCCTGTATTTTTGCTTTCCAAAGAAATAAATTCATAAGGACTTTATAAAGATGAGAAAACCTATCATTGCAGGAAACTGGAAGATGAACAAGACCGCCGCGGAAGGCGCGGCGCTCGTTGAAGAGCTGAAACCCCTCGTGAAAGACGCGAATTGCGACGTGGTGGTCTGTGTTCCGTTTACCGATATCCCCGCGGTGAGCGCGGCGGCAAAGGGCAGCAATATCCATGTGGGTGCGCAGAACGTGCACTTTGCGGGAAAGGGCGCTTATACGGGCGAAATTTCTGCGGATATGCTCAAAGAGTTCGGCGTGGAATACGTCATCATCGGGCACAGCGAACGCCGTCAGTATTTCGGCGAAACGGACGAAACGGTGAACAAGCGCATGCACGCGGCGCTCGCGGCGGGGCTTAC
>CALVST010000033.1 GCA_944359365.1 uncultured Clostridia bacterium
TGGTGACCCCATCGGGACTCGAACCCGAGTTACCGCCGTGAAAGGGCGATGTCTTAACCGCTTGACCATGGGGCCTTGTGTATGTAAACCGCTTTTCGGCGGTTATTGTCCCTTTTCGGGGGACCCGAAAAATCGCAGCACGGCGAAGTTTTCGGGAAAGAAAGGAATCGATGTAAAACACACCGCGTTCCGACTTGGTTGCGGGGGCAGGATTCGAACCTGCGACCTTCGGGTTATGAGCCCGACGAGCTACCGAACTGCTCCACCCCGCGATGTAGGGCGCCTCTCAAAAGACGCTATATCATTTTATAGTAAATGCAACCTTTTGTCAACTGTTTTTATCGAAAGTTTTCGGCGTTTTGCATTTTTTTTGCGCAAAAGCGAACGAAAATTTGCCGGAACTTTTATCCGTGTTCATCGCCCGCGTCGGAAAGGCGCTTGTCTTCGGAGGGGGAGATGTGAAATTCCGCATAATAGTTGCGCAAAAACGTATGATAGCTGTCGTAACCCAAAAGTTCGGCAGTGCGCGTTACAGAGTTGCCCTGTTTCAGGTATTCTCGGGCACGATATATTTTTTTCATGCGGACGTAGCGCATCAGGCTTATGTTCATTGTTTTGGCAAATACATGGCTGAGGTATGTTTTCGAAACGAACAGCGCTTCGGCTATGAGCGAAGCGTCAAGCGGTCGATCCAAATTGTCGCCTATATAATGAATGGCAGACTGCACGAGTGGCGGAAGTTCCGCGCGCGGCACATATTGCCCCGCCTTTCCGTAACAAAACTGCGCCATCAGTTCTGTTATGACCGCCCTTTGCAGCCAATACAGCGGTTCGCCTTGGAATGTCTCTCTGTAGGCGTCCGTTTTTTGGAAAAGATCGAGGATGTTTTCGTCTGCCTGACGGATGACGGGTTTTGCCGTTTGCAGCGCTTCGGGCAAAATATCGGGCGAAAAGTTGATGATATACCTTTCATAATTGCGCTGCGGGGGCACTTTCAGCACATGGTATTGCTGCGGGGGGATCAGAAAGACGGTGTTCCCCGAAAATTCGCAGGCGGAATCTTCTATCAAAAAAACGCCCGAACCGTTTACGATGAAAAGTATCTCGTAAAAAAGATGATGGTGCGTCTGAAAATCGCCCTCTTTCGTACTGCGCGATACGGCATGGTTGATATGAATGCTTTGCGGATCTGCATAGGATATCATGATTAATATGATTATACGCCGAAAAAATCGAAATTGCAAGGAAATAAAACTTTTTTTGCTATTGAATTGCAAAAAAGAATATATTATAATAAAGATAAACCCGAACAGGAGGGCTTTATGGCAGAAAACAAATTGCGCATAGCGGCGCAGCTTTATACGGTGAGAGCGTTCACAAAAACAGAGGGGGGCATCGCGGAAACACTGAAAAGGATAAAAGATGCGGGATACGACTGCGTGCAAGTATCCGCATTCGGCCCGTACCGCGCGGAATTTTTGCGCGACGAGTTGGGAAAGAACGGCTTGAGCGTATGCGTCACGCATACCGCATACGACCGCATCGTCGGCGATACGGAAAACGTGATACGCGAACATAAGGTCATCGGCTGCCCGTATATCGGGCTGGGCTATCGCATACTGAACACGCAGGAGGCGGTCGACACCCTTTTGCGCGAAATTATGCCCGCCGTAAAAAAGATCAAAGACGCGGGACTCGGGTTCGTATATCACAACCATCAGAACGAATTTCATAGGATAGACGGCGGAAAGCGCGGCATGGATATGCTGTTGGAACGTACATCGCCCGAGGAGTTCGGGCTTTTGCCCGACCTGTATTGGCTGCAATATTCGGGCGTGAACCCCGTAAAATTTTTGCGCGAAAACAGGCAGCGCATCAATATCGTGCATCTGAAAGATATGAGCATATCCGAGGACAGGGAACAGCGTTATGCCGAGGTATTCGAAGGCAATATGGATTACGACGGCATCGGCGCGGTGTTGAAGGAACTCGGCATCGGATACGCCGCGGTCGAGCAGGACGAATGCTACGGCAAGGATCCCTTCGAGTGCCTTGCGCGCAGCAGGGAAAACATAAAAAAACATTGGGGCATCTGAACCGACGAGTCGGGAAGGATGTTTGGATACGATAAAAAATTTCGGAGTGCAAAAAGATGAAAAAGGTAAAATTCGGCATAATAGGCATGGGCAATATGGGAAGCGGGCACCTCAGCTACTTTTATGATGGCAAGATCGCAAACGGCGTCGTATCTGCGATTGCAGACGTGAAGGCTGCCCGGTTGGAGGCTGCAAAAAAGAACTATCCTGGCGAATATAAGTGCTATTCTTCGGGCGAGGAACTCATCGACAATGCGGATGTGGATGCGGTCGTCATTGCAGTGCCGCACTACGATCACCCGCCTTTGGCGATCAGGGCGCTGAAAAGGGGGCTGAACGTCATCTGCGAAAAGCCTGCCGGCGTGTACACCAAACAGGTAAAAGAGATGAACGCCGTTGCGGAAAAGAGCAAGGGGCTGTTCACCATGATGTACAATCAGCGCACCAATCCGCTGTACATAAAAATGCATGAACTCGTCGCCGGCGGCGAACTCGGCGAAATACGCCGCGTGAATTGGATCATAACCAATTGGTTCCGCACGCAGTTTTACTACGATTCTGGTTCGTGGCGCGCGACATGGAAGGGCGAAGGCGGCGGTGTTCTGATGAATCAGTGCCCGCACCAGCTCGACCTTTTGCAGTGGATATGCGGTATGATGCCGAGCAAGGTGCGCGCGTTCTGCCACTTCGGCAAATGGCACGATATCGAAACGGAAGACGACGTGACGGCATACCTCGAATTCTCGAACGGGGCGACGGGCGCTTTCGTTACGACCACGGCAGATTCGCCCGGCACCAACCGTTTTGAAGTACTGTGTTCCCGCGGTAAAGTCGTGTGCGAAAAAGACGAGTTGCAGGTATATCGTCTGAACGAGGATCTGCAGGAGTTTTTGATGAGCGCGAACGCCGGGTTCGCGCAGCCGAAATATACGGAAGAAACCATTAAACAGGGAGGGAATAACCCGCAGCACGTCGGCATACTCAACAATTTCGCCAATGCGGTGCTGGGTACAGAGCCCCTGTACGTTGATGGCAGAGAAGGGCTGAAATGCGTAGAGCTGATAGACTCGATGCTCCTTTCCTCCTGGACGGACAAAACGGTTTCGCTGCCTATAGACGACGACGAATATTACGGTGAACTCAAAAAAAGGATAGATTCTTCAAGGCTGAAAGATACAAATGATATTTTGATCGACAATTCCATGTCTTTCGGCGGTACGAAGTAAGGGCGAAAAAACGGCGGGCGTTTATGTTCCCGCCGCTTTTTTGTACCCCGCGCGAAACGTTCACTTTTTTCGTTTGATTTTTTGTCATACGCTTGCTTTTCGGCAAGGCGGCTGATATAATAAATATTGAAGGCGGCAGAGCGCTGCGGCGAGGATATCGCGCATAGATCGGGAGGATGAGAAATGGTCATAAATTTTTTGGGGGACAGCATCACGGAAGGAGCGGGCGCCGGTTCGCCCGAAAATATGTATGTGAATCTTGTCGGGCAAAAGCTCGGCGCGGCGGTAAACAATTACGGTGTGGGAGGCACGCGCATCGCGCGCCAAACAACGCCGACCGATCCGCCCCGCGCGGACGAGGATTTTTTGATCCGAGCCGCGAAAATGGATAAGAATGCCGACTTTGTGTTTATTTTCGGCGGGACCAACGATTTCGGTCACGGCGACGCGCCTTTGGGTAAATTCGGCGACAAAACGCCATATACCTTTTACGGGGCTGCGGCGCTGCTCTGCGAATACCTGCTCGGAATTTACGGGAAAGACAGGCTCTGTTTTATTTTGCCCCTGCATCGCACTGACGAGAACAGCATTTACGGCGACGGCAGAAAAAAACAGCCCTCCGCGACGCTTGCCGAATACATAAACGCGCTTTTGCAGGTGCTTTCGTATTACGGCGTCGGCTATATGGATATAAGGGACAAATTCCCTCCGCAGAAACTTTCCGAACTCACTGCGGACGGGTTGCATCCGAACGCAAAAGGCAATCAGATAATCGCGGACAGCGTCTGCGACTATCTTAAAAATCATTTGATATAAAGGAGAAGTGAAAATGAAAAACAGGATCGGGATCCGCCCTGCGATAGACGGGCGCTGGGGCGGTATCAGGGAAGGCTTGGAAGAGCAGACGATGCAGATGGCCAAGGACGCGAAAAAACTCATCGAAAAAAATGTGTTTTATGCGGACGGCACGCCCGCGGAAGTGGTGATCTCTCCCTGTACCATCGGCGGGGGGGAAGGAGGCGGCTGTTTGCGCCGAGTATTTCCAGAAAGAGAACGTAACGGCGACGCTCACGGTAACGCCGTGCTGGTGCTACGGCACGGAAACGATGGACCTCGATCCGCTTACGACCAAGGCGGTATGGGGGTTCAACGGAACGGAGCGCCCGGGCGCGGTGTATCTGGCAGCGGCGATGGCGGCGCACGCGCAGAGGGGCTTGCCCGCGTTCGCGATCTACGGCGAGGACGTGCAGGACGTGGGCATGAGCGGCATCACGAAGGACGTAAAAGAAAAGATCCTGCGCTTTGCCCGCTGCGCTTTGGCGGTGGGGCAGATCAGGAACAAGGCATACGTTTCCATCGGTTCGGTGGCGATGGGCATCGGCGGAAGTTTCCTCGACGCGAACATGATGCAGAAATATTTCGGCATCCGCGCGGAGTGGGTGGACATGACGGAGATCCTGCGCCGCATCGATCTGGAAATTTACGATAAAGCGGAATATGAAAAGGAACTCGCGTGGATAAAGGCGAACTGTAAGGAAGGCAAAGATAACAACGGCGGCATCTGGGGGCAGAAGGACTTCACGCGCGAAGAGCTTGACAAGCAGTGGGAGTTCGTCGCGAAGATGACGCTGATCATCAAGGACATCATGTACGGCAACGACAAGCTCAACGAGATCGGCCGCCACGAGGAAGCGCTCGGTAGGAACGCGATCCTGGCGGGGTTCCAGGGGCAGAGGATGTGGACGGACTACAAGCCGAACGGCGATTATGCGGAGGCGATCCTCAATTCCACGTTCGACTGGAACGGCAAGAAACAGCCGGTTCTTCTTGCGACGGAGAGCGACAACTGCAACGGCCTTGCGATGCTGTTCGAAAACCTCTTGACCGGTCAGGCGAGCATTTTTGCGGACGTAAGGACGTATTGGAGCCCGAAAGCGGTGGAGCGCGTTACGGGATGGGAACCTACGGGCAAGGCGAAACACGGCTTTATGCACCTTATCAACAGCGGTGCTGCGGCATTGGACGGCACGGGCGTGTGCGCGGACAAAAAGGGCGAACCGCTCATGAAAAAGTGGTGGGACGTGACGGATAAAGACATATCCGCCATGATGGACGTGACGCGCTTTTCTCCCGCGAACAGGGGCTACTTCCGCGGCGGCGGTTTTTCGAGCACCTATTCCACGGCAAGCGAAATGCCCGTGACGCTCGTCAGGGTGAACATGGTGGAAGGGATCGGCTACACGATGCAGATCGCGGAAGGCTGGACGGTCGTATTGCCCGAAAAAGTAAACAAAACGCTTCTGGATCGCACCGATCCGACATGGCCCTCTACGTGGTTCGTGCCGCGCCTGAACAAGACGAACGCATTCTCGAGCGTGTACAACGTGATGGCGAATTGGGGAGCCAACCACGGTGCGTTCACCTACGGGCACATCGGGAAAGACCTCATCACATTGGCGAGCATGTTCCGCATCCCCGTATCACTGCACAACATCGACGACGAGGATATCTACCGCCCGCACGCATGGTGCGCGTTCGGCACGAAAGACCTCGAAGGCGCAGACTACCGCGCCTGCGCCGCTTACAAAGAACTGTATAAATAATTGCCGAAAAAGGCACAGGGGGCGGACTTATGTCCGCCCCCTGTGCAGCAAAAGAGGCGGAACCTTGTAAGATCCCGCCTCTTTATTTACTTGTTTATCAGCCCAACATTTTGGCGATGGTGCCTTTGAAGAAGCAAACGACCGCGCCGAGTATGGCGAGTACGCCCGCAACGATGGGACCTGCGGAAAGTTTCCAACTGTCTGCATCGAATAATTCTTTAGCCCCGTCGGGTAAGCCGATGGGCATAAAGGCGACCGTGCAGAAGAGAAAAACCGCACCGACCACGAAGCAAGCGGTCGTGATGATCTTTGTCAGAAAACCGTTTTTGAAAAGCAAGGCAAGCACGCCGCCGATAAGCGGCAGGGCAAACCCGAGGAAGATCATGATGTTAAAGTTGAGGACGGTCGTTTCACCGCCAAGCAAACCTTCGGTCTTATAACCGAAAGCGAGCTGTGCGCCCGTAAACGTGTCGCCGCTTTCCCAAGTAGCGCCGCCTATGCTCACGCTCATTTGTACCGCGTTCAGAAACATCATGCAGAACGCCGCGATCCCGAAGACGCACGCGATCGCTCCGGGGATAAACATTTTCAGGTTTTTCTTTTTAGCCATAATATATCCTCCATGTTATCGTTAACACAATTTTATCACGAAAGCCTCAAAATGGCAAGCCGTTTGCTCATTTTTTTGTCGGTTGACTGTAATATTCGACTTTTTGTCGACATTTGTCGATTATATTTGACGGTAAAGCAAAGGGCGAAAAAAGTTTTTCGGGCGACGCGTGGCATGCGTTTTGACAGAATCATTTTTCCGTTATATAATAGAAACGGAAGGAAAAGGAGCTGCGTATGGTCAAAGAAGATCTGGTAAAAATTCTGGAAAACGGCGGGGGAGAATATCTTTCGGGCGAACAGCTTGCAAAGCGTTTGGGCGTTTCGCGCGGCGCGGTATGGAAGGCGATCGAGAGCCTGCGCGGCGACGGATACGAAATAGAGGCGGTGACCAACCGCGGCTACCGCTTGGCGGACGGGTGCGACGTGCTTTCCCGCCAAGGGGTGGAAAAATATTTGAAAACCTCGTTTTACCGCGTGGAAACGGCGGGCGTCGTGACCTCGACGAATACCCTCGTGCGCGCCCGTGCGGAAAAGGGGGAAAAAGAGGGGTATGTGCTCATCGCGGGCGGGCAGACCGCGGGGCGCGGGCGCATGGAGCGCACTTTTTATTCTCCCGAAGATACGGGGCTGTATATGAGCGTTTTGCTGCGCCCCGCGCGGTATTCCGCGCAGGAAGCCGTGCGCATAACGACCGCGGCGGCGGTCGCGATGTGCCGCGCGATAGAGGACGTTTCCGAAAACAAAGCGGAGATCAAATGGGTGAACGACGTGTTCGTCGGCGGAAAAAAAGTATGCGGGATCCTCACGGAAGCCTCTTTCAGCGTGGAAAACGGTTCGCTCGCATACGTCGTGCTCGGCGTGGGGGTGAACGCTTACGAGCCGAAGGGCGGGTTCCCCGAGGAACTGCGCCCGGTGGCGGGCGCGGTGTATCCCTCCCGGCAGGGCGGCGGCAAGTGCCGCCTCGCCGCCGCGTTTTTAGACCGCCTTTTTGCGCTTTACGGCGACCTTGCCTGCGGCGGATATATGGACGATTACAGGCGGCGTTGTTTTGTGATAGGAAACGAGGCGGACGTTGCG
This sequence comes from uncultured Clostridia bacterium, assembly GCA_944359365.1. Classification (GTDB taxonomy): domain Bacteria; phylum Bacillota; class Clostridia; order Christensenellales; family Borkfalkiaceae; genus Borkfalkia. The sequence goes on from CALVST010000033.1 coordinate 7,615, forward strand.
TTTGCCGAAGGCAAGCGGCGCGCCCTCGTGCTCGGCGTAGACGGGGAATGCCGCCTTATCGTGCGTTGGTGCGACGACGGCAGCGAAACCACGCTCGCCGCGGGTGAAATAAGCCTGCGCCCCTGCCAGTAAAGTTCGGCAAAGGTACTAAAAAAGTGCGGCGATATGGCGCGGCGCAAAAACAGGACGATAAAAAACGGCGCAGAGCGGAAAACTCTGCGCCGTTGGTTCTTATTCTTTTATTTGTTTGCCTGCGTATCGCTGTCCTGCGGCACGTCCGATTTTTGCGTATCGTCTGTGGGAGCGGCGACCGACGCGGCAGTATTGTCGGGCACGGTCACGGGTTTTGCCGGTGCGGCGGAATAGCGGTTCATTTCCTTTACAAACGTTTTAGAAGAAAGAATGATCGCGCCTACGGCAATCACGATGGCGATGTCCGCAAATACAAAGGCGTTGTATCCGAGGCTGTATATCCAGGGGTTTTCCGTTCCGGCGTATTCCGCAAATGCGAAAACTCCCGAAAATACATGGGATACAAAGCGCAATACTCCCGCAACGACGGCGCCGAGCGCAAAAGAGACCTGCGGCACTTTTTTAAATGCCTTTACGCGGCGGAACATTCCGGAAAGCCCGATCGCTGCAAAAGCGACGGGGTAGTCGAGCAGGAACTGCGCGGGATGAAGTATCCAAGGATCTTGCACCGCTTGCAGAATGCCGTAAATAAAGCCTGCAAATACCCCCTTGCGAACGCCGAACATATAGGAATAAAGCATGAGCGGCAGCAGGCTTGCGGGGGTGATGGAGCCGCCCTGCGGCATCGGAACGATGCGTATATAAGAGAGTGCAAAGCTCATTGCGATACATATCGCGGCATAGGATATGCTTTTCGTATCGAAACCCTTTTTTTCACCTTTTCCCATAAATACGGTGAGCAGTGCGATGAGTACGATCAGCCCGGCCGTGCTCAAATAAAGGGCAAGGTCTTTTACGGTGGAAGGATCTTCGAGATTGTTGTTTGCGGCATCGCCCGAGCCGTAATATACGGCAAGGCAAACAAACATCGCCACAAATGCCGCCGCGCAGACGGAGCCGCAGACGATCAGTGCGATTTTAAATGTTTTCTGAGAGAACAGGCTGCAAACGTATGCGACCGCCACGCTTACGATCAAAACAATGCCGAATGACACCGTAGGCCATAAAACCATATCGAAAACGGAACCGCTCTCGTACATATCGTAAAATTCGAGGGCAAGCATGGTGGTGATGACGGCTACGGCAAAACCGACGGCGAGAGCCGCCGCCGTTTTAAAGAACTGCGCAAAACTTGCGGGCCTTTTGAACCGCACAAAGATCCCTACGGCGATCAGCAGAACAGCCAAGGCGATCGCCGCCCACAGGAATACGCTGTTGAGCGCGTCTTTGGCGAAGGACGTCCAAATATCGTTGTAAACGTAATGCGTCTCATCGCCGACTTCTTCAGAGCTTATAAAAGCGCTGAGCAGATTGGGAAACATAAAACCTCCTTACAGGTTTCCGCCGACGTGTATAAAAAAGAACGCGCCCGAAAAAGGGCGCGCCAAATATCTTGTCTTTGCTCTTTCGTGCAAGTATTGTCTTGCCCGATTCAAAGGGTATGATCTCAGCTTTTTACGGCACCCCCGGCGGATATGCAATTTTATTTCACGCGCCCTTTCGGGCGGCGCGAGCTTGGGTAAGGGCGGTAAAAAACATCGGCAAACGTTATTCCGATGCATTTTTCCGCTCAACGGCTTAAATTATAATACGAACGAAAGTAAAAGTCAATTGAAATCGTGCGGAAAATGTGATACAATAGACCATATACGGGCAGAAAGATAAGGAGAGATGCGCATATGTACAACTTTTACGCTTTTTTAGACAGAATGAAGTATATCCGCCGCTGGTCGCTGATGCGTTCCTCGCGCGAAGAGAACGTTATGGAACATTCCTGGCAGGTCGCCGTGTTCGCGCACGCGCTCGCGCTCATCGATGCGGAAGTTTTTCATAACTCCCCCGACGTTTCCAAAACGGTGCTGTATGCGCTGTACCACGAGTGCAGCGAAGTGATGACGGGCGACCTTCCTACGCCCATCAAATATTATAATTCCCAAATACGCGGCGCTTACGGAGAGATAGAGGACAGGGCGAGCGGCAAACTGCTCTCCATGCTGCCCGAAAAGCTCGCGGGGGAGCTCGCTCCCTTTGTGCTCGCCGACAAAAACAGCCGCGAATACGCGCTTGCAAAGGCGGCGGACAAACTTTCCGCTTACGTCAAGTGCGTGGAGGAGTGCAAGGCGGGCAATGCGGAGTTCAAAAAGGCAAAGGAGAGCATCGAACGGGAACTGAAGGAAAAGCAGATGCCCTGTCTCGATTATTTTACGGAGAATTTTTTGCCCGCTTTTTTTCTTACTCTCGACGAGTTGGGCGGGTTGGAGTGAATTTGTTAAAGGTTTGTAAATCTTTTTGTTTTTTGAGGCGCCGCCGTTGATTTTTTTTCGCCGTTTTGTTACACTATGTAATAGAATGTAATAATAAACCGTTACAGAAAACGGAGAGAAAACATGGCGAAGAATTACAGGGAAAAAGAGCAGGAATATGAAAGGACGGGGCAGTTCGACCGCGATTTGAACGACGAGCACCGCACTTTCGACGCGCGCGACATCGGGGATGGGTATAACTATCTGACCAAGACCTTCGGCGAGCGCCTGCGGCGTTTTTTCCTGCTGCCTGCCGTAAAGGTGTTCGGCACGATCGCGGCGTTTTTCGGCCTCGGGTTCAAAGTCAAGGGCAAAAAGAACGCCCGCGCCGTTAAGGGCGGGGCGATCTCCGTCTGCAACCATGCGCACGAATTGGATACTTTGCTCATCAAACTTGCGCTCGGCTGCCGCCGCACTTATCATACGGGTTCGTACTATCTTCTGAAAAAGGGATGGGCGGGGCGCATTTTCAAAGCGGGCGGGTTCCTGCCCGTCGGTACGTCGGTCAAAGACCTGCAAAATTTGCAAAGCACGGTGCAGACGCTCCTTTCCCGCGGCAAGATCGTCAATTTTTATCCCGAGCACGCGCTTTGGCGCAGATATGAAAAGGTGCGCCCCTTCAAGGCGGGCGCTTTCCGCTATGCGGTAAAATTCGACGTACCCGTCATACCCGTCTTTATAGAATTCCGCGAAACGAAGCTGCGTAAAATTTTCCGAAGGAAGAAAAAGGTCGTCATGCACATATTGCCCGCCGTCTGTCCCGATAAGGAAGGTCCGGTGCGGGCGCGCGCGGAAGCGCTCATGCAGCGGGTACACGCGGCGATGGAGGAAAAATACGCCGAAGTTTACCGCCGTCCGATGGTCTTCGTTACGGGAGAAGAGGGCAAGCCTGCGGCGGCGGAAGCCGCGGCTACGGCTTAGCGCGGCGATCGCGGCGAAAATATGCGAAAAGGCGCGGGGCGTTCATAACGAACGCCCCGCGCCTTGCCATTTCAGCTGGTCAGCCGTTTGATGGCGGCGTAATAGATGCCGCACAGCTTTTCAATGTTTTTCAGTTCGATATATTCGTCCGCCTGATGGATGGTGGAAGGCTCGCCGGCAAACTGCGGGCCGAACCCCGCGCCGTTTTTCAGTGCCCGCGCGTAAGTGCCGCCGCCGATGGCGATGGGCGCCGCCTGTTCGCCCGTTTCCGCCCGATACACTTCGAGCAGGGTACTGACGAGCTCGCCGTTTTTGTCGCTGAACAGGGGAGCCTGACAGTGCAAAAGCCTGTATTTTACGCCCGCCCCGTCGAGTACGGAAGTGATGCTTTCCTGCCGCATGGTGGCGGGGTAGCGTATGTCGGTCAAAACGTAAAGGGTGCCGTCCCTGTATTCGGCAACATTCGGCGACATCGTGAGCCGCCCCGTTTCGTCCTCGTAATTTTTCAGACCGAGCGAATCGGCGAAAAGTATTTCGTACGCGCGCTCGATATCCTCGCTTTGCGCGGCGAAAAACGAGAGAAGTTTGCCCAACGCGTTTTCGCCCTCTTCGGGAGTGGACGCGTGCGCGGAGATGCCGCGCGCGGCAAGCGTGCCGTTTTCGAAGGAAAGCCCGGATTTTTCGCAGCCTTCCGCGCGTGGAACGCCTTGTGCCTCGGCGTAGGCGCAGACCATATTCGCGCGCTCGCCGCCGCGCAGTTTTGCAAAGGGCGGGTTTTGCACGGGAAATGCCGCCTCGAAGTGCAAAATACCCTTTTCCGCATAGATGACGGGAAAATCCGCGTCGGGGGAAAAGCCCGTATCCGGCATGTGCGCGCATTTTTTGTAGTGCTCGATGCACGCCCAGCCGCTCTCTTCGTTGCAGCCGAGGATGAGTTTGATTTTTTTACGGGGCGCAAAACCTTCGTCTTTGAGCGCTTTCAGACAGTACAGGCAGATCGCGGCGGGGCCTTTGTCGTCCATAGCGCCCCGCCCGTACAGTTTGCCCTCCCCGATCTCCCCGCCGAAGGGCGGATGCGTCCACCCGCTGCCTGCGGGCACCACGTCAAGGTGGCACAGCACGGCGATCTCTTCCCCTTCGCCGAATATGACTTCGCCCGCAAAATTATCGTAATTGTGCGTTTCAAAGCCCATGGCCTGCGCGTGGGAAAGGAATGCGTTCAAACAGTCCGCCGCGCCTTTGCCGAAGGGCATGCCCGCTTCGGGCGGCGTTTGAGAGCTGTCGTAAGAGATGAGCGTTTTAAGAAAAGATATGATGTCGTTCTGATAATTTTTCATGCGAAACACCCCGTTTTCACGCAAAATATCGCAAAATTTCTCCGCGCGGAGCAAAGAAATGCCGCAAATATAGTATACACTTTTTCGGAAATATGGTAAAATGTTTTCAGCATCGTTATATGGAAAAACGGAAAAAATATGCACGAAGGACACAGGCAAAGAATGTCTGAAAAACTTTATCGGCAAAACGAAACGCTCCAAGACCACGAGCTTTTGGAAATTCTGCTTTTTTCTTCGATCAGCCGAAAAAACACCAACGGCACGGCGCACGAACTGTTGGACCATTTCGGCAGCTTGGAAGGCGTGTTTTCCGCAATGCCGCAGGCTTTGGAAAAAGTATCGGGCATCGGCAAAAAGAGCGCCGAACTCATACGCGTGGTAGGGCTGTTGATCGAACGCATCCGAGGTGCGGAAGGGCAAAGCCCCCGCCTTACGAACATGGCGGAGGTAAAAGCGTTTGCCCAAAACAGGTTCTGCGGCAGGAATGTAGAGATCTTGGAAATTTACTGCCTCGGCGTCGGCGGCAGACTGCTTTGCGCCAAGTCGTACAACTGCGGCAACAGTGAAAGGGTAGCCGTCGAATCGAAAAAGCTAAACGAACTTTTCATGACGGTGCAGCCGCTTTCCGTAGTGGTGGCGCACAATCATCCGAGCGGCAGGTCCGAACCTTCCGACGGCGATGACGCCGCCGTGCGGGAAATTTATAATATCTGCCGCATAAACGGCATACAGTTTGCCGATAGCCTGATCTTTGCGGAAGGCGCCGAGCCGTACAGTTATTTTCTCGGCAAAAGGTTCGAGCGCCTGGGGGTGGACCGCAGCGCTTCCCAACCGTACATCGTATTGAGCAATAAAAAAAGTAAAAAATAAACGTGAAAAGGTGCAGCATGAAAAAAGTAAGAACGAGATTCGCGCCCAGCCCCACGGGGTATATGCACATAGGCAACCTAAGGACGGCGCTCTACGGCTATTTGTACGCCAAAAAAGAAGGGGGCGAATTTATCCTTCGCCTTGAAGATACCGACAGCAAGCGCTTCGTAGAAGGCGCGGTGCAGGTCATATATGATACGTTGAAGGACGCGGGCATCGAATACGACGAAGGCCCCGACATCGGCGGCCCCTGCGGGCCGTATGTGCAGAGCGAGCGCGCCGCCATTTATAAGGAATATGCGGAAAAGCTCGTGGAGCTTGGCGGGGCATATTACTGCTTCTGCGACAAAGAGAGGCTGGAAAGCCTCAAAGACGAGAACGGCGTCGGCCGTTACGACAAGCACTGCCTGCGCCTTTCCAAAGAAGAGGTGCAGGAAAAACTCGCCGCGGGCGTGCCCTATGTGATCCGCCAAAACATCCCCGAAGAGGGCAGCGGCAGTTATGACGACATGGTCTACGGTACGGTGACGGTGGACTTCAAAGACATAGAGGACGGCGTGCTTTTGAAGAGCGACGGTCTGCCCACCTACAACTTCGCAAACGTGGTGGACGACCACCTCATGGGCATCACGCACGTCATCAGGGGCAGCGAATACCTGTCTTCCACGCCCAAGTACAACCTCATGTACGATGCGTTCGGCTGGGAGCGCCCCGCATATATCCATCTGCCGCCCATCATGAAGAACGCGCACGAAAAACTTTCAAAGCGCAACGGCGACGCGAGCTATCAGGACCTTGTAGCCAAGGGATATATCAAAGAGGCGATCATAAATTATATCGCCCTGCTCGGCTGGAGCCCCAAAGACAACCGCGAAAAGATGAGCCTGAAAGAGCTTGAAGAGAGCTTTTCCCTTTCGGGCATCAACAAGTCGCCCTCCATATTCGACGAGCCGAAATTGCGCTGGCTTTCGGGCGAATACATCAAAGAGATGCCGGACGAAGAGTTCGCCGGGCGCGCGCGCCCCTTCCTGGCAAAGAGCAAGGCGTACGGAAAGTACGACGAGGCAAAGCTGCTCAAGATCCTCAAAACGAGGGTAGAGATACTCGGCGAAATACCCGAAAAGATAGATTTTCTCGAAGAGTACGGCAAATTCGACGAGGCGCTGTACTACAATAAAAAGATGAAGTCTGACGCGGAAACGGCAAAGAAGGTTTTGCCCCTCGCAAAAGAGCTTTTGGCTGATCTCGAACCGTTTGAAAATTCCGCGATCTATCAGGCGCTGTGCGCGTTGGCGCAGGAAAACGGCATGAAGAACGGGCAGGTGCTCTGGTGCGTGCGCGTGGCGCTCACGGGCAGGGAAAACACGCCCGGCGGCGCGAGCGAAATGGCGGAACTGTTCGGCAGGGAGCGCACGCTCGAACGGCTGAGCGAGGCGCTCGGCTTTCTCGGCGTATGAGCCTGAAAGCGCTGAAAACGGATAAGGGCGTTATCCGCCTGCTCGAATTCGTCATACTTACCCTTCTCGCCGTCATGTGCATACCCGTGGCGTTGGCAAGCGTGCAGACGGGCGTGATCGCGTTCACGATAACGGTGCTCGTCGCGCTGATCCTGTCCATGCTGGCAAAGCTTTTCATCGCCAAGACTTTTCGGCGGAAGATATTTTGGTTCGTGCTAGATTCCGTGCTGCTCATCCTTTTGACGATATTTTCGGGCGTGCGCAACCGCAGCGGTGAAACTTCGACGTACAATTACATCGTATATATGCTCGTGCTTTCCGAGTTCTATATATCGAGCGAGCGCCTGCGCGACAACGTCATCATGTTTGCCGTCAACCTCGGCGCGTATACCATCACCTACGTCGTCATCGCCGTTTTCAACGGATTCATCGACGCGGTATTCCGCACTTCTTCGCAGTATTTTCTGGAGCTGATCGTTTTCTGTCTGCATTTCATTATGTTCAATTTTTCCATGACCGTATACCGCAAAAACAGGACGATCGAGGAAAACGTGAAAGAACTGGAAGAGAGCCGCAACGAACTTCTGCACGCATACGAAAAGCTGGAAGAGGTAACGCTCATCGAAGAGCGCAACCGCATCGCAAAGGAGATACACGACACCGCGGGGCATTCGCTGACGACCGTCATCATGCAGACGGAGGCGGCGCGGCTCGCCGTCGATTCCAATCCCGAAGAGGCGAAGCGGTGCATTTCCGCGGCGAACATTCAGGCGAAAAACTGTCTCGACGAACTGCGCCTTTCCGTGCATCTGCTTTCGGGCAGGAGAGAAAACGTAACTTTCAAGGAATACCTCGAAGGCATCCTCGGCGAAACGCAGGACGGCACGGGCATCACCGTGCGCAGCAAAATAGACGACGTGGCTTTGAGCGGCGAGGCAGAGCGGTTCGTCGCAAACACGCTGCGCGAAGGCATTTCCAACGGCATACGCCACGGCGGGAGCACGGCGTTCTTCTTTGAACTGAAAGACAAGGGCAATTTCATCGAGATGCTCCTTTCCGACAACGGCAGGGGCGCAGACATGAAAAAATTTAAGGAAGGTTTCGGGCTTTCGGGCATGCGCGCGAAGGCGGAAAAACTTGGCGGCATGGTGCGCTTTTCTTCGGAAGAGGGAGAGGGCTTTGAAATAGAGATGAGCCTTCCCGGCAGCCTCAAAGAGCCGCAGGCGGAAGGGAAGACGGGCGGCGAATCGGAAGAAAAGGAGACGGGCGATGAAAATAAAAGTGATGATCGTGGATGACCAACCCATCCTTTCGGAGGGGATAAAGAGCGTTCTGTCTACCTCGGACGCGCTCGAAGTGATCGGCGTTGCCGAAGACGGGCGCGACGCCCTCGATAAGATGGAAAACAACGTGCCCGACGTGGTGCTGTTGGATATCCGCATGCCCAACATGAACGGCGTCGTCGCCACGGGCGAAATTAAGAAAAAGTACCCGTCCGTAAAGGTGCTCATTCTGACCACGTTCGACGACAGCGATTATATTCTGAGCGCGCTCAACAACGGTGCCTGCGGGTATCTGCTCAAAGATATAGGCGGCGCGGCGCTCATCGACGCCGTAAAAAACGCCTACGCGGGGGACACGATACTTCCCGCAAAAATTGCGAAAAAAATATCCGACGCGGCGAAAAACGTATCCGCGGACAGGGAACTGCGCCTGAAAAAAGCGTTCGGATTTTCCGAAAGGGAAACGGAGATCGCCGTCATGCTGTACGAGGGGTTCAATAACCGCCAGATCGCCTCGGCGCTGAACCTTTCGGAGGGCACTTCGCGCAACTATATAAGCGCGATATACGTCAAGCTGGGGTGCGACAACCGCGCCGACGCGATCCGCAAGATGAAGGAAACGCTTTCGGTGTGAAAGAAAAGCGCGCGATCTCCCGCCTTCGGCGGGAGTTTTTTTTGCGGCTTGGCGCCGCTCGATGCGCCCCGTTTGCTTGACCTTGCCCGCGCGGGTGTGATACAATAAAAAAGACGTTTATGAGAGAGGAATACGCGAATGAAGAAGGGATTCGACAACGACCTGTATATCAAATTGCAGAGCGAAAAGATCTTGGAGCGCATCAAAAAGTTTGACAATAAGCTGTATCTCGAATTCGGGGGCAAACTGTTCGACGATATGCACGCGACGCGCGTTCTGCCCGGGTTCGAGGCGGACGCGAAATGCAGGATGCTCCTTACGCTCAAAGATCAGTCGGAGATCATTTTCGTCATCAGCGGGGCTGACCTCGAGCGCAACAAGATACGCGCGGACTTCGGCATCCCTTACGGCACCGACGTTTTGCGCCTCATCGACAAGATGCGCGGCCTCGGGCTGAACATGAACAGCGTCGTCGTTACGCAGTATCAGGAACAGCCCGCCGCCGATAAATTCATCAACAAACTCAGACAGCACGGGCTGAAAACGTACATTCACACCAAAACGAAGGGGTATCCTACCGATGTGGACGTGATCGTTTCGGACGAGGGCTACGGCGCGAACCCGTACATCGAAACGGAGAAGCCGCTCGTCGTGGTAACGGCGCCGGGGCCGGGCAGCGGCAAGCTCGCCACCTGCCTTTCGCAGCTGTACCACGAGTATAAGCGGGGCGTGCGCGCGGGATATGCGAAATTCGAGACCTTCCCCATCTGGAACCTGCCGCTGCGCCATCCCGTAAACGTCGCGTACGAGGCGGCGACGGCAGACCTCGGCGACATCAATATGATAGACCCGTACCATCTCGAAACGTACGGGGAAACGACGGTCAACTACAACCGCGATATAGAATGTTTCCCCATCGTCAAGTCTATTCTGACGAAGATAACGGGCGACGAATCCATCTATAATTCCCCGACGGATATGGGCGTCAATATGGCGGGGTTTGCCATCGTCGACGACGAGGCGTGCCGCGAAGCGTCGCGGCAGGAGATCATCCGCCGCTATTACAAAGCCGCCTGCGACTATAAGACGGGCAACGGCGGCGCGGACGCCGTCGAGCGCATTCAGCTGATCATGAACCAAAACAAAATATCGGCAGAGGAGCGCACGGTCATAAAACCCGCGCTCGCAAAGGCGGAAAAGTGCAACAGCACGGCCGTCGCCATCCGCCTCGACAACGGCGAAACGGTCACGGGGCGTTCGAGCAAGCTGATGAGCGCCTGCTCTTCCGCCGTGCTCAACGCCATCAAAGCGCTCTCTTCCATCGGCGACGACATGCTGCTGCTCGCACCCGTGGTGCTTGCGCCGATCATCAAGCTGAAAAAAGAGGTGCTGTGTGAGGACAAGGTGAAACTCAACCTCGGCGACGTGCTTACGGCGCTTTCCATCTGCGCGGCGACCAATCCCGTGGCGGAAAAGGCGATGGATATGCTCGTCGGTCTGCGCGGATGCGAGGCGCACGCTTCGTGCATCCTGCCCGAGTCGGATATGCGCTATGTGCGCAAACTCGGCATCAACATGACGTGCGAACCCGAATTCGGTACGAAAGACCTGTACGGTTTTTGATTCTTTCGTGAATGGGCTTTCGCAAAAGGGGCTATAATCGTTCCGCCGCAAATTTGCGGCGAAGGAGGAAATATGGGAGCTTTGGACGCGATAACCATACTCGTTGCCATCGCATTCGCGGGGTTGGGGCTTTTAATGGGCTTCGCGCGCACCCTGCGCTTTTTTACGAAGGGCATATTCGGTTTTATTTTGTCTATATTCATCTGCGCGACGTTCGGCGGCATGATCGCGGGCATCCCCGCGGTGGCGCGGTTGGTGGAGCGCATCAACGCGGCTTTGACAAACGCGTGGAGTTTTCTCGGTAAAATACGGCTTGAAACCATCATTTATTATATATTGCTCTTCTTTGTCGTGCAGATCGTGCGCATCGTGATCGTGAAGTGCATCGGCGGTATATTCACTGCCGACAATGCCGTCATGCGCGTGCTCAACCGCGTGCTCGGCATGATACTCATGGTGGCGGCGGTCTTTTTGCTCGTGCTGCTGTTTTTCGGCATCGTCAAAGTATTTGAAAACACTGGTTTTGCGCAGGACCTTATTGCGGATATCGAAGGCTCGTTTTTGGGAGTGCTGTATCACAACAATCCGGTAAAATTCGTAACGGATGCCGCCCAAACGCAAGCCGCACTGTTTGCATGATCTTTGCTTTTTTATAACTATGCATGCGCGCGCCGCCCTGTTCGGGCGGCGCAAAGAGGTTTTTTATGAAATTCATCGAACTTACCATACATACGACCACGGAAGGCAGCGAACTCGTGGCGGACATTTTGTGGAATTATACGAACTACGGCGTCGCCATATCCGACGTGAACGACGTCATCGCCCTGCAAAACGACAAGCGCACCTTCTGGGACTACATGGACGACGACCTTTGCGAGCAGGCGGGCGGCGACGTGCTCGTCAAATGCTTTCTGCCCCTCGACGTTGCGGACGAAAAAATCAGGGAGATCGTGTCCGACCTCGACGCCCTGCGCGAACGCAGCGCGGGCATCTTCCGCCTCGGCTCTTTGGAAACGGCAAGGCGCGAAGTGGACGGCGACGACTGGATCGACATCTGGAAAAAACATTTCCGCCCCATACATATCGGCGAACGGGTGGTCGTCTGCCCCGAATGGATCAGATACGAAAAAAAGCCGGACGAGATCGTCATCCGCCTCGATTCGAACATGGCGTTCGGCACGGGGGAGCATGAAACGACTTCCATGTGCCTCGAACTTCTGCAAAAATACCTCAAAGAGGATGAAACGGTCATAGACGTGGGGTGCGGCAGCGGCATCCTCGGCATTGCCGCCGTCAAACTGGGCGCAAAGTTTGCGTACCTGATCGACATCGACTACGTCGCCGTGCGCAGCGCCGAGCACAACAGCGTGCTCAACGGCACCGCCGAAAAAACGAAGGTGGCGCTCTCCGACCTTCTGGAAAACGCGGATATCAGGGGCGGGCTGATGACGGCGAACATCACCGCCGACATTTTGTGCCGCCTTTCCGAGAGCATACCCAAAAACCTGCAAGAGGGCGGCACGCTCATCCTGAGCGGCATCATAGAGAGCAAACTGGAACAGGTAAAGCGGGCGTATGCCGAAAAGGGGCTTTCCCTCGTCGAACAGATACGCAAGGGCGAATGGTTCGCGCTCGCGATGCGGAGAGAAAAATGACGGTGCGCCGCTTTTTTGTGGATAAAATATCGCCCGAAACGGCGCTTGCGGGCGAGGAATACGCGCACGCGAAAAACGTTCTGCGCCTGAACGTCGGCGACGAAGTCGTTTTGTTGGACGGCAGCGGAAAGGAATATACTGCCGTCGTCTGCCGTGCGGAAAAGGGCGCGCTGTACTGCCACGTCACGGGGGAGCGCGCGTCCGACAAGGAGCCGCAAACGCGGGTGAAATTGCTCGCGGGCGCGCTCAAAGGGGACAAGACCGAACTCGTCGTACAGAAGGCGACCGAGCTCGGCGTGTCGGAAATAGGCATTTTTTCCAGCCGCTATTGCTCCGCGTACATGAACGAAAACAAGCTGGAAAGGCTGAAAAAGGTGGCGCGGGAAGCGGCAAAGCAGTGCCTGCGCGCCCGCGCGCCCGAGATCGTATATTACGACAATCTGAACGCCGCGCTCGCCTCCTGCGAGGGGTTTGAGAACAAGCTGTTCGCCTGCGAATTCGCCAAAGAGAGCGAGGCGGATATGACCGCGCTGAAAGGCTCCTGCGCGCTCGTCGTAGGCAGCGAAGGCGGATTTTCGGAAGAGGAGTTTTCCGCGGCAAAGGCGGCGGGGTTTGCGGGCATAACGCTCGGAAAGCGCATCCTCCGTGCGGAAACGGCGGCGATCGCCTTTACTTCCGTGGTCATGTTCGCGCTGGGAGAACTCAGATGAAGGCATCGGTTTTTACTTTGGGCTGTAAGGTGAACGACTGCGAGAGCGGCTCCCTCATCGAGGGCTTGGAAGAGGCGGGCTGGGAAGTTGCGGAAGGGCTCGTCCCTGCCGACGTGTACATTCTCAACACCTGCGCCGTTACCGCCGAGGCGGAAAAAAAGTCGCGCCAGGCGATCGCGCGGATCCGCAAGGTCAACCCTTCGGCGAAGATACTCGTTTGCGGCTGTGCCGCCGAAAAGTCGCCCGCCGTTTTTGCGGAAAAGGAAAACGTTACCGTCGTTTCGGGCGCGCGGCAAAAGGGCAAAATTTTAAGTCTTTTGGACGAGAAAGGGATATTTCTCGACGAAAACGACAAGGAATACGACGAACTCCCCGCGCCCAAACGCTTCAAGTCGCGCGCGTTCGTGAAAATACAGGACGGGTGCAATAACTTCTGTTCCTACTGCATCATACCGTACCTGCGCGGCAGGAGCCGCTCGCGGCGGTTGGAGAGCGCCGCCGGGGAAATACTTTCCTGCACGGCGGAAGAGGCGGTCATAACGGGCATAGACATTTCGTCGTACAACGACGGCGGCAGGGGGCTTGCAGACCTGTTGCTCGCCGTAAAGGACGCCCGCTGCCGCATCCGGCTCGGCTCGCTCGAAGTGAATGCCGTGACCGCGGCGCTGTTGGACGCGGCGAAACAGGTCGGGCGGTTCGCACCGCATTTCCACCTGTCGTTGCAGAGCGGGGCGGAGAGCGTTTTGAAAAAGATGAACCGCCATTATACGAAAGACGATTACCGCGCGCGCGTCGCGCTGATACGGGAATATTTTCCCGACGCGGCGATCACGACGGACATCATCGCGGGCTTCCCCTCCGAAACGGAAGAGGACTTCGAAGAAACGCTCGCCTTTGCCGAAGAGATCGGCTTTTCGCAGATACACTGCTTTCCGTACAGCAGGCGGACGGGCACCGTCGCGGCGAAAATGAAGGAAGTTTCCCCCGAGGCAAAGAGCGCGCGCCTGCATAAACTTCTGGCGCTTGCCGAAAAGCTGAAAGGGGAATACGAACAAAAATTTATAGGCAAAATTTTGGAATTTGTGCCCGAAGAGGTAAAGGACGGGTATACCGAGGG
>CALVST010000034.1 GCA_944359365.1 uncultured Clostridia bacterium
ATGATTTTTATCAGTTTGTTTGCTCATAAAAAGGGAACCGGCTCTTCCCACAACGGGCGCGACAGCGAGGCGAAACGCCTCGGCGTAAAGCGTTCGGACGGGCAGGAAGTGCTTGCGGGCAATATTCTCGTCCGCCAGCGCGGCACCAAGTTCCACCCCGGCAACAACGTCGGCATCGGCAAAGACGATACCCTTTTCGCGCTTGTCGACGGCGTCGTCCGCTTTGAAAGATTGGGCAAAGACAGAAAGCAGGTCAGCGTTTACGAAGTAAAAGCGCAGTAACTCTATAAAAAAACGATCCCGCCCGCGCAATTGTTGCGCGGGCGGGTTTTTCATTGCCTTTCGGCTCGTGCGGAAGGCTTTTTCTTTTTGCTCATCTGCCGGCGGGCGTTCTGCGCGCCGTCTACATTCGATATAACGGCGCGAACGTCCATGCGTTCGCCCTCTTCGTTGCAAAGTTCCTGCGGCTCGTATACCTTTTTGCCGAACCCGCGGAAGGTATGGTCGAACAGTTCCGCCAGAACGTTCACGAACAGGCTCCACAGCAGGAAGGGCACCGACACGAACGACATGATGATGGAAAACACGTTCGTGTTCTGCACCGTGGATATGACGAGGAAAATGGTGATCGCCGAGGCGATCAGCTGAAAGGTATACTTCGCCATTTTGATAAAGCGGTGCAGTTTGGGGCGGGGCTTGTCCATCATGTTGATGCGGTAGCTGACGATCGTGATGACGACGGAAAGCGCGAGCGCCGCGCCGATCAGGCACAAGAGTATGGTGCCGATGCGGCTGTCTTCATAGCGGGTATAGTAGTAGACCGCGTACACCGTGTATGCCGCGTAACCCGTCAAGAATATGCAGCTCAGTACAAACCGAGAGAGCTTTATGCGCTTCATCAAACTCATTGTGCTACTATGATACACGCAAATTTCGGTTTTGGCAAACGATTTCGCGCCTTTTGCGGCGGAAGGCAGTTTTTTCCTGCCGTCCTTGCGATTTTTTGGGGAAAAAGCACGAAAAGCGCTTTATTTTTGCGCGGCGATGTTATATAATGAAAGGAAGCACGTTCCTTTTCGAATTATTGCGGAAGGGGACCGGAGAAGAGGGGCACAGCGGTGCGCGAGCAGGTTTTCGGCGGAGAATTTTTCTGTCCGCAGGCGACGCTTTTGTGCGGGCAGGTATTCCGTTACCGCCCGTTTGAAAGGGGATACCTCGTATTTACCAAAGATAAGGCGTGCTATATTTATGCGGAAGGCGGAAAGGTGCATATCCTTTCCGAAGACGAAGAATATTTTTATAATTATTTCGATCTTTCCCGCGGCTACGCGAAGATCGCGGATTTTGCCGCAAACTGCGGCATTCCCGCAGTAGCCGCCGCGGCGGAATACGGCAAAGGGATACATATCCTCAGGCAGGACGCGGAAGAGGCGTTTTTTTCCTTCATCATATCGCAGAACAACCGCATCCCGCGCATTCAGGGCATCATCGAACGCATTGCCGAGTCGCTCGGGGAAGAGCGCGAATTTCTGGGCGAAAGGTATTTTGCATTCCCGAACGCCGCGCGGCTCGCGCAAAAGGACGAAAGTTTTTACGCGGCGCTCGGCGCGGGGTATCGCGCCAAGTACATCGCGCAGACGGCGGAAAGGATCGCCAAGGAAGGGCTTTCGCCGCTCGCCCTGTTTAAGGGAGCAAAGCTGCGCGCGAAGCTGGCGGAATATGCGGGCGTGGGGCCGAAGGTTGCCGACTGCATCGCGCTGTTCGGCTTTGCGGATACGGCGGCATTCCCCGTGGACACATGGATAGAAAAGGCATACCGCGAAGATATGGGCGGCACGCTGAAAAAAAGAGAAGAGATCTCCGCGTATTTTTCGGAAAAGTTCGGGGAATACGGCGGATTTATGCAGCAATACCTCTTTTATTACAAGAGGGGACGGAGGGAGTAAACAATGGCAAGCATCACGATAGACGAAAAGGTATGCAAGGGCTGCGGGCTTTGCGCGAACGCCTGCCCGAAGAATGTAATTTCGCTGAGCGAGCACCGCATGAACGCGAACGGGTATTTTGTTGCGGAAAAGGTGAACCCGCAAAACTGCATCGGGTGCGCGTTCTGCGCGATCATGTGCCCCGACTGCGCGATTGAAGTGGAAAAATGAGAGGGTTCACAAAATTCTCGGCGAGCTGACGCCTGCGAATTTTCGTGATTAGAGGGGAAACCCATGCGGTTTTCCCCTCTGTCCGCGATATTTAGAGGCACGCAATGTATATAATCGCGGACATTCACCCCTTCCGTGAGCCAAGGCGTTGGCAAATAGGGGTGCGCTGCGGAAAATTGCGATTTCCCTTGCGCGAATTAATATTTAAAATAATTAAAGGCGCGTTTGAAAACCACGCTTTTCAAAAAGCGCACTCAATTTGCCGCATACTTGCGGTCTCAACGGGTGAATGCGGCGCGCATGATACGGTGTGCCCTCAATAAGCGCGCCGCAGAGGGCAGGGCCCTCAAAATCACGGAAAAATAATTTGTCAGCACAAATTATTTTTCGTGAATTCAAACAAGCAAAGGCGCGTTTGAAAACCACGCTTTTCAAAAAGCGCACTCAATTTGCCGCATACTTGCGGCTTGTCGAAAAAGAGTGAATGCGAAAATTGCTATATTAGGAAAGCCCCAAAAAATTTTCGCAGAGAGAAAAACGCCGCAGAGCCGACCTTGTGTCGGCGAACGGCGGTTGTCTCTCAAATCACGGCGTTTCGCAGTGCCTTTGCACGAGAAACGCGTGAACAGAGCGAGGAGGTTTTTATGTCTAAAATTTTATTGCACGGAACAGAGGCGATCTGCGAGGGCGCGATCCGCAACGGATGCCGCGCGTTCTTCGGCTATCCCATCACGCCGCAGAACGAAGTCCCCGAATATATGTCCGCCGTCATGCCCAAGATCGGCGGCGTGTTCGTACAGGCGGAGTCGGAAGTCGCGGCGATCAATATGGTGTACGGCGCGGGCGGCGCGGGCGTGCGCGCCATGACGAGCTCGTCGAGCCCCGGCATCAGCCTCAAACAGGAAGGCATTTCCTACATAGCGTGCGCGCGCATACCATGCGTCGTCGTAAACATCATGCGCGCAGGCCCCGGGCTGGGCGGCATCTTGCCCGCACAGGGCGATTATTTTCAAGCGACCAAGGGCGGCGGCCACGGCGACTATCACCTTCTCGTACTCGCGCCCTCTTCCGTGCAGGAAGCGTGCGACTTCACTTACCGCGCCTTCGATTTGGCGGATAAATACCGCGTGCCCGTCATGATCCTGGCGGACGGCATGATCGGTCAGCTCATGGAGCCCGTCGAGCTTCCTCCCATGCGGGCGCTTTCGGATATCCCCAAAAAGGACTGGGCGACGGACGGCGGCTACGGCGAAAACAGGCGGGTGCTCAACAGCCTCATCATAAAGCCGGAAGAACTCGAACCGCACGTCAACGAAATGCAGAGGACGTATGACGAGATCGCCGCAAACGAAAAGATGTGCGAAAAATTCATGACGGACGACGCTGAGATCGTGATCACCGCTTACGGCACCGTGGCGCGCATCTGCAAGAGCGCGGCGAAAACGCTCAGAAAGCAGGGCATAAAGGCGGGTGTCATCCGCCCGATCACCCTGTATCCGTTCCCCTCGGAAGCGTACGAAGAGGCGGCAAATGGCGCAAAAGCCTTCCTTACCGTCGAACTTTCGCTCGGGCAGATGGTCGAAGACGTGCGCCTTTCGGTAAACGGCAAAAAACCCGTCTACTTCTACGGCAGAACGGGCGGCAACGTCATGGACGAGGAAGAGATCGTTCAGGCGGCGAAGGACGCGCTCGCGAAAGCGGAACTTGCGAAAGAGGTGTAAACTATGGCGAAAGTATTCCAGAAAACAAAAATGCTGACGGACGCGCACCTGCATTACTGCCCCGGCTGCACGCACGGCATCGTGCACAGGCTCGTGGCGGAGAGCATCGAGGAACTCGGGCTTCAGGATAAGGCGATCGGCATCGCGCCCGTCGGCTGCGCGGTGTTTGCATACGATTATTTCAACTGCGACATGCAGGAAGCGGCGCACGGCCGCGCGCCCGCGGTGGCGACGGGCATCAAAAGGTGCCTGCCCGACAGGCTCGTGTTCGTCTATCAGGGCGACGGTGACCTCGCGTCCATCGGCATGGCGGAAACGGTGCACGCCGCGGCGAGGGGCGAGAACATCACCATCATCTTCATCAACAACAGCATTTACGGCATGACGGGCGGGCAAATGGCGCCCACGACTCTCATCGGGCAGAAGGCGACCACCTGCCAAAACGGGCGCGATCCCGCGGTCAACGGCTATCCCATCCGCGTGTGCGAACTTCTCGCCACGCTCGACGCGCCTTATTACATCGAGCGCGTCTCCACGCACGACGTAAAGCACGTTCTCGCGGCGAAAAAGGCGATCAAAAAGGCGCTCCGCTTTCAGGCGGAGGGCAGGGGGTATTCCTTTGTGGAAGTGCTCGTTTCCTGCCCCACGAACTGGCACATGAAGCCGATCGAGGCGCTCCGTTTTATGGCGGAAGAGACGAGCAAAACTTTCCCGCTCGGGGTGTACCGCGACAAGTCTGAAGGGAGGGAATGAAAATGATCCGTATTTTATTGGCTGGCCAGGGCGGGCAGGGCGTTTTGTCCGCAGGCAAGATGCTCGCCGAGAGCGGGCTGTGGGAAGGAAAGGAAGTTTCCTATCTCCCCGCGTACGGGCCCGAAATGCGCGGCGGCACGGCGAACTGTTCGGTCATCATCTCCGACGAGGAGATCGCATCCCCCCTCTGCAACAATCCGGACGTGCTCATCGCCATGAACGGGCCGAGCTTTCATAAATTCGCCCCGCGCGTGCGCTCGGGCGGCATCGTCATCGTGAACGGTTCCCTTTCCGACTGCTATGCGGGCAGAGACGATATCTCCGTCTACGACATCGCCGCGAACGACATAGCCATGCAGGCGGGCGACATCCGCAGCGCGAACAACGTCATTCTGGGCGCGCTCTGTCAGATAACGCACATCGTAAAGGATAAAAGCATCATCAATTGCCTGAATGAAAAATTCGTAGGCAAACCCGCGCTCATGGAGATCAACGCCCGCGCCTTCGAACTCGGCAAGGCTGCGGTCGAATCGGGCGGGGAGCGCTGAATATCTCTGGCGCCTTTGATTTTCGAAAAGGACGAAAACGGTCCGCGCAGTTTGCGCGGACCGTTTTGCATCGCCGGGCCCGAAAATATGCGGGCGTGGCGAAATCGTGTTTTCGATAAAAGCGTTAAATATATTTCAGGCACCAGCGGAAGGCGGAAGGGATGGAAACGCTCTCTTCCGCCTCTTTTTTTGCGTAAAAGCGCATAGAGGAAAAGGAGGGCAGAGCGGCGACGTCTTCATCGGTTTCGGCGATATACGCCGTCATGTGCCACACAAGGTGTGTGAAAACGTGTTTGTGCGTCCCCGCTCTTTTAAGGGTAACATTTTGCAATCCCGCGCCGCATAAAAACCTTTCCGCCTGCGCGGCGGACAGCTTTTCTTCCTTGTTATAAAATTCCGTCAAACCCGAAAGAACGCCGCTGTCCCGCTTTTTCAGCCATATACCGCCCTCGTTTTTGAAAACAAAAACGGTCATGTCCGTCTCTTTGCGGGCGGGTTTTTCTTTTTTTGCGGGGAGCGCGTCGCTCTTCGTTTCGCAAATGCCGCAAACGGGGCACAAAAGGCATTTCGGGGAAGCGGGCAGGCATATGAGCGCGCCCAGTTCCATCAGGCTCTGCGTAAAATCGCCGCACCGCCCCTGCGGGTATGCGGGCACAAGTTCGGCAAAATAGCGCCCGCGCAAGATTTCCTGCGGCTCGGCGTCGCCTAAAATACGCGAAAGCACCCGCACCACGTTGCCGTCTACCGCGGGAGAGGGTTTGCCGAAAGAGATCGAGGCGACCGCGCCCGCCGTGTATTTTCCTACGCCGGGCAATTTTTCCAATTCTTCCGCAGTATCGGGGAATCTGCCGCGGGCGGCGATCTCTCGGGCGGCTTTTTGCATGTTTTTGGCTCGGCTGTAATAGCCTAGCCCTTCCCAAAGCTTTAAAAGTTTGTCTTCGGGGCAGGAGGCAAGCGCCGAAACGGTGGGAAGTTCCCGCAAAAAGCGGATGTAATGTTCTTTTGCCGCTTCCACGCGCGTCTGTTGCAGCATGACCTCCGATACCCATACGCGGTAGGGGGAGTTGTCGATGCGCCACGGCAGGTCGCGCTTGTTTTTATCGTACCATGCGAGCAGTGGCGCGGAAAGCGCGCAAAGTTTTTCGGTTCGTTCCATGCCGCTATTATAACAGAAATGGCGGCGATTTTTCAAATAAAAGTGCAGGCGCGTGAAAAAATTTGACGGGAAGGTTTTTTTGCTGTATAATTTTTCCGTTATGGAAAACATCGTACTTATCGGGATGCCCGCGTCGGGCAAGAGCACTGCGGGGGTACTGCTCGCAAAAAATATCGGATACGGGTATATCGATTCCGATCTTCTTATACAGAATGAGGAAAAGGCGCTGCTGTGCGATATAATCGCGAGGGAAGGCGTCAATGGGTTTATTGCCGTCGAAGAGCGTGTCAATGCCGCTTTATGGGCGGAAAGGTGCGTCATTTCCACGGGCGGAAGCGTCGTATACGGAGAAAAGGCGATGGCGCATTTGAAAGGGCTCGGCAAGGTCGTGTACCTGCGGGTGGGGCTGAAAGAGCTTGAAAAACGCCTTGCGGGCAAAGATATTTTCCGCCGCGGCGTTATCATGAAGAAAAAGGGGGAAACGCTTGCCGAACTGTACGCCGAACGCGCGCCGCTGTATGAAATGTATGCCGATGTAATCGTAGACTGCGACGGGTTGAATATAGACGGGACCGTTGCGGCGATCATAGACGGGGTTTTCGGGAAGTCAGAAAGATAGAGGGCGTGTTGTAGGAAAAAGATTTGCAGTGAACGAAAAAATTTTATAAAACAGCGTAAAAATGCTTGATAAAACGGATAAACTTTGATAAAATAACGTGGTAAATAAAAAGCATTGGGGTGTCGCCAAGCGGTAAGGCAACGGACTCTGACTCCGTCATTCGTTGGTTCGAATCCAGCTACCCCAGCCATTTTGAGAGTTGCTATCACTATTTGATAACAACTCTCATTTTTTCTATGCATCTGTTATAACAAAATGTAAATATTGTTCTAAGAATCGGGTAAAAAAGAGGCATTTGGGACTAATTTGGGACTAAATCGGAGTATTCACGAGGCTTTTTACAGCTCATAATTGAACTTTTCCGCCTCGGCAAGAGCATACTTTTCCGAATAGTCTGTGTAACCTCTGTCTATGGCGGAAGTTTTTACGTCTTTGTCAAAAGAGTGCCCGTCCCAGAGCATGACGAGTTCGTGGTTTATGCCGCATTCTTTGCACCGGGTTATAAAGGTATAGCGCAGTTCGTGTGTATGGTGGTTCGGGAACAGTCGTTTGATGGTTGTGTTGATGGTATTGACGTTGGTTTGCTTTGCCTTCTCAAAGTCTATGTACGGCAATACCTTCCGCATCATCGGGGTAATCGGTATCCTGCGGGGAACGACGTCGTTGCCCATTTTCTCTTTGCTCGTATCGCATTCCAGCCAGTTCTCGTCAATGATGCGCAGCGTTTGCAGTTCGCTGCGGCGCATTCCCGTATAGAGAAGGACAAGCAATGCACCGGATGCCGTCAGATCTGGATGAGCGATACAATAATCGACAAGTTGCTTTTCTTCCTCATAAGTAAACGCGCTGCCTTTCTTGCTCTGATGTTTGGGAAGTACGATTTTTGCCATAGGGGAATCGAATTTATAGTCGCTTGCGGCTAAATCGAAGATACAGCGCAGGATAAGCTGTAGTTTCTCGGCAGTACGCAGTTTTCCTCTTTCCACATAGCGGAACAGGAAAGTTTGGATAAACGCTCTGTCGATATCGGCGAGCGCCCTGTCCGCGAAAGCAGGGGAAATGTCGTGTTCAAACAGCCGCTTGTATTCTTTGAAAGTGAGCGGCTTTGTCGTTTTCTCTTTAAGGGATAGCCAGTTTTTTGCAAAGTCGTTGAAGAACACGGTATGCCTGTTCTTTGCTTTCACGCTGCCGGTTGCGGCATAGTTGTTGAGCGCGTCAATGAATTTTTGTTTTAAGATATTTAAGTCTTTGGAAGAGACTTCGATGTCGATGCCCTGACGATGGAAACGTGCTTCGAAGACGCCGTTTTTCTTCTGGCGGTAGGTGACGATCTTGTCGCCGTGGGCAAAGATATGTTTGTATTTGGCAGTCATTTGTTCCAGCTCCTTTTTGGTAAATTTGAGATAAAGTTTTTTCTTCTCCTTCGGTTGAGCGGGGGAAGATTGTTTTTGTACACCGGGGAGGAGTTCCTGTAATTTCGAGTACGCCAAAGATTCGACGAGCATATTGAGCATCCTCGTCGTGTTCACATCGGTATTGCCCGCATTGGCGGACAGGAAACCGGATATGAGATTTTCGCGTTCCTCCTGCGTCATGGGAATATCTATAACCTGCCAAACAGTATTGTCGGTATGCCTATCGCATATCGACGATACTACTATACAGCAGGAAGGATAGAAAAAGATAGCGCATTTTCTTACCCAAAACCGCAACTTTTGTTGACAAAACCGAAACTTTTTGTACCTTTATAGGATAAAAACTTACCCATAGGAAAGCCTCCTTTATGTGGTTTAGCCTTTCGGCGACCACGGAGCAAGCGGATTAGATCACAACTGTCAAGGATAAGGGTAAGTAAATCATTTTATAGTCAAATCCCTTACGCGCGGAAAATATCGCATAAGAGTAAAAAGGAAAAGCCGTCTCCCAGTCCGATTAATCGGAAAGGGGGACGGCTTAATTGTTTTCGGTGATATTTTCCAGTCCTTGACAGGGGAGAGATAATCCGCAACAACTAAATGCCGAAAGGCTGAACATGAGAATATAGGATATCTTTTATATCTTGTCGAATGGAGTTATAATCAAAAAATTTATTTAAACAAATATTCTTTGGTTGATTTATTTTTATTGAATAACAGGCGCAGTTCTTGTAAGAATAAAGAAAAATCCCGAGGATAGAAACATCGGGATTTGATTTTTATTTAAGTAATTCACCATGTGGCTTGTTGTCTTGTGTATAGACAAGGCGCAGTTTGATCCCTTGATCATAATCACCGAAACCTTTTCCAAAAAGAGTGATCCCGCCGTTTTCTTCTAATCCGATTGCTTTTCTGCAATCGAGGGTAAATACTATATCTTCGTGTCGATCAAGGAGCAGATCGTCAAGCGTTGTATCTCCCGCGCGCATTCCGTCGAGAAAAGTCCCCTCCTGATTGATAGTTAAAATTTTGATTCGTCCGTATTGTCCGAAGTTGGTAAACCACCAGTCAGGCGTGTAGCGACCCTTACGTTCAAAAAACTCTCCGGGGCAATGATAGACGCCTGCGGGAATGCCGTTGAGATAAAACGAGATATCAGACGGATAATTTTTAACGGCACCCGGAGCTTCGCCTGCGATTTCAAAGGAGAGCTGCAACTCCTTTGCGTGTTGATATGTGAGCAGACGATTGGGAAAGCGGTAAGTGAGTTGTCCGTCCGTAAACCAAACGACGCAAGCGGTAAAACGCTCCGGGTAGGAAAATGCCTGTGGATTGTCGAGTTCGCCTGTGAGTTGTGTCATGTTAGCGAGCCCACAGGTAGGATGAACGGAGTATTCGGTATATTGTCCTACGTTGAGTTCTGTCTCATAAAAGTATTCACTGCTCATTTTATCGACGAGTTCAATGAGAAGTTTATCTTCAGTGAGGGAACAGAGTTTTTGCGTCCCGCGAGCCATAGAAGCAAGTCTCACGCGAATAAGCCCGCAGTCGGACAGCTTTTGAATGTGCATTGTGAGAGCGCTGTTCGTAAGATTCAGGCTCTTTGCAAGTTCATTGATGTTCATTTCATCGCCGTTATGCAAAAGTTCCACAATGCGCAGACGCACGGGAGAGGCAAGTGCCTCAAATAGTTTTAGTTTATCTTGAAGATTGGTGATATAGATCATAATAAAATATGGTAAAAAATAATTTCTTTTATTCTATCAATCTTTTTGCCGATTTGTCAAGTGTTTTCTTGAATATAGATTTTATCTATTGTTGATAAGACAGAATTGTGAATGGCAAAATTTTTTTGTGAAAAAATCAAAAAAGGTCTTGACAATGGGGGGGGGGTAGTGTTATAATTATGTTGAATATTAAAGGTTTATATTGAATAATAAATAAAACATTTGAATGACGAGGTAAGACTATGAAGAATAAAATCATCATCAACAAAGAATTTGTGCTGGGTACGATTGAAAAGGATGTTTGGGGCAGCTTTATCGAACATATGGGCAGAGCTGTCTATGGCGGTATTTATGAACCGACGCATCCGCTTGCCGATGAAACCGGGTTTCGCAAAGACGTTACGGAAACCGTCCGTGCGTTGAGTGTTCCGAAGATACGTTATCCCGGCGGAAATTTCTTGTCGGGCTACGATTGGCGGGACGGAATCGGAAAAGACCGTCCTGTTCGGCTTGATCTCGCATGGGGACAGCTTGAAACGAATGAAGTGGGACTGCATGAATTTTGTAATTGGGCGGAAAAGACGGGCGCGGAAGTCATGATGAGCGTCAACATGGGTACGGGAACACCGAAGGATGCAGCGCAGCTTGTAGAGTATTGCAATCATGAGAAGGGTACGGCACTCTCCGAACTGCGCCGCAAGAACGGTCGGGAGAAACCTTTTGGGATTAAGACATGGTGCATCGGCAATGAGATGGACGGGGATTGGCAGATTTGCGCGTTGACCGCGGAAGAATACGGCAGAAAGGCCGCGGAAACGGCAAAAATGATGCGAAGGGTGGATTCGAATATTGAACTTGTTGTTTGCGGATCTTCTACGCCCGATCTGAATACCTATCCTGAGTGGGACAGGATCGTTTTACAGCACACCTATGATTTGGTGGATTATCTGTCCATGCACCGTTATTATACATATCCAAACGATACGCAGAATGTTACTGACTTTTTAAGTTCGCACACCGATTTCGATGCCTTTATCAAGACGGTCGTAGCGGCGGCAGATTATGTGAAGGCTTATAGGCGTAGTAAAAAACGCATGAAGATCTCGGTGGATGAGTGGAATATCTGGCATACCAAACCCTCTCCCAACGGTTTAGATGTTCATAACGATTGCAACGAAGAGCGTTGGACGAAGGGTGCTCGCAGAGTGGAAAATATCTATGACCTTGCAGATGCGCTTGCATTTGCAGGCATGGCGTGTACGCTTATCAACAACGCCGACCGCGTCAAAATGGGGTGTCTTGCTCAGCTTGTTAATGTCATTGCCCCCATTTTTACGGAGGTCGGAGGCGGGCTTTTCCGTCAGACGATTTATTATCCATATCAGATGGCGATACAATTTGCCAAAGGTCAGGCGTTGCGCACCGTTGTTTGCGGTGAAAAAATGGAGAGTTGCTATGGGGATACTGAAAAAGTATATACGGCGTGTGCCTATGATAATGGCACATATTCGCTTTTCGCGATCAATAAGACGTCAGAGACACAGGCATGCGATCTTGATTTTCAGGTATTACCTGCCAGAATGATTGAGCGCATTGAACTTTCGGGCGGGTTGCACGATTATAATACCTTGCAGACTCCTGATAAGGTGATTCCAAAGAATGTGGCGTGTGATCGTGGAACGAAACGTATCCATACGGTAGAACTTCCGGCATATAGCTTTACGCTTATACGTTTTTCGGAAGAAAAATAAAATTTAGAGGAGGAAAAAAGATGAAAGCAAAGAGAGTACTGACGGTATTGTGCGGGGCTTCGGTCGCAATAGTATTGGCGTTCGGCGTATTGATGTCGGGATGCGCTGGAGGCATTGGATCGGGGGATGAAAACATCAATGTTTCCCAGGACCAAATCACGCAGATCCAGCAAAAGTATGACGAGGCTGGTGCAGTCTATGAATACACGGGCAGCCCCGTTACCATTACTATGTCCCACTGGGATTCGGACGGCGCCTCCATTGAGCGCGCTGTTCTCGAGGTTTTGTTGGAGGGGTTCAACAAACGGTATCCTACTATTACGGTCGATCTTGAGATTATCAGTGACTATGAAACGACGTATTCCACGCGGTTTGCAACGAACGATGTTCATGACGTATTTCTTGTTTCAGACGGTGTGTTTACGAACTGGGTAAAGGGAAGCACGCAGACGATGGTCAATCTTTCGCCTTATATCGCGGCGAGCGACCTTGTGGATATGGACGATATGTTTGAATCGGTCGTCACGCGTTATCAGTACGATCCGGAAACGGGTCTTACAGGACAGGGTAATCAGATGACCATGCCTCGTGATATTTCTTCGCATGTCATGTATTATAACAAAGATCTGTTTGAGGAGTTCGGCGTCGAGCTTCCGCCTTCCGATCGGGTCATGACCATTGAAGAAGCGGTAGAAATGTGGGAGGCGCTCACCAAGGATCTTGACGGCGACGGAGAACCCGATATTTATGGAGTGGCAGGGCTTTCGACAGAGGGACTTGTTTGGTCTGCCGGCGGTGATTTTCTCAACGACAGCCGCACGGAGTTCCCGACTGAAAAATCCGATGTCGATGCGCTGACGAAGGCATATCAATTTATTCAGGATGCTTATTATAAATATGGAAACGGCGAGGGAATTACGCCTCCGGGAACGGTGACACAGACAGGTGATGCGACGGCACTTTTTGCACAGGAGATGGTCGCCACCGTCATTGCAGGAAGTTGGGAACTTGCTACTATTCAAGGCAATTCTTTTGATTGGGATATTGCTTATGTTCCGGCTTTTGAGGAAAATCCTGGAGCTAATGCTTGGTCGGGTTCGGTTTCCTATGCCATTTACAGCGGTATCGACTCTGCAAAACTTGATGCGGCATGGAAATTGGTAGAATATATTGGTTGCCCCGAAGGACAGGAGATCCTAGCTGCGACCGGTTTCCAGTTCCCCATTTATGAATCGGTTGCTTTCAGCGAAGATTATCTTGCGGCATACGAAAATACCAAACCTTCTAATTATAAAATTTTTCTGGAATCGGCCTCTACGCAGCCTGCGGGTACTTGGATGTATCTTACTTCCGACCAGTGGAAGGAACTTGGCTATGATGGTCTTTCTGCGCATTTGCTTGATACGAATGCCAATGATCGGTGGACGGTGGAGCGCTTTCTTGATGAGTGCAAGACGACCATCAACCAACTCGTTTAATCTTTGGAGGCTCCGAGATGCAAATAACGGCAAGGGTTACACAGACGGAAAGCGGGGCGGTGTTCGCCCCCTCTCCGAAAAAGAATAAAATGAACAGGCGCAAGCGCAACGAGTATATTTGGGGTTATATATTTATTGCGCCGCTGTGTATCGGCTTTTTGCTGTTCACGGCGTTTCCGCTTGTGCTGTCTATCGGTTATTCTTTTACGGAATACGATCTGTTTTCGCCGCCTAAATTCATTGGCTTTGCAAATTTTGCCGAGATTTTTTCAAGTAATACGGACTGGTTCCTGCGTTCCCTTCTTAACGCCCTCGTCTTTACGATCGGCGTTCCGATCGGGGCTGTTTTTGCGCTTGTCGTGGCTGCCATGCTTGTAAATGTCGGTCGCGGCTCGACGGCGTTGCGTATGATTTTTTATATTCCTACAATCTGCGGCGCAGTCGCTGTTACATTCATTTGGCAGTGGATGTTTGCTTCGCATTACGGTATTTTATGGGAACTTTTGGAGAATATAGGGTTCCACCTTACCGACGATTTTGGTTTTTTGGACGAAGAACATTTTATGGCGTCCATGATTTTCATGGGGCAGTGGACGGGGCTTGGAGGAGGATTATTACTCTTTTATTCTGCTTTGCAGAATATTTCCCGAGATCTCTATGACGCGGCGTCATTGGATGGAGCAGGTCCGTTTGTAAAATTCCGTTATATTATGTTGCCGGGGGTTTCACCCGTATTGTTTTATATACTTTTGACAGGGATCGTTGGATCATTTCAGGCGTTTACGCAGTTCCAGGTCATGACGGGTGATGTAATAAGTGAACATACCGTTATGCCCGTATGGTGGATTTATCGCTATATTACAGGAGAATGGGGATATCGTTACGGTTTTGCCTCGGCGATGGGGCTTTTATTAGGACTCATTCTTATTGTTATATCGGCGATACAGTTCATTGCGTCTAAGTATTGGGTGAAATATTGAGGAGGCGGAAAATGCAAACGGAATTCTCTGCGGCAGCATCTGCCGCACAACCAAAAGCCGATAAAAAACAGCGTTTCAAACGGATACTTCCCAAGATTGTGCTGTATGTTATTTTGATTTTTCTTGCCGTGCTGTGGCTTATCCCGTTTTTGTTTGCGCTCTCGACGTCTTTTGCTTATCAATTCAATATAAATGACGGGGAGGCCGTTGTCGGGATCTACCACAAAGATTATAATTGGCTTTGGCATACCATCACTTTTGACAACTATTCGAGGCTATTTTCCGAGTATAATATCCTCGGCGGTTTTATGAACACGATACTCTATATGCTTGCGCCGCTCTTTGTGGGTGTGTTCACAAGTGCGATGGCTGCTTACGCTTTTGCTCGATTGCGTTTTCCGGGACGGGATGTTATTTTCTTTATACTGCTTTCAACTATTCTCTTGCCCGGCGTCATTACCATGATACCGTCGTACATATTATTTGCAACAGTCTATCATTGGACGAATACCCCGTTGCCCCTTATTATACCGGGTTGCTTCGGGTCTGCCATGACGATGTTTCTGATCCGTCAGTACTTTCTCGGCTTTCCAAAGGAATTGGAGGAAGCGGCGCAGATTGATGGAATGGGTTGGTGGGGGATTTTTGTAAAAATTGCGCTTCCGCTTTCCATGCCCGTTCTTATTACGCAGATTATCCTTTCATTTAACGGCATTTACAATGACTATCTCGGACCGTTGCTTTATGTCGGAACTGTGACCGATTTGCGTACGTTGCAGCTTGTTTTGAAAAGCATTCCTACGGTCGGCAACACACCGTATCCCTTGATGATGGCTGGTGCCATTGTGGCGCTTATCCCTACATTTATTCTTTATTGTGTCGCACAAAAGTTCTTTGTCGAAGGAATTGTTTTGTCCGGGATAAAAGGATAAGATTATTTATATAAGGAGAAAGATGATGAAAGCAAAACGTTTTGTAAGAATTGGAAGTCTTGCAATTTGCTGCGCTCTCGGAATGACGGCGTTTGCTGCCTGCACGGGTGGTGAACAGGACGCC
This sequence comes from uncultured Clostridia bacterium, assembly GCA_944359365.1. GTDB lineage: Bacteria > Bacillota > Clostridia > Christensenellales > Borkfalkiaceae > Borkfalkia. The sequence goes on from CALVST010000034.1 coordinate 15,361, forward strand.
GAAAAGGATAATATCGTGCTTCCTGCCGCGCCCGAAGGTGCTATTGTCGATGCGGACGGCACCGCGGCACTTCTAACCGGGAACTATCGGCTCGACTTTGTATTGGCTGCGGATGGCTATTCAGTACAACTGGTGGATACCTCTCTGCTTTCCGATAGGGAAGCTGCGTCTACGGCGCAGTCGGTCATTTTCACATCCGAAACGCCTGCAAGCATTTCATTGATGGTCGATAAAAAAATCATGTCCTATTCGACGGTAGATGTGGCGAAAAATTACGATGCGGTTTCGGAGCAGGATTATGGCTACCTTTGCACGGCTACTGTTGAAACAGAGAATGGCAGCGAGATTGCCTTTAAGGATCGCTACTATTTGCAGGGCGATGTGTTTGCAATGTCGCGGACTGCGGAAGTGACGGCGGTCGGACAGGGAGATTTCGGCTTTGAAACGGTATATTCCTTCGGGAGTGCCGATGTGTCAAAGGACTATACTGCGTTTGATTATTTTATTCCTTCTATTCTGTATAAGGATTCTCGCGACATGACGAACGGCGCACAGGGGAGCAATCTGAATGTGCCGAAGATGTACGTCAAGGAGACGCGTACGGGATTGCCGCTTGCAATGCTGCGCGATAAGGAAACGGGGTATTCCCTTGCTATTGCTCATCTGGAGCCCGAGATAACCGTTAATGGAGAGCTCTATGGAGGCAGTAACGGCAATGCAGATAACGGTTTGCAATATGGTTCTATCGGTTATTCTTCCGAAGGGGGCATGGCGGTTGATTTTTGCTATCCGAGCGCGGAGATGCAGGGAAGCGGTTGGACGCGGATCTATCATGAGATGACGATCGGTTCTTTGCATACTTATAAGGTGTCCATCGTTCCCGAAAAACAGGATACATATGCCGTTTCCATGACCGAAACTTTTAAGACGGCGTTCAATGCAGAGTCACCCGCGGTAGCGCAGGATGTGGACATCGACTCCATTTACAACGATAATATTGAAGTGTTCGACGCGACGTACAAGGAGTTCGATACAGACGGCATCGTGGAGGCAGGGGTTCCGTTCAGCCTCGATTTAACTTCTCCCGATACGTATGGGGATTGGTCATCATCGCAGGGGTATTCTTTCCAGATGGGTTTTATCGGGCAGCAGACCTCGATCGGGTATTTCCTCTTGAGCGCCGGACTGGAATCGGATAATGACGAAATGGCGGAAAAGGGAAGAACGATTCTTGATTTTTGGGCGTCAAGCAAGATTATGAATACCGTACTTCCGCCCGTTTGGTGGGATCCGAATAACGGCAGCACGACGGCAACCGGCACGGCACGCAATTACCCTTCTTTCCTGCGTTGTTTTGTGGACGGCATGGAAGGCATGTTGGATGCCTGCGTCTATGCCAAAAACAATGATGTTGAAGGGTATGAAAATTGGGAGACCGCCGTGCTCAAAGTCGGTAGCTGGATGGCGGGGAATCAGAATGAGGACGGTTCTTTCTATCGTGCTTACGAAACGGACGGCACTGTCTGTACCCGCACGGATGAATTTACCTGGCAGGGGACGAGTAAACTGAATACCCCTGTTGCCGTGCGCTTCCTTGTTCGTCTGTATGAATATACGGGTGAGCAGAAATATTATGATGCGGCGGTCAAGGCGGCGGAGTTCAGTTACAATAATCTTTATCTTGATCGTGAAAAATATGTTGGCGGCACGCCCGATAACCCCAATACGGTGGATAAAGAAGCATCCATTTATGCGCTCTATTGCTTTGACGCCGCCTATGAATTGACGGGAGAGGAGAAGTATCTCAAAGCAGCCGAGCACGCGGCGGTATCCGCTCTTTCTTGGGTATATTGCTACGACTTTGCCGTTCCTTCGGGAACGATGGAGGATATCAATACGTTTGCCGACGGCGGTGTTTCGGGCTTTTCTCTCATCGCAACGGGGCATTCGGGTGCGGATAACTATTCTGCTGTTCTTTATTACGAGTTTTTCAAGCTGTATCTGCACACGGGAGACGTGTTCTATAAGAATGCGGCGTATTTCCTGCAACAGAACACGAAATTGAGTTCGGATTACAATGGCGAGGTGGGGTATGCCTTCCGCGCACTCTGTCCGGAAGCGACGGGGGTAGCCGATTTCTCACTGGGCGGCAGCGGCGCAAAGCTTTGGCTCGTATGGTGCGGTGTTGTCAACATTCAGCCCATCGTATATATGCGTTCCACATTCGGAGAAGCCGATGTTGCGGCTTTGGCCGATATCGATCTGTCTGTATTGCAGGCGCAGCTCGAATCGTATGGTTCCGGAGGAAAATCTGATAAATAATATCGAGGGAGGGAAGGATATGACGAGTAAAACAAGAAAGATAACCGGCTTTTTGGCGGCAATGGTGCTTGTATGTTCGCTAATAGCAGGCGTTGGTTTTGTGTGCGCACGGGCGGAAGATGACTCTGTTACCGAACAGACGTCTGAAAATTTTGTCGCGACTGTTGACGGCTGGGACACGCCTTCTCAGGCATGGGATTTTTCGGGCGGAAAGGCAACGGGTTCCGGTGCAGCGTTTCTTGCTGATTTTGCATTGATGGACTATCAAGAAACATCCTATAACTACACCTTGAAGGCAACGTTTGAAATTACCGACGGGATGGGGACGAAAGAGATTGGCTTTGGCATCGTTCCGTGGGCACAGGATGCGGATAATTTTATTCTTGTGTCCATGAAATGGACGACCGGTACGCCGTTTTCGTTATTGGTACAAAGAAAAATCGGCGGCATATGGTATGGTGCAGAGGGAGTAGCGGGAACGACTTCGGATATTCCTTGGAATGAGGTGCAATTTGCTGGTACGACAACGGCATCCGTTTCGTCTGTATCGCCTGTTACAATGACTGTGCAGAGAACGTATAACGCATCTATGGGAATGGACGATTATACAATCACGATCGCGGGGAAGGATGCAGCAGGGGAGTCCGTTAGTACGACGTTCCCCGTTCAGAGTTTTTCGCAGTCGGCGGGCTCCGGCGGGAAGATCGGATTATACGCATTTAATCATCCAATCGATATTACGTCATTCACAGCAGAACTCGGCGACGCCGTCGGATATGAGCCATTTACATGGTTCGTGAACGGCAATTACCATATGACGGCTGAAAACAGGGGCGATATTTCCGTTACCGGTAATACCGTTACAATGCAAGCGAAAAACACGGAGAATTATACGCGCTTTTATATGTCTTCCGGCAGCAGTGAGGCATATGAGGACGTTACCTTTGCGGGCTCGCTTACCTTTGGGCTTTCAGAGAATGTAGAGGGCGCAGAGTACGGACTGTATCTCAATTATATTGATGACGACAACAATGTCCGCCTCGTTGCAGGAGAGGGAACGCTCTCTCTCGTCGAGGAAGTATACGGCGATGAGAAGGTCTGGACTGCACAAACGAGACTTACGGGGCAGTTCTCCGTTCACATGAAGTCGTCGGCGGTTACGGTTATTGCAGGCGAAACGCCGGTTACATTTTCTGCGGATGCCGAGAGCGGCGCTTCGGAGCCCGTTGAGGGTGCAGTAGCGTTGGCTTCGCTGGAAAATTTCGACAGTGTGAACATCGGCGCATTTGCCAAGGGTGGGACATTTGCCGTAAGCGGAATGTCCGTTACAGATACGTTCGTATCGAATACTCCTCTTGAAAAAAACGGCTGGACGGTATATGGCGCGCGCGAAGGGACGTGGACGGTCAGCGAAGATGGCACAACGATCTCCAATTCGCTCAAAAAAGGCGGCACGAGTTATCGTGCGACCAATGCGCTCACCAAGAACGCGCTTGCCGACGCGACCAAAGGCTATTATGTCGGCGCGGCGATTAAAGCAGACGAACTCAATCAGACTGACGGGACGGATGAGTGGAAATTCGGGCTTGTGCCTTACTATTACGACAATGCCAATTTTGTCATGGTTTGGCTTTCCCAATGGGAAGACGGATCGCCTAAACTTTGTATCAATGGGCTTGCCAACGGGGTGGAGTTGTTTACGATGACGTGGCTGGAATCGGATATCACCGTCGGGCTTCAGGATATCAATTATCTCGAAGCACAGGTGCTTCCAGACGGCACTTTGAACGTTTATCTTAATAGGTCTTTCACACCTACGGCGAGTACGACGATCGCAGCGCTCGATCTAAAAGCAGATGCATTTGTCGGCGTCAATTCATTTAACGTCGGAGCAACGTATTCTGAATTTACTGTCTCAGAGGAGCGGATCTTTACCGCTCATGCAACGATCACGATCAATATTCCCGCTTCTTTCCCGACGGAAGGCGTTGTGGGCAGCCCTGTCAACCTCGGCGTTATTACGGCGTCCCTCGAAGGGGACGGCGGCATTGCGCCTACGCCTGTCATAACGGTGACCGATCCCGATAACGAGGTAGTGGAGCTTGACGGCGTGCGCTTTACGCCTGAAAAAGAGGGAACATATACCGTGACTATCACGGCGACGGATAGTTGGGGCAATAGTGCGACCGAAACTAAGGAGATTGTTGTAACTGTGGGTGGAGAGCAGGGCGGCTCTGATAAGGGAGAAGGTCAGCCGCTTCCGGCGGGTGCCATCGCAGGTATCGTCATTGCGGCGGTAGTTGTGGCAGCAGGCATCGGCGTTGGCGTGTTCTTCATCATCAAAAAGAAGAGGAAATAAGAAGAGATTTGTCTGTCCTTTTTATGAGGTCGGAACAGATAGGAGGGATAAAATTATGAGAAAATGCAAATGGATATTGGCCGTAGTGCTTGCTGTTGTATGCAGTATGCTGGCGTTTACCGCTTGCAGCGATGACGAACAACAGTCAGGCGGTCAAACCACGGCTCCTGTCATTACGGCATCGGTCGATGCTCCTGAGATTACTGCGGGCGAGCAGATCACGCTGACGTGGTCGGCGACGGAAGGTGCGGATGTAACAGTCACTTATACCCTGAACGGGGAGGCGGACGACGCGCTCACGTTCACGTCGGGCACACCGTTCACGATATCGGAGGCGGGCGTGTATGTGTTCACCTTCACGGCAGAAGGTGCGGAAAATAAGACGGTCACCGTGACGGTCACCGAGACACAGACCGAGCCTGAACCTGAGCCTGAGGCGCCTGTCATCACAGCATCGTCGGACAAGGCGCAGATCGAGGCGGGCGAGCAGATCACGCTGACGTGGTCGGCGACGGAAGGTGCGGATGTAACAGTCACTTATACCCTGAACGGGGA
>CALVST010000035.1 GCA_944359365.1 uncultured Clostridia bacterium
GCTCGTACACCGTTGCGCCCTTTTCGCGCGCGATGGCGGCGGTGGCGTCGGTACAGTTGTCGGCTATCACGAAAACGTGCAGCTTGTCTTTCGGATACCGCTGCGCCGCGATGCTGTCGAGAAGGTTGCCGATGACCTTGTCTTCGTTGCGCGCGCAGATGACCACGGCATAGCGGTGTTCCTGTTTCGCCTCGGGATATTTTTTTGCCTTGCCGAAAAAGCCGACGATGAGGTAAAGATAGCGGTAGCACATCATTACCATGACGACTTTGAGCGCTATATCGAAAACCTTCAGCGCAATGTCCATATCCTGCTCCCCTAGTTGGTTATTGCTCCCATTATAGCATATCTGCGTGCGCAAAACAACCGATTCTCCGAGAAAAATGCGGCATCGGCGATTTTCGCGCCTTGCCTTTTCGGTATTTTCTGCGCCGCGGCGCTTGATTCGGGCGAAACGTTGTGCTATAATACCCGCAACTACTTTACAAAAGAGAGAGCGCCATGCAGATTTTCGGAACCGAACACATTGTTTATATGGTCGTAAGCGCCGCGGCAATGGCGGGGCTGCTCGTAGTTTTCAGGCTTTTTATTCCCAAGAACAAGGCGTTTATTTTGCTGAAAGCGACCGCCCTCGTCGGGCTCGTGCTCATAATTATTAACCGCATCGTCGTTTCGAAATCGAGAAGCGGGACTTTCCTCGATTTCATACCCGACACTTATTGCAGCATGATGGGCTTTATACTGCCGCTCGTGGTGCTGCTGTTCAAACCCACCACGAAAATTTATCAGTATGCGATATTCGCGGGCGCGATCGGCGGACTGATCACCTTCGTCTATCCCGATTTTTTGGTATACTTCGATAACTTTTTCAATATCCACCCGTTTACGGGACTGCTGTATCACACACTGATGCTGTTCATGTTCCTCGAATCGCTCGTATGCGGCTATTATGTCCCCTCGTTCAAAAAATGGACAGCCATGCCCGTCGGGTTGGCGTTTATGGTCGTATTCGCCGTTTTCGGCAATACGGTTTTGGGGCAGTCGAACAATATGTACCTGAACGCGCCGCTGCTGCCCGACACGATACTGACATGGTGGTTCGCGGGGATATTATTGCTCCTTTTGTATACCGTATGCCTGCAAGTTTACGAGATGGCCGCGCTGCCCGTAAAGGAGTGGAGCGCGGTCAAGGCGTTCGCCCGGCTGCGCGGCATATTTACGCGCAAACGAAAAGCTGCCGCCGGACAGGTTTTAACGAACAGCGAAACCGACGAACAGGAAAAATAAAAACATAGAAAGAGCGGCGCCCCGAATACTTCGGGGCGCCGCTTTTATTTATGTTCGCGCCGGGCCGCTTTGCTCACGCGACCGCAGAAAAGTCGGACGCAAGCAGGGTGTACTGCGCCGTCGTCTGCACGCCGTCCGTTCCGTCCCTTTCATATTTGAAGGCGATCTTGTCTCCCGCGCGCACAGTTAGGAGCAGGTCGTTCACCTCGAAAGAGCGATCGATCTGATATTCGGTGTCGTTTATGACGAACGCGGTAAGCACGTCGCCCGCCTGCAGCGCAAACGTTCCCGCGGCGATAGAGTTTTCCGTAACTTCGCTGACGGTGACCGTTTCGGTGATCTTGCCGGAAGAGGTCTGGCTGTCGTAGACGTATTTGCTGTTCGATATGCTGACGGTAACGCCGAGCGTCGGGCGGGTGACGCCCGTTGCCTCGCCGTTTGCTTCATAGCCCGCGATGATATTTTCCGCAGCCCCCCGCGCGACGGAAACGGGAATGGCGTAGTTGATGTTCTGATCGGTGCCGTCGCCCGCGTTGGCAATGCCGATCAGCTCGCCGTCCTCGTTGAACACGCCGCCGCCCGAGTTGCCCTCGTACAGCGCCGCGTCTATGCGCATGGAACGGTGCGAGCGCGTTGTGCCGTCCGTAGAGAGATTGATATACTCGCTGTCTACGCTGACGATGCCCTCGGTAACACTCATGCCCTCGCCCTCGGGATTGCCGACGGCGATCGCCGTTTCGCCCACGGTGTAGCCGTCGGCATAGGTCACTTCCGCAACGCTGTCGTTTACGGCGAGCAGTTCTTCCGTGCTCGCGCGGAGCACCGCGATGTCGAGCGAGGCGGATCCGCCGATATATTCGCATTCGACGGCAGAGCTGCCATAGTCGAGGATGTCATAGCCGTCCTCGTCCTGCGTGCCCGTATTGACGGGCGTCTCCGACGAGCCGTAAGGATAAATGTGGAAACTGCGCCCGATATTCGAGCCGTTGTCTTCATTCGCATCCGTACTGTACACAACGTGGTAGTTTGTAATGATATAGGTATATGTATCGTTCATTTCGCAGATGACGCCGCCGCCCATCGAGTAGCCGACCGTGTCGACGGGACGCACCCCTGCGCCGCCCCAGCCCGAAGAGCTGTATTCCGTCGTGCGGTATTCCGAATAGACGCGCACAGCGGAGCGCAAAATGGAGGCGATCGCCGCGCTGTTGTCGGAGGGGACGGTGATATCGAGATATTTTTCGAGAAACTCGGCGTAAGTGATACTTTCGTCGCCCGTCTGCTTTTTATATTCTTCGTACAGGTCGGCGGCGGTAACGTCCTGCCCGTCTTCGCCGTTCTGCCCGTTCTTCACGGTGAAAGTAGAAGTGGTCCCGTCCGAATAGGTAACCGTGAATTCGCTTTCGCCGCTTTCCGTTTCGCCCGTCTGCGCGATGGAAACGACGTAAGCCGCCGCATCGTTTTGCGACGAGCACCCCGCGAACGCGAGCGACAGCGCAAGCACGAGCGCCAAAAGCACCAACACGACGCGATATGTCCTTTTCATTTTTATATCCATAAAACAAGCCCCTTTGTTTTTTATAAAGTTATTATAACACCCTTTTGTTAAAATTCTAACCCGATTATGATATTTTCATGAAAATTCGAAAATTTTTGTTTTTGCTTTCCGATTGCTTTTTCCGGCCAGGCGCGCTATAATATTAAAGAGGTAACAAAGATGAAACTTGCCGGATTGCAAAAAACGACGCTTTTGGACTTTCCCGGAAAAGTCGCCTGCACCGTGTTCTTGAGCGGGTGCGACTTCCGCTGCCCTTTCTGCCAGAACGCGGAGATATTGGACGGCAGCATTTCAGATATTTCGGAAGAAGAATTTTTCGCTTTTTTAAATAAACGGCGGGGGCTTTTGGACGGCGTCTGCGTTTCGGGCGGGGAACCGCTGATTCACGCGGACATCGGCGAGTTCCTGCGAAAAATCAAAGAGCTCGGGTTCGCCGTGAAGGTGGACACGAACGGCGCTTTTCCGGACAGGCTGAAAGCGCTGTGCGGCGAAGGGCTCGTCGACCATGTTGCCATGGACATCAAAAATTCGCCCGAACGCTACGCGAAAACGGCGGGGGCAGAAATCGACATCGGCAAAATCAAAGAGAGCGCCGCGTTTTTGATGAGCGGCGCCGTCGGGTACGAATTCCGCACGACCGTCGTAAAGCAGCTGCACCGCGCGGAAGATATGTTGAAGATCGGGCAGTGGCTCAAAGGCGCGCAGGCGTACTTTCTGCAGAATTTCCGCGATTCCGAAACGGTGCTGAAAAGGGGGCTTTCTCCCCTTTCCGACGAAGAACTCGAAGCATTCAAGCGGCTTTTGCGCCCCTTTATACCTGCGGTACGCATCCGCGGAGAATTGTAGTTTCACGAAAACCGCAGGCGCCCCGCGCCGAGGTTTTCGTGAATACCCCTGTTTTTAAAAAGTTATCCACAAAACACAAGATATTGTGGATAACTTTTATTTTTTTATACAATATCTTGGCGCAACCTATTGACATTGCGCGTAAGCGGTGCTATAATATAACCCTACCTACAAATTCGAAACACGTTTGCGGGGGAAAGGAGAGAGAAAAATGTATCAAGTTATCAAGCGCGACGGCAAAATTTCCGAATTCGACATAAAGAAGATCGCCGTCGCCGTCACAAAGGCGTTCGAGGCATCGGAAAAACAGTATCACCCGAGCATCATCGACATGCTTGCGCTGAAAGTGACGGCTGACTTCGAGCCGAAGATCAAGGACGGCAAGATCGCCGTGGAAGACATTCAGGACAGCGTGGAGCGCGTGCTTTCCGAAGCGGGATATGCAGACGTTGCCAAATGCTATATCCTTTACCGCCGTCAGCGCGAAAAGATCCGCAACATGAAGTCGCCCATGCTCGACTACAAAAAATTGGTGGACAGCTATGTAAAGGCGACCGATTGGCGCGTGAAGGAAAATTCCACCGTTACCTATTCGGTCGGCGGGCTGATCCTTTCCAACAGCGGCGCCATCACGGCGAATTATTGGCTTTCCGAAATTTATGACGACGAAGTGGCCAAGGCGCACCGCAATGCCGACATTCATATACACGATTTGTCTATGCTGACGGGTTACTGCGCGGGGTGGTCTTTGAAACAGCTCATTCAGGAAGGTCTGGGCGGCATCCCCGGGAAGATCACGTCTGCCCCCGCAAAGCACCTTGCCACGCTTTGCAACCAAATGGTGAACTTCCTCGGCATCATGCAGAACGAATGGGCGGGCGCGCAGGCGTTCTCCTCTTTCGACACCTATCTTGCCCCCTTCGTAAAGGCGGACAATTTAACTTACGATCAGGTGAAAAAGTGCATCGAGTCGTTCATTTACGGCGTGAACACCCCTTCGCGTTGGGGCACGCAGGCGCCTTTCTCCAACATCACCCTCGATTGGGTGGTGCCCAACGACCTTGCCGAACTCCCTGCGATCGTAGGCGGCAAGAACCAGAACTTCAAATATAAAGACTGCCAGAAAGAGATGGATATGGTGAACAAGGCGTTCATCGAAGTCATGATAGAGGGCGACGCGAACGGCAGAGGGTTCCAATACCCCATCCCCACCTATTCCATCACCAAAGATTTCGATTGGTCGGATACCGAAAACAACCGCCTGCTCTTTGAGATGACCTCGAAGTACGGCACGCCCTATTTTTCCAACTACATCAATTCGGACATGGAGCCGAGCGACATACGCAGCATGTGCTGCCGCCTGCGCCTTGACCTGAGAGAACTGCGCAAAAAATCGGGCGGGTACTTCGGCAGCGGCGAATCGACGGGTTCGGTGGGCGTTGTGACCATCAACATGCCGCGAATCGCTTACCTTTCGCAGAGCGAAGAGGAATTCATGCGCCGCCTCGACAGGCTGATGGACATTTCCGCGCGCTCGCTCAACACAAAGCGCACCGTCATCACCAAACTTCTGAACGAGGGGCTGTACCCCTACACGAAGCGCTACCTCGGCACTTTTGCCAACCACTTCTCCACGATAGGCCTCGTGGGCATGAACGAAGCGGCGCTCAACGCGCGCTGGATCGGCAAAGACATGACGCACGAAGAGGCGCAGGAATTCACCAAACGCGTGCTCAACCACATGCGCGAGAGGCTTTCGGACTATCAGGAAGAGTACGGCGACCTCTTCAACCTCGAAGCGACGCCGGCAGAATCCACCTCGTACCGTTTTGCCAAGCACGACAAAGAACAGTACCCCGACATCATCACCGCAAACGAGAACGGCACCCCCTACTATACGAACAGCTCGCACCTGCCCGTAGGATACACCGAAGACGTGTTCGACGCTTTGGATATTCAGGACGAATTGCAGACGCTGTATACCTCGGGCACGGTATTCCACACCTTCCTCGGCGAAAAACTGCCCGATTGGAAAGCGGCGGCGGCGCTCGTGAAAAAGATCGCGGACAACTACAAACTGCCCTACTACACCCTTTCGCCCACCTATTCCATCTGCAAAGAGCACGGCTACCTCGCGGGCGAGCAGTTCACCTGCCCCCACTGCGGCGCGAAGACGGAAGTTTACAGCCGCATCACGGGCTACTACCGCCCCGTGCAGAACTGGAACGACGGCAAAGCGCAGGAATTCAAGGACAGAAAAGTTTACGATATTTCGCATTCGACGCTCAAAAAATCGCACGCGCTGCACGCGGACTGTGCGGCTGGCAACACCGCGGCGCCCTCGCTCAGCGGCCCCGTGCTGTTCACGAGGAGCGGCTGCCCCAACTGCAAGACGAGCAAACTCATGCTCGACAAGGCGGGCGTGAAGTACAGCGTCGTCGACGCCGAACAGGATGCCGCCATGACGCGCAAATACGGCGTAAAGAAGGCGCCTTCCCTGCTCGTTCCCAACGGCGACGGGTTCAAGACGTACGACAACGCGAGCGAGATCAGAAAATACATCGAGAGCATCGGCTGATATGTACGACATCATCATTATCGGAGCGGGCGCGGCAGGGATGACCTCCGCGCTCTATGCTCTCCGCAACGGAAAAAAAGTGCTCGTGTTGGAAGGCGAAAGCCTCGGCGGGCAGATCGCCACCTCTCCGCGATTGGAAAACTACCCTTCCATCAAAGAGATCAGCGGCGAGGTTTTTGCGGACAATCTGTTTGAACAGATCACCGACCTCGGCGCGGAAGTGGAGATCGAAAAGGCGGTACGCATCGAAAAACTTGCGGACAAGAGCTTTACCGTAAAGACGGAATACGGCGAATATTCCGCAAAGAGCGTTATCATCGCCGCGGGCGTAAAGCACAAACACCTCAAAACCAAGGAAAACCGCGAGGACCTTGTGGGCAGGGGCGTATATTACTGCGCCGTGTGCGACGGCCCCTTTTATAAGGGGAAGGAAGTCGCCGTCATCGGCGACGCGAACACCGCCCTGCAATACGCGCTGCTCCTTTCGGGTTACTGCAAAAAGGTGTATATGTATACCCTGTTCGATAAGTTTTTCGGCGACGAAAGCCTTGTAAAGACATTGCGGACGAAAGAGAACATCGAAGTGCGGCCGAATACGAACGTCGTCGGGTTTGTCGGCGAAAACGAATTGGAAGCAATCGAGTATACCGACAAAGACGGCAACCTCTGCCGCCAGGAGATCCCCGCCGTGTTCGTGGCGATCGGGCAGGAGCCGGACAATACGGCTTTTGCGAACCTGGTCGATCTGGACGCCGCGGGCTATATCATAGCGGACGAAAGCTGCAAAACGCGCACGGAAGGCTTGTTCGTGGCGGGCGACTGCCGCACGAAAGCGGTGCGGCAGGTATCCACCGCAGTAGGCGACGGCGCGGTCGCGGCGACGAACGCTTCGCTGTACCTGGAAAGCCTGTAAAAGCATATATCCTTCACAACGCATTGCCCCGAGCCATATAAAATGGCTCGGGGCGGTTTTATGCCGAAAGGCGAATTGATAGATCCTTGCGTTTGCAGCGCATTGCGCCGCAAATAATGCTATTATGTATTGCCCTCGTTTGCGCTGCGCCCTTTATAAAAGGCGAAAAATCCGCAGCGTTCGGGATGATCGAGCAATTTTTTCGCGCGGGAAAAGAGCGCCCTGCACGCAATGAGTATATCTCCGCCCGCGCTCAGAATGCCGAATACGCCGATAATTGCGGCGAACATATTGCAAAAGCAAAGCGCCAATACGCCGGGAAGAACACCGAGCAGGAAAAGCGGCGCAAGCGTGCCGACGACATACCTTCCCCTGCCCATGGGCACCGCGCACGCGCAGTAAGGCGTTGCACATGAAACACCGAAGGAAATGCCGCGAAAACTGCCGTTTCCCGCCGCCCAAAAGAGGGCGTGCAGGCATTCGTGCACGGGAATGCTGACGGCGAGCAGCGCAAAGAACAGGGGCAGATCTGCCCAAAATACGCCCGTAAGGGAATAACTTCTGTGCGGAAGCAGCCACATGGCGGCAAAAAGCGCCGCCGCAAGGGGCACGCCGCACAGAAATCCAAGCCAATTTGCCCGCGCGATGCTGACCGTCCTGTCGAGCTGTTCGTACCCCTCTTCGCGCAGCGCCGCGCAATTTTTTTCAAACGCGGCAATTTTTTCCGCATGCTTCAAGGCGCGCGCCGATTCGCGCGCAGCCTTTTTTGCGGCGCGCTTGCCGCCCCCTTCCTCGCCGTTCATTGCTCTGCACCGAAAAGATCGGTGGAGAGATAGCGCATACCCGTATCGGGAATGACGACCGCGACCGTTTTGCCCGCGTTTTCCCTGCGGGAGGCGACGAGCATCGCCGCGTGCAGCGCCGCGCCCGCCGATATGCCCGCGAACACGCCGTCCGTCACGGCAATTTCGCGCGAGGCGGCAAACGCCTCCTCTTCCGTGACGCAGATCACCTCGTCGATGAGGGAGGTGTCGAGAATTTCAGGCACAAAGCCCGCGCCGATGCCTTGCAGACCGTGCGCCCCCGCTTTGCCGCCCGACAGGACGGGCGAGCCCTTCGGCTCCGCGGCGATCACTTTTATTGCGGGATTTTTTTCCTTCAAAAATTTGCCCGTGCCGCCGAGGGTGCCGCCCGTGCCCACGCCCGCGACGAGGATATCTATTTTTCCTTCTGTATCCGCCCACAGCTCGGGGCCGGTCGTTTCGTAGTGCGCGCGCACGTTGGCGGGGTTTACGAACTGCCCCGCAATGATGCTGTTTTTGTTCTCTTTATGCAGCTCTTCCGCCTTTGCGATGGCGCCCGCCATGCCCTTTTTGCCCTCGGTGAGCACCAGCTTTGCGCCGAAAGCGGTGAGCAGTTTGCGGCGCTCCACGCTCATCGTTTCGGGCATGGTGAGCACGAGCGGATACCCCTTGACCGCGCAGATGGCGGCAAGCCCGATGCCCGTATTGCCGCTCGTCGGCTCGATGACGACGGTGCCCTCTTTCAATTCGCCAGAACGCTCCGCCGCCTCGATGATATACAGGGCGGCGCGGTCCTTTACGCTGCCCGTCGGGTTGAAATATTCAAGTTTTGCAAGTATTTTTGCGGGCAAAGCGTGCGCCCTTTCAAAGCCGCAAAGCTCCAAAAGCGGCGTTCTGCCGATAAATTCCGAAATGTTTTTATAGACCATTTTTGCCTCCTTGCCATTGTATGCCGTTTATTTTGCGCCCAGCCTTGCCGCAAGCGCGCGCGTAAGAAAGATCAGCCCCGAAAACAGAACCGCCGCGCCTGCCACCACCGCCGCCATGACTGCGGGCGGTACCGCGTTTCCGAAAAAGTTGAGTTCAAAGGAAAACTCTTCGGAAAGCCCTGCGGCGAATTCGGGGGAAGAGAGCGCCGCGATCTCGTCGAGCGCGCCGCCCATGATAAAGTTGCGCATGAGCGCCGCCGAGTGCGTTCCGGGAATAAACGCGGTGAAGTACTGTATCCCCTCGGGAAACATGGACAGGGGCATATACGCGCCGATAAGAAAGCCGACCACCGTTCCCAAAATGACGTTCACACCAGTGAACGCCCCTTCCGATTTGAGAAAACCGACGACGAAGACCAAAAGAGCCGAGGAGCTTACGACCGACAGCACCATGACGCCGAAGGCGGCGAACACATCGGCAACCGAAAGGCACCAGCTACCCGAAACGGCAAGCCAGCCGAAGGCGAGCAGCATGACGCCCGTACAGATCACCAGCCCCGCCGCCGCGACGGAGAGAAAGTAGGACGCGGGCGCGAGCCACGCGGGGACGGGCGAGGCGGCAAGGTCGTTGACGATGCCCCGCTTTTTGTCCTGCACCATCACCCCGCAAGCGCACAGCGGAACGGTGATGCACGCGCTCGAAAGCGCGCCTGCGAGCATCCAGCTGTCGCAGAACGCCTGTACGGCGCTTTCCGCGCCCGAAACGTTCATTTCAGCGAGCGCCGCATTGAGATTGTCTACCTGTATTTTCCCTAAAAAGAGGACGTACAGCGCGAGCACGATGAGCGGACACAGAAGCGAAAAGAAAATATTTGCCTTGTCTTTGAGGAAAATTTTCAAATTGCGCGAAACCATGCACAGGAGCATATTCATCGGCCGTCCTCTCCCTGCAATTTTTTGCCCGTTACGGAAAGAAACACGTCGTCCATGTTCCCCTTCACAAACTCGAAATCCCTGCAAAGTTCGGGGAATTTTATGAGTATTTCCCGCGCCGCTCCCGCATTGCCGGTCTCTACGGTGCAGGCACCGCCCGAAACCTTTGCGGGATATCCGGCCCTTTGCAGCGCGGCGCACAGCGTTTCCGCGTCGCCGTACAGGCGAAGGCGGTTGCGCGAATATTTGTTTTTCAGCTCCACGGGCGTGCCGCTCGCGGCGATCTTTCCCCCGTCGATGACGACCACTTTATCCGAACCGTCTGCCTCTTCCATATAATGTGTGGTGAGGAATACCGTCATGCCCTCTTCCGCCCGCAGCGTGCGCACGATCTCCCAGACCGTCTGCCGGGTTTTGGGATCGAGCCCCGTCGTCGGCTCGTCAAGCACGAGAACGGCAGGGCGGTGGATGAGGGCGCGCGCGATGTCTGCCCGCCGCCTCTGCCCGCCGGAAAGTTTGCCGAACGGGCGGCGAAGTATATCTCCCAGCTCCAAAAGGCGGGAAAGCTCTGCAAGCCTAAGCCGCCACGCCTCGCCGCGCAGCCCGTAAAAACTTGCGCGGACGGTCAAATTATCCTTTACGGTCAGCAGGTCGTCGAGCACGGTGTTTTGAAACACGATGCCGAGCAGCGGCTTGATCTTTTCGGGCTCTTCGTCTAAATCGTATCCCGCGATCTTTACGGTGCCTTCGTCCTTCTTCAAGATGGAGCACAAAATATTGATGGTCGTGCTTTTGCCCGCGCCGTTCACGCCGAGAAAGGAAAAAAGGCTGCCCTTTTCTACCGAAAAATCGATGCCGCATACCGCAGGGACTTCGCCGTAAGACTTTTTCAAACCTTGCGTTTCAATGATATTTTCCGCCATATTCCCTCATTTATCCGTTCTTTTGCATTTATTATACCATTGCAAAGCGCCTGTTGGCAAGCAAATGGCGGCGCCGCGCCGTAAAGGCAAAATTATTACATTTTTATGACATTTTCACCCTTTACACGCATATGCCCGTATGTTATAATACTGTTAAAGGCACGATATAAGGAGTTTTTGCTTTGAAAAAGATCGTAATTTACGGTTCGCATTACGGCGCGACGAAGGCTTATGCCGAATATATTGCCGGGCGGCTTTCCTGCCCCTGCATTCCGGCAGATAAACTGAAAGCGGAGCACCTGAAGGGGTGCGCTGCGGTGATATTCGGCGGCGGCGTATACGCAGGCAGCATAGCGGGTTGGAAAAAGGCGGCGCCGCTCATTGCAAAAGCGGCGCCCGAAAAGATCGTGCTTTTCGTTTGCGGGCTTGCCGATCCCGCGAAGGAAAAGACGCAGCGCGAAGCGCGCATGCTCTTTGAAAAGCGCCTGCCCGAACAAATGCGCGGCGCGCCGGTTTTTTGCCTGCGCGGCGGGATCGACTACGCAAAGCTGAACTTTAAACACCGCACGATGATGGCGATGCTGATAAAATTTTTAAAACATAAAAAAGAGCTGTCCGAAGAGGACCGGCAGCTTTTGGCGACTTACGGCGGGAAAGTCGATTTTATCGACCTTGCGACGGCCGCACCCGTCATAAACGCCGCGGCGTTGCCCGAAGGCGATGCAGTGTAAAAAATAATATCCGCGTGCAAAGCGCGTGGATGATTATTGTATACCCACCCCCGCGACTATCGCGGGGGTGGGTATACAATAAAGGCGGCGCACTTCACAGCGCGCCGCCTCCGTGGCGTTTTTACAATTTTACATTCCGCGTATTCCGAAAAGTTTCTTTCATGAACCGCTACTTGCTCTTTTTAACCTGTTTGCGACATCCTTGTCGGTTAAATTTTCGGTTCGGAAAAAAATTTTGCTTTCCCTTTTGCGGTTTGCTTATCATTTTCCCCTTATCGCCCAAAGCCTTTCAAAAAACCTTATCTGCGCTCATCGGATAAGCGTGTTTGTATTTCCGCACAGATAAAATAATTTTACGGCCCGGAAACGCACCTGCGTTCCCACGGGTATCTTTTGTATAAACCCACGCCAAGTAAAAGAACATTCTCAGGTTCAACGGCTTCCCTTCCGCAAAGTCATACGATACTCTGCGTCTGCAGACGAAGCTCCGCCGTTTGCCGATACGTTCGCCCCTCTCATCTCTTTGAAAGCACTTTTTTGTTCCCGTCCGCTTTGCTTATTTGCGCTTTGCACCCGTCATTTGAATGAAAACGACGTCCTCGAGAATTCGCTCCCCGCAAATTTGCGCCGCAGCCGTTCGCTCGAAAGCCCCACCGCAGATCTGTTCGCTGCTTACTTTTCGACCGACGCCCTTCGGCTGTTCCCTTATTCGTACCTTTATTATATCACGGATTTTTGATTTGTCAATACCTTTTTAAAAAATTTTTGAAAAAATTTTTAATTTTTTGGGAATTATTTTCATTCCGTTAAAACGGCTTGACGTTGTACACTTCCAAATAGCGGTTGATGCGCGGGAAGTCGGCGGGCGTTACGATGGTTTCCGCGCGTTCGCCCATTTCGCCGTGTTCGGTAACGATGACCGCGAGCAGGTTTTTTTGTTCTTCGAACGCCTTGAACACGTCGAAAACAGTTGCGTCTTCCGCCACGAGTTTGTACCTTGCCATCATTTCGGCGCCGAGCACATCCCGGCAGGGCGTTTTCATCAGGAAATCGTTCAGGTCTTCCCCCTTTTCCGCGCGGGCGGCGATCTCGGCATACAGTCCGTAGGAATTGAGCACGCCGACCATTTTGCCGTGGTCGTACACGACGAGCGATTTCTGCCACGTTTCGGCAAACTCCTTTACCGCCGCGATCAGCGGTTTGTCCGCAAAGACGGACGCGATCTTTTTCACCTTGATCGCCTCGACGATGCGGGGCGGATGGCAGAGCTGTTTTTCGATGAACGCGATGTTTTCCACGACGTTGTCGCAAGGGTTGGCGATAAACACCTCATCCGAGTCGGTCGCGTGGTGGACGATGGCGTTCCTGAGCTTTCCGTAATCGATCAGCTCGTTTTCGTAACGGCGCACCGTCATGTTCAGGTCGGTACAGCGCTTGACTAGATCTGTAAAATTCTGCGTCGCGCGGCCGCCGTAAAGGATCTTCAGTTGACTTTCGATGCGGTTGTAGCTTTTTAAGAATTTTTCCGCATTTGCATATTCCATCGGCATTCCCCCCTATATATACAGTATACCATATATTATGTTGGCTTTCAAGGGGTAAGACACAATATTTTGTATAAAAAATGCCGCGCGCCGATTGCAAAGCGGGCAAAGCTGTGTTAAAATATCTTTATGAAGAAATATAAACTGAATTTTCAGCTCGTGCCGGACGGCTGTTGGTATACGAATCTGCGGAGCGCGCTGCCGCGGGAAGTGTGGGACAAAGTGCGCAAAACAGCATACGCCCGCGCGGGCGGCAGATGCGCGATATGCGGCAGCCCGGGAAGGCTGGAAGCGCACGAGGTATGGGAATACGACGACGAAAAACACATACAGAAACTTTGCGGCATAATCGCCGTGTGCCCTGCCTGCCATGAAGTGATACATATAGGCAGAACTTCGCTTATGGGGCGGGAAAAGGATGCGCAGGCGCACTTTATGGCGGTGAACGGCTGCACGCAGAGCGAATACCACGCCGCCCTCGGCGAAGCCAACCGCGTACATGCGGAAAGGAGCCGCCACGAATGGGTGACGGACATATCCTTTCTTCAAACTTTCCTCACGCAAAGCCGCGGCGGGAATAAGTAAAAAATTTATGAGCAAGGAGATAACATGAAAAAGGTAAAAATTACGGTCTTGCGCAAAACGCTGATCAAAGACCTCGCCGAGGAATACGGCGCGGAAGGCCTGACGCCCTGCCCCATGCTGCGCGAAGGGCAGGTCTTCTATGCGGATTACGCCAAGCCCGAAGGGCTTTGCGACGAGGCATGGAAGGCGATCTATCAGTATGTTTTCGCGCTCGCGCACGGGGCGGGAAAGGCGCTGTTTTATTACGGAGATTGGATCAGAAAGCCCGGCGTTGCGATCTGTGCGTGCAACGACGGCCTGCGCCCCGTGATATTCAAACTCGAAGCGACGGACACGGTCGCCGAAATAGACTACGAACCGGTGAAAGAATGAGTTTTTCCTCCCTATTCCTCAAAAAAAGCGAAAAGAACACGCCCGACGCGCGGGAAAAGTGCGGAAAGCGGGCGGGCATTTTGGGCATCGCCTTCAATATTCTGCTTGCCGCCGCGAAGATGACCTTCGGCGCCATAGCGGGGGCTGTGTCCGTTTTGGCGGACGGCATAAACAACCTGACCGATTGCGGCAGCAACGTCGTTTCCGTGATCGGCTTTAAGGTGAGCGGCAAGCCCGCCGACAGGGAACACCCCTTCGGGCACAGGCGGGCGGAAGGCGTTTCCGCGCTCGTCATCGCAGTCGTCATACTTGCTGTCGCCGCCGAGCTTGCGGTGCAGTCCGTCGAGAGCATCATCTCTTCCGAAAAGACGGATTTTTCTCTCGGGCTCGTCGCCGTTTTGGGCGTTTCGGTACTTATAAAGCTGTTTATGTTCGCCATGAATCGTTCCCTTTATAAAGAATTTTCGGCGGAAACATTCAAAGCGACCGCTACGGACAGCCTGAGCGATGCCGTCGCCACGGCGGCGGTGCTCGCAAGCCTCTTTATTTCCCGCTATACGGGCGTTGAATTGGACGGTTATATGGGCGCAGCGGTGGCAATATTCATCGCTTTTTCGGGTGCTTCCATCTTGAAAGAGACGGTTTCGCGCCTGTTGGGACACGCCGCCGACGCGGAAACGGTGAAAAAACTGAAAGCGGACATCTGCGCCTTTGACGGCGTGCACGGCGTGCATGATATGACCATACACGACTACGGCGGAACGCTGTACGCGACCGCGCACGTCGAGGTGGATTCGAACATGCCCCTCATGGCGACGCACGACCTTGCCGACAAAATAGAGCGGGCGATCGGCAGATCGGCGGGCATTGCGCTGACCGTACACATCGATCCGTTGGTATTGGACGATCCTTCCGTTAACCTTCTTCGAGAGGAAACGGAACGCGTTGTTTCGGAGATAGATCCTTCCTTTCATATGCACGACTTCCGCGTGGTGGGCGGAAAGGAACATGCAAACCTCGTATTCGACGTGGCGATCCCCTTCGACTGTCCTTTCAGCGACGCACAAGTGCTTGCGCGCATAGAAGAGCGACTGTCGCTGACGAATGAAAACATCGGCATCGTTGCCACCGTGGAACGGCAGAACACCGATTAAAAAACAAAAAGCCGCGCCGCCGCAGGAATTCCCCTGCGGCGGCGCTTTTTCATAATGATTCTTTTCGGGGAAAATATACTCTTGCGGAAGGACTATTGCCTGTCTTCACACAAATCTTCCGACATCTTGTCATCGCACGACGCTTCCGCCGCCTGTTCCTTCTTTTTGCCGCGTTTCAAAAACCTGACCAACTTATCCTGCGGACGGAAACCGGGAAAGAGAACGGAAATCGCTTTCGCCGCATAAAGTACCTGAACGACAAATATCGTCAAGGCGAACAAAAAGACCACGCCGTCTGCAAAGAAAGAGCTGCTGTTCAGGATAAGCCTGTAATATTTCGCCGCCACGACCATTCCGAGCAGGTGCGACGACGTGATCAGCGCACCGTACAAACGGAACTTTTTATCTTTTACGAGCATACCGAGCAGGAGCATCAGCGGAATGACCGCCATCAGATAGCGTTCGAGCATGGCGATGCAAAAGTTGAACACGATCATGACCTGCAAAACTGCCGCAAGGAAAAGCTTGTGTTCGTATTTGGAACGGAACAGCATGACGCACAGCCCCGCGGTAAGCACGATCACGACGCCGTAACTGATATACCGCCAAAGGCTGCTCGCTTCCACAAGGTTCAGCCCGATCGCAGACCAAAAATTCAGCGCGAAGGAAGAGAACCAACTTTTATTGTTTGCAAGCCCGAGGAATACGTCGATAAAATATAAAACATCTCCCTCCGCCACATGCGTAAACGCAAACGGCAGATAAGACAGCCACACCGCCGCGGCAAAACCCGCCGCGTATATGATGAGGCAGAGCCAATGCTTTTCCGCAACCATTTTGTAAATCAGCCAAACCGCCAGGCAGGGTATTACAAAAAGTATTTGCGCCTTAAAAGAAATCCCCAAAAACAGCCACACGAAGGAGAGCAGCCATTTGCGCTCTATGACGCAGCAGACGATGAGCACCGTAAACATGCAGGTAAACGCGTCCGTCTGCCCCCATATACTGCAATTGCCCACCAATGCGGGGCAAAACAGGTACAGCCCCGTCACGCACAGGGCGGGAACTTCCTGCATGTGCTTGCGCGCCGTTCTGTAAAGCACATATGCCGACAACAGAAACTGCGCCAAAAAAACCAACCTGTACACGATGCGATACGGTATATGCGTTACGTTCGAAATGCCGCTCAGCCCCGCGCTGAGGAACAAAAACAGCGGCGGCATCGCCATTTCGTTGGTATCGTAAAAACCGTTAACGCCGTTTTGCAGTATCCACTGCCCCCAAGAATTATAGGTATTCAAATCGTTGTGATTTTCGATCAAACAGCTGAACAGTATACATATCACCGCCGCCGCGGCGAACATGATCGGCAAAGCCCTCCTGCCGGCGGTATCGCCCGCGTGCGCGTCCGCATAGCGATAGACGAGAACGCAAGCCGCCGCATACAACGCAAAACCCGCAAGCGTTGCGATAAGTACCCATACATCTAGTTGTGGCATAATTTCCTCTTTGCCGTTTTCTTATTATTGTATCATTGCCGCAAGAGAATGTCAAGGCATAAACGATTGCCCGGCGCTTTTTGTGATACATTTGTCGATTATAAGACTCGCCGCACAAACGAAAGCGGAGCCGTTAACGGCTCCGCGGTTTCTTCTATAAATTGTTACGCCTGCGCACCTCTGCGTTTTCGGCAAGCGTACGCATATAATGCACGTCTTCGAGCAGTTTTGTACTCGAAGTATCTGCCTTTGCCTGCAAAGCATACCCGAGGTCCGCCGGTTTGTTCAGCGCGCTTACCCGTTCGGAAAGGCTAGCGATGGCTGCGTTTTGGCTCGCCAACGCGCGGTGCTGCATTTCGGCGTTATGCTGTATTTGTGCGGATAAGCGGCGAAAACTGTCGTTCATGCTGTTTTGCAGCGACGCAAAGCCGCGAGAGATCGTCGCGCTTATATACTGCGCCGCCACGCCGATCGCCTGTACGATCTCGTTTTTGCGGCGCTCCATATCCGTCTGCTGTAGCGCCTCTTTTAAGCTGTCTGCCCGCCGCGTTTCCAGCGTATATATGATATAATCGATGTCGCCCCAATCGCGCGGATCCAAAACGCCCGAAAAATTGTCGAGCAACGCGCGGTATACCGAATCTGCCGCCGCGATATGTACGCGCTCCGCCGTCTTTCTTTCCACGTCTAATTTGGATATTTCACCCTTTGCCGTCTGTTCTTTTTTATCGAAAAGGGGCGTCATATCGCGCATCGATGCAATTTCCCGAGGCAGAGAAGAACAGAGCTTTTTGGAATCTTTTTTACTGTCTTTATAGATGGAATAATCGTCAAATTTATCCAAGGCAAATTCAAAGCCGCCCTTTATGTCTTCCTTGATGATACCAATAAAAGCACCGATAACGACTGCAAAGATCAGGATACCCAGAAAGAAAAATCCGATGCTCTTGCCCATGCCTTCGCTTGAATTGGTTATCATTAAAACAACCATCGGTTTCATAAGTTTTACTACCGTAAAATATAAGCCGACGATGACGCCCGCGTAAATCGCCAAAACCAATAAAAACAGCCCGATGCCCGCCCAAAGATAGCCTGCGGCACAGCTTTTTGCCTCTTCGCGCGCGTCGGAAAGCGCGCCTTCTTTTTTGCTGATCTCAGCCAAATTTTTTTCGCGCTTTTTGGCGTTTTGCCGTATGTATTCCTCGTATTCCGCCCGTTTTTTGTCAAACGGAGCGACCGTCCGCGCGCGCTTGTCCTTTTCCTGCGATATGACGGAAAACCCCGCCCGCAATGTGTAAAGATCGGCTAAAAGTTCCTGTTTGCTGTTCTCTAGCATATACGCCTCCGCGCGTTCATAAAAACGCACCGCTTTTATGTTCTTTTTTATTATACTAGGTGTTTTGACCTATGTCAAGACTTTTGACCTGTTATAATTTAAAATATCGGCATGGAAAATATGCCTTATATTGACGTATTGCGTCAGCTTATGAACGAACGGGGACTCAGCCAACAGCGGCTTGCCGACATGTTGGAAGTGAACCAAACGACGGTCGGCCAATGGCTTTTGGGGCGCAAAAAGCCCGGTTACGACAGCATTTTAATGCTTTATGAAAAATTCGGCATACAGCCGAACGAACTTTTCGGCGTTGAATAAACTTTTTTTGACGGCGTGGCTGTGGCTGAATATTTCGCGCGGGTTTGTTTTTTCGCCCTTTGCGGCGGGCATTAACCCTTCGCATCCCGGCACGACGCCTTTCCCTTTTTTGCGGAACACGCGGAAGGCAAACACCAAAGGCGAGAAGGGGGCACATAAAAATCGCCTTACGTTTTACAATATTTCAAACCTGCAAGCGGTGCTTTCCGCAGGCAGGCTTTTTTATTGCGCGCTTACCGCCTAAAATTGTTATTAATAATCGCTTTTACCAAGCAGATAATCGGTCGTTACCCCGAATAAATCCGCCAAATCCAAAATTTGCTGAATGGACGGCTCACTGCGGCCTTTTTCCCAAAAAAACACACAATCGTCCGTGACATTGAGTTTCTGTGCCAACGTCTTTTGCGTCCAGCCTCTTTCCGTACGCAATTCCTTCAATCTCTCTCGGAACATCATGTACATTATATTACCGTACTTTTTACGGCAAATGCTTGACAACCGTAATTTTTACGGTTATAATATTAACAAATCTCGATTCTGCAAGGAGAAAACCATGAAAAAGAAATTTTTGGCACTTGTTTTAACGCTTATAAGCGTGGCTGCACTGTGTACGGCGCTTGCCGGATGTGGCACGGAAGAGTCTTCCGGCGGCCCCGCAATCACGGCGAAAGAAATGAGTTTCAGTGCCGTAGATCTGACGCTGACGTTCAGCGCCAAAGGGCTGACGGGCAAACCGACGACGGAGGGCGACGGAAACCCCCGCTATATTGCGGATGTTTGCCTTTTGAACAACGGAAATTCAGCCTATACAACCGGCAAACTTTACGCAAACCTGTTCACTTACGGCAATCTTACCGCCACGGGAATGATCATATACGAAGAATACGGTCCGCTGCCCGATGAACTGAACACAGAAACGTTCGGGCGTTGGGAGCCGATGGAATTTCACTCATTTAAGAAAATCGACGACGGAGCCACATACACCGACGGACGAAACCTCGATGCGTCGGCTCTTACGAGTTCAACCGACCTTCGGCTTGCAGCAAAAGAAATTTGGCGCGTGCTCGTAATTTTCGACGAACAGCCGGCGTCCGATACGCTGCGTTACCAAAGCGCGCCCGTTTATTACCGTTCCGCCTCCAACGGCATCGACGACTACCCCGTGATCGGTACCAATATCCACATGTGTTTGAACCATGAAGCGGGCGAACCCGACGTATACGAAAGAACGTCGCTCGCAACAATCTACACCTACACGACCGCCATTGAAAAGACCTTCCCCTCTACCGCCTACATACTCAGCGCAAAGAATTTGCGGCTCTACGATCTGGCCGAGGGTACGGAGATCCTTCCCGAAAACTTCACGCTGGAAGTAGACGGCGAAAAAATTACATGCAAAGGATTTTACAAAAACACAACGTACGCAACCGATGAACAGCAGGAAGAAATTTGGGAAGCCGTTGCCGCGGAGAACGGCTACACGGATACTGCCACGGCGTTTCTTGCGCCGTCGTACGGCACCACCTCTTATACAGGAAGGAATAACATCGTTTACGACGAAGAATCGTACATCCGCAACGCCAATACATGGCTGTTCAATATCAAGTTTGACTTCGGACTGGCCGAACAGCCGGATTCTTACAAACTGTACTACAACTTTAACGGAACGGAAACGGAAATCACATTGTCCGCATGACTAAAATAACTATTTTGCTCTCGATCAGGCAGCCGCAATTAACACGATTGCGGCTGCCTCTTAACTTATTCAGAACATCAGTTGAACTTTGTGACGGTATAATAGCTATTTTTTGCTCATTACTACGCCGTTTGCATAAATACAGCAATTTCCGGCAGCAACTAAAAATAAATTGTTTTTGTTTTCGCCTTTTCTGCCCACCGTGAGGCGGCGCAGACGCAAGCCCTGTCAGGAAAGTGTTGCTACAGACTACAACATAAATCATATTTAACAAATAAAAAAGGCACCCGAATCTCGGATGCCTTAATTTTGGATGCGGCAACTACCTATCCTCCCGGAGGGTGATCCTCAAGTACTTTCGGCGTAAGAGA
>CALVST010000036.1 GCA_944359365.1 uncultured Clostridia bacterium
ACCCATGCGCTCGGAAAAGAGGGGATAGACTTTGTTACCCTCTCCATTGCTGACACCAAAGATTTCGGCATCGTCCGATTTATCGCGCGCGACAACGAAAAGGCATATGAAGTCCTCAAAAACGAGGGCTTTACGGTCGGCATAACCGAGCTTATCGGCGTAGAAGTCGCCGACCGCCCCAACGCGCTTGCCGAAGTCGTGCAGCTTATGGAAGAGAGCAACATCAATATAGAATATCTGTATTCGTTTGTGCTCACGAACCACAATTCCGCAAAAATACTTATGCGCGTGAACGATACCGAACGGGCGGTGAACCTTCTCGAAGCGAAGGGCATAAAACTGCTTTCCGAAAAGATATTGTAAAAAGCGAACGCCCCGCCGATGTCGGCGGGGCGAATTTTTATTTAATACCAATCGGAATTTGCAATAAAAGGAGAATCGTCATCTGTCCTTCCGAGCAGATAATCTAAGGAAACCTTAAATATTTCGCTTAATATAATTAACGTATCGAGGGAAGGTGTGTAGTTGTTCTTTCTCCAATTTGTAATATAGTTTGTGGAAACATGAAGTTTCTTTGCGACATAATAATCGGTGATTTTATGCTTTTCTTCGAGAAATGTCAGCCTGTCTATAAAAGAAGGGCGCTCGTCATTCAATTCAAAAGAGGGAATTTCTGTGCGTCCCAATAAATATTCAACCGAGCAGTTTAACTTGTCTGCCAATCAAATTTATTCATTTTATGAATTATTGATAAAGTAGTAAGAAAATGTCTCAGCTTGGGGAAAACAAACCTAATTATAATTTGCGCAATTATGCAAGAAAAATCGGCATCCAAAACCCTGCGGCAAAAAAGAAAGAAGAACTTCTTATAGAAATTTTAAGGAGCGAAACTGCAAATAAAGGGCAGGGGTAAGTAAGGCATTTTATAAAATCGGTGCTTTTTTGCAGTAAAAAAGCGGCAAATCGGGTGACTCGCAAATATTGACGGGCGGGGAAATCGGTGGTATAATATATGTTACGTGCGGCGTAAAGCCGCCCGCACGTTCAGTTTACATCGGAGAAGTATATAAAATGTGGTTTGACGAAAGTGTTTTTTATCAGATATATCCGCTCGGCTTTTGCGGTGCGGAAAAAGCAAACGACGGCGGCGAGGTGCGCCACCGTCTTTCTAAAATAGAAGAATATATCCCCGTTATAAAAGAGGAGGGGTTCAACGCCGTTTTGTTCAATCCGCTTTTCGAAAGCGAGCGGCACGGGTACGACACGGTGGACTTTTTCAACGTGGACAGGCGTCTCGGCAATAACGCGGATTTCAAAAACCTTGTGGAAAAATTTCACGCCGCGGGCATCCGCGTGGTGCTCGACGGCGTTTTCAACCACGTCGGCAGGCGGTTTTTTGCCTTTGAAGAGGTAAAAAGGGAGCGCGAAAACACCGATAAAAAGTATTGGTTCAACATCAACTTCGGCGGAAATACGCAGTACAACGACGGCTTTTGGTACGAAGGTTGGGAAGGACACATGGAACTCGTCAAGCTCAACCTGCATAACGAGGCTGTGCAGGACTACATCGCCCGCGCGGTGCGCTTCTGGATAGACGAATTCGGTATCGACGGGCTGCGGCTGGACGTGGCGTATCTTCTGCCCGAATGGTTCTTCGAGTGGCTGCGGCGCGTCGTGCGGGAACGCCGGCAGGACTTTTTTCTGATGGGAGAGGTGATACACGGGCAGAATTTCGGCAAAAACATAACGCCCGACCGCCTCGATTCCGCCACGAACTACGAATGCTACAAGGGGCTTACTTCCGCGCTCAACTCCGACAATCTGTTTGAAATCGAGCACTCGCTCGAAAGGCTGTTCGGCGCGCAGCCGTGGTGCCTGTATACGGGCAAAAACCTGTTCTCTTTTGCAGACAATCACGACGTGCCCCGCGCGTATACCGCCTTGCAGGACAAGCGGAAAATTTATGCGATGTACGGCATACTTTACGCCATGCCGGGCATTCCCTGCGTGTACTACGGCAGCGAATACGGCGCGGAAGGCGCGAAGGGGCACGGCGCGGACGGCGACGACGCGCTCCGCCCGCCGATAGAGAATATCGACAGGAACAAGTGCCCCGAACTGACCGCATTCATCAAAAAGCTGAACCATATCAGAAAAACGCAGCCTGCTTTCGCGTACGGCACTTACGATAAATGCGTTTTGAACAACAAATATATGTGTTTCAGGCGGGAAAAGGGCGCAGAGCGCGTTTACTGTGCGTTCAATATTTCCGACTCGGACGTTACGGTGCGCGTGGAAGAGGCGGAAGGCACCGACCTTTTGAGCGGAGAAGTGCGCAATCTGAACGACATTTACCTGCCGCCGTTTACGGTGAAATATTTCAAAAAGAATTGAATAAGTTGCGTTTCGTACTGCCTTCGGCGGCGCTGTCTGCGCCGCCGAAAATTTTTTTCTTTCTCGGAATTATCGACCTTTTGCGCAACGCCATACAGGGGATGGGCTTTTCCGCCGTCACCATGCTTTCGGGGTTGGCGGAACTCGTCATGCGCGTCGTTGCGGCGTTCGTCTTTGCCGCCTTTTGGGGTTATACGGGCGTTTGCTTTGCCAATACCGCCGCGTGGGTGGGTGCAAACGTCATTCTCGTCGTTATTTTCGCATTTATATACAAAAAGCACTTTGCGCCGGCACTGCGGCGGGAAAGGGAAATGGCAGAAGGTGAAAAAGAGTCTCAAATCATGAAACAGCCGCCCGAAAGCATCTGATCCGTAAAAAACGATTTAAATTCCCGTACCTTAACCGAAGGCGCGGGAATTTTTTTATTAGAATGCATAAATATCGCTTTTTTCGTTGACAATCTGCCCGATAAAATGTATAATTATTCTCATAAATGTATAAATATTCCGCAAACACGAAAGAGGGCGGAAGTGAGGGCTGAAAAATGGAAGTGGTGCTGTACATAGGCGTATTGCTCGCATATTTTGCCGTGATGATATTCATCGGGGTAAAGAACCAACGGAGCGCGAAGTCGGTGCACGGGTATGTGCTCGGCGGAAGGTCGGTAGGGCCTTGGCTTTCGGCGTTCGCTTACGGCACTTCGTATTTTTCCGCCGTCATATTTATCGGCTATGCGGGGCAGTTCGGTTGGAACTTCGGCATTGCGGCAACGTGGATAGGCATAGGCAACGCAGTGATAGGTTCTCTGCTCGCATGGGCGGTGCTCGGCAGGCGCACGCGCGTCATGACGCAGCAGCTGGATTCTGCGACCATGCCCGACTATTTCGGCAAGCGCTTTTCCGACGATAAACTGAAGATCGCCGCGTCCGTCATCATCTTCATATTCCTGATCCCTTACACCGCGTCGCTGTACAAGGGGCTCGGCAGCCTCTTTGCGATGGCGTTCGATATCCCGTATTGGGTGTGCATCCTCATCATGGCGGCTGTAACGGCGGTGTATGTGCTCATCGGCGGCTATATGGCAACCGTTTGGAACGACTTTATTCAAGGCATCATCATGCTGTTCGGCATCGTCATCATCGTCGCCGCCGTGCTCATGAGCCAAGGCGGTCTTATGGAAGCGCTTGCAGAACTTTCCCAAATACCCGCGGGCGACTTGCAGGGGGCGTACACCTCCTTTTTCGGTCCCGACATGTACGGGCTGATCATGGTCGTCATTCTGACGAGTTTGGGAACATGGGGCCTGCCGCAGATGGTGCAGAAGTTTTATTCCATCAAGAGCGAAGGCGCCGTCAAAAAGGGCATGATCATTTCCACCGTGTTCGCGCTCGTCGTTGCGGGCGGGTGCTATTTCCTCGGCGGATTCGGCAGGCTGTTCGTGGAAGACGCGTCCGGCGGGTACGATTCCATTATCCCCGCAATGCTCTCGCAGAGCCTGCCCGCTGTTCTCATCGCGCTCGTGCTCATCCTGGTCGTGTCCGCTTCCATGAGCACGCTTTCCTCGCTCGTGATGAGCTCCAGTTCTACGCTCACGCTCGATTTGATCAAGGGCGTGAAAAAGGACCTGAAACCCAAGAGCCAGATGTTCCTGATCCGCTTTTTCGTCGCGGTATTCATAGCCGTCAGCGCGGTCATCGCCATTGTATATGACGCATACGGCTTGTCCTTCATCGCGCAGATGATGGGCGTAAGCTGGGGCGCGCTCGCGGGGGCGTTCCTTGCGCCGTACCTTTTCAGCCTGTATTGGAAGAGGACGAGCAAGGCAAGCTGTTGGGTGTGCTTTGCCTTCGGCGTGGCAACGAGCATAGCGGCGCTCGTCATATCGCTGTGTTCGGCGTCCTTGCCCGCATCGTTCACGCAGTCGTTCATCTATAAATATTTCTTCGGTTCTTCCATTTATGTGGGAACATGGACGATGCTCGCGGGATTTATCATCGTGCCCGTCGTATCGCTCTTCACCAAAAAACCTGCGCATGACGGGCTCGATAAACTGTTCAAGCCCTTTGAAGAGATGAACGAGGCAGTGGAAACGGCGGCGGACGGCTACCTCACCAAAGAGCCCGCGCCTCTCAAAATAGGCGAGCCGACCGAATCGTATGACACTTTGAACGAAAACCAAACCAAATGATTTTTGACCGCCCGCGGCATTGCCGCGGGCGGCTGTCTTTTAAAAGAAACGCCTCGCTTTGCCCCGTAAAAAATTTTTTGCGTCCATTTCGTTGACAAAAAATTTTCTGACAGGTATAATACTGTTGTCATATAAAAACATGACAAACATTATAATGTCTGTAAGCCCCGAAAAATGTGGGCAAGGTGTATATGAAAGAGAAGATCTTAAAAAAGAAAAAGCTGATATTGTGCTGCGTTGCGATCCTTTTGATCGTCGCGGTGGCGCTGTGCCTGCTCTTTTCTTGCGGCAATCATAAAGCGAGCGTCATCACGCCGCCGTCTGACAGTAAGAGCATTTCCCGCACGCCGCCCGAAAACGGTTCCACCCCCGAAGATTACGAGGGGCTCGACAACATCGCTTACATCATCGGCAGGCTCGCCGGGCGCGAAGTGTTCCATACGGAAGGCGTTTCCAACGTCACCGCGTCCGTCATGTTCATAAAGGCGGGGCAGACGGTTTACAGCAGCAAAGACTATAAAAACGGCATTCTGCTTACGACTGCCGTGAGCATCAGCGGCAACGCGTTTGCGCCTTCCAAGGCGATACAGCGCTTTTTCGGCGACGGCAAAGCCGTCGTGCGCGAGGCGGCGTCCCCCGTTTCCGAATGGAAGGGGAGCGACGTAGAGTGGAAAACGGGTGAACCGAGCGAAATACTCGATACCGCGCAGTATGAAGAGCGGTACGGGCTTTGGGCGAGCGAATTTTCCGACTACGTTATCAACGAAAATACCGTGCTTGAAATAACGCCCTTAGAAAAGACGGATGACGGGCTGTATACCTTTACTGCTACGCTCGACAACGAAGATTCCACTTACTATTATAAACATTCCATGGTCACGATGGGCGATCTCGACGATTATCCCGTCTTTTCGTCCGTAAAAATGACCTTTACGTTCGGCGCGGACTGGACCATTTATACGCTCGCCATTGACGAAAGTTATACCTCGCGCAAGGGCGTGGATGCGGACTGCGTGGGCAACACCGTCATTACCTATTCGTATGACGAGGCTGCGGCAGACGTTTCCGACTATGACGAATATTTTGTCAACTATGCCGACGCCGACACGACGGGCGCCGCGGACAAAGAGCTGACCGCCGGTGATTACCTTACTTACGGGTTCGCCTCCTTTCTCACCGACGAGGTATCGTTGGATGCGGACGTGACCGTTGCGGGCGAAACGCTTTCCGCGCAGGTGCTTCTGGATATGCGCGGGTTGGAATTCAATTCGCTCAAAGGCAGGTTGGGTTCGCTGGCGTTTGCCTATGAAAATGACAAAATATATCTTTCCTGTAAAGATCTTGCGGGATATCTGAACGTGAGCGACGTGCTCGCTCTGCTCGGCGGCGGGGCGCAAGGGGGCATTTCGTTAGATACCGACGCGCTGATGGAACAGCTTACCGCCGCAGAAGTTACAAAGGACGGCGAAAACGTTACCCTTTCCGCGACGCTCGATTTGGGCGGCATGACCGTTCCCGTGCGTTTCGGATTCGTCGAGCGCGGCAAAGAAGTTTCTTTCGGGTACATAGAAGCGGAGCTCGGCGTCATGGGGATGGATATTTCCGTGCACGCCGCCATGTCCGAAACACCCGCCGATATTGCCGTGCCCGAGAGTGCAATCGACCTGTATCCGTTCGTGCAAAGCATCAAAGGGCTTGCCGAGGGCAAAAATTATACGCTCGGAGTGGAATATTCCGATGAAACGCTCGGGCTTTCGGTTACGGGCAGCATTTCTGCCGACCTCACCGACGGCATCGCCGCGGCGGGCGCGCTGAACGTTGTTTACGGAACGCTTACCGTTCCCGCCGAGTTTGCTTTTGCGGACGGCATGGCATATGTGAAGGTCTTCGGCGTCAAGGTATGCGGCACTATTGAAGAGATCGCCGAGGCGGTGAACGCCGCGCTCGCGGCGGCTGACGTGCAGCTGCCAAAACTTCCCGAAATGGACATCGACGTCGGGGAGATCGTTGCGGTATTGCTCGGGCAGAACTTCGACGAAATGATCAAAGGGCTGTCGCTTACGGAAGGCGAACTTTCCCTGACCGTGAACGCCGACAAGCTTTTGAGCGCTTTGGCGGATAAAGAGATATCTGTCGGCGATATCGCCGCAAAATACGTTTTGCAGGAAAATAAATTTACGGTGTCCGCTTTGGGCGGCAAAGCAAAGCTGTCCTTCGGGGCGAACGGCAAAGAGTTGGGCGCTCCCGCAGACGCGGATACATATGTGCCGCTTTCCTTCCTGAAACGGGCGGCCGAAAACGTGCAGAACATCATGGAGAGCAACGGCGCGGCGTTCGAGCTTTCGCTCGGCACGGCGATAGACGGCACGAAGATGACCGCGGATATCATGGGAGAGATCCGTTTTGCGGACGGCAAATTATCGTCTTTGATCCTGTACATCGACCTTTTGGTCGGCGAAAACGCAAAAGCGGAACAGCTCCGCATCTATTATACGGGCGGGGAACTCTTCGTCGGGTACGGAAAGGGCGATGCGCCCGGATACGTCATGAAGATATCGTCCGACGACCTGCAAGAGATACAGGAAGCGATAGAGGCGCTCCTTTCGGAGAACATTCCCGACGAAGGGCTCAAAGGCGCGATGCAGTTTATCGGCGCGATAGATCTGAACAAACTGCTGAACAGCCT
Organism: uncultured Clostridia bacterium; assembly: GCA_944359365.1. Taxonomy (GTDB): domain Bacteria; phylum Bacillota; class Clostridia; order Christensenellales; family Borkfalkiaceae; genus Borkfalkia. The sequence continues at coordinate 7,269 of CALVST010000036.1, forward strand.
TTCGCTGCTTTCCGAAAGCGAAAACGCGATCTCTCTGCTTGCCGATCTTTCCGACATATTGGGCGAGGGGAACGAAAACTTCTCTCTCGGCCTTTCATTGACGGAGAACGGCGCCGTCGTTCTCGGGGTGCCCTCTGTTACCTTGTTCGGGCTGAAAGTGGAAAGCTTTTCCCTGCTGATGAAACCCGTGCCCGAGGAGCCGGAACTTATTACGGACTTTACCGATTGGACGCAGTGCTCCAACGTGTTCGAGTTTTTGCTCCGCGCCTATCAGACCTTCTTCGATTCCGATTACATTACCTTAAACTTGCAGTATGAAAAAGACGGTATGGCGGCAGACCTGCGCGGCGCGCTGCGGCTGAAAGATGTTGCGGAAGGCGTCGCCGTCGAACTTTCGGCGGAGGCGGTCATAACGTCGGGCGACAGCAAATATTACATACAGGCGAGCGTTGCGGAAGAAAACGTCGGCGATGAACCGATAACGTATGCGTACATCTATTTTTCGCTGAAAGGCTTTGAAACAAGCAGCTATTTTGATGAAAGCGAAGGGGTGATCTCTGCGGACGCGGCGCCGCTGCGCGCGAAATTTAAAATTGCGTCCCTGTTCGAAATGTCTTCGGATGCGATGCCCCTCATCATTTCGCTGATGGGGTTGGATCAAAACGAACTTTATTACTTCAACTTTGTCGTGGACCTTTTGGGCAACGATTACGGTTCCATCAATACGGGCATATTCGGCAAAAAGAGCACCGAAGAATGGCTGGAACTTATCCTCGGCATCATCGACGAATATACGGGCAAGGATGAAAACGGCGGGCAGGCGGATACGGAAGATGACCGGATGTCCGTATCGTTCAGCCTGCAAAACAAGACGCTTACCGTCAGCGGCGCAGGGCTGGATATGACGCTCGGCGCGGTGGAGAGCGCCGCCGTTTCCAAACCCGATACGGATAAATATCCTTATACCGATTATACGACGCTCGCACAGCTTGTAAGCGTAATGATGGATTCCATCACGACGAGCCAAATCATCGAAGACGCGCACGGCAATCAGATACGATCGGCGCAGATCAATGATTATTACTATCTGTCGGGATCGGTGAGTGCCATGATCGGAAGCAAATACGAAGTGGCGAACATTTCACTCGCTGCGGCTGTATACATCCGTGAAGACAAGAGCGTAAGCGTGCATCTGCGCGTTTATATCCCGTATACCTACTTTTTAACACCGCTTACCCCCGTCATTAACGGGAATACCCTGCTTGAAATGACGATAGAGGACGGAATGGTATATATCTGCCGCCGTGCGGCGGAGGGTGACGGCGATGCCGAAAGTGCGCAGCGCGTCTACCGCGTCATGCCGCTCGACAGCCTTTTTACGGATTTTCTCGATCATATGAGTTTCCTGTTTAATTTCAGCGGCGTTGTCGAAGCACTTATGTCGTTGATAGATTTCGGAGGCGGTTCGGACGGAGGTGCGGATATAGGGAGTATTTTGACTTCGTATTCCCATTCCGAAGAGGACGGAAGAAAATGGACGCTCGGCATTGACCTTTCCTCATTTACAGACGGCGTTATAGGGGCGTCTACGGTTGACCTTGCCGCAAATGCGGACGGTGTTTTACAGAGCCTTACTTTTAAGACGTCTTTGATTTCGTTTGTAAATTTGAATGCTACGCTCGGTTATATGAACCCCGGAGAGAGCATGAACGGCGATCATTTCGACGATATCACGCGCGACATCGCCGAAGAAGTACGCACATTGACCGGCAAGACGTTGGAAAATACCGATTGGTCGCAGACGTCTTACTTCGAAGCCAAATCGGCGACGATCACCTATACGCTGGACGGGAAAGAGATCGATTCGCAACTGGTCGCCTACGACGCGTCGAACGAGCTTCTCAGCGAAATTATTTTGCCCGATCTTTCCGAATATAACAAGAGAGGCTATACTTATTCGTGGGGAGATTTTGTTTTCGGCGGCAGCGACATGACGGTGGCGGCACAGAAAACGCCCAACGAATATACGGTGACGCTGTACAGCGCATATGAAATAGACGGGTACACGCCCGCCCGCACCGAAAACGGCGCGTTCGTATATGAATTGGCTTATACCTACGGAACACGGCTTTCCCTGCCCGTAGGTACGGAATGGAACAAAACGTACAGGATAGGCTCTTTTGCAGACAAAGAGGGCAAAACCTATTCGTATATTGAAAACATCACTGCCGACATAGCTTTGGAAACGGTTTGGGAAGATATCCTGTACACCGTAACGTATACCGCTTTCGGCGAAATGGTGTATACGCAATACTATCATTACGGGGAAGAGATAAACGTTCCCGAAGGGTACGAGGTTGCGGGCTTTGCTTTTGGCGGTTGGAATTGCGGTGTGACCGTTGCGGAATCGGATATGACGATACAGGCATTATATACCGTGACCGTTACGCTTGCAAGCGATTACGCGGCGAATGCAGACGGAGTTGTGTTCGCGGGCAATGACGAAACAGGATATTTCGGAAGTTACACGCTCGAAGGGACGGCTGCGGAAGATTTTGCGTTTGACCTTCCCGCGTCGGCGACCGGTTATACGCAGTTCGGTTGGTGGCATGAAGCGGACGGTGCATGGACGAACGTAGCAAGCCTTGCAGGGCTTGACGGTCAGACGGTCTGGGCGCTGTGGGTGACTGATTTTAACGCTTCGGTCACATATGCGCAAAAACAAAATAAGAGCGGATTCGAAGGCATATGGTATAGTATTAAGTATGATTATAATATAGAAGGAAATTTTGCCGGAGGAGAAATCAGCGGTGTTAAGAGCCGCGAGATTGCCGAAAAAATCGGACTAACGGCAAGCGTCGACGTTTCGGGCTCGAACAGTTATAACGGAAAGAGCCATTCTTTCCGGACTACAACCGGGAGCGGAACGTTTACGGCAGCTGTCTATTTGACGAACGGCGCTGCGGGCTCTCCTTACGAATACGAAATCAACTGCGGCGACTTTAATGCGTATCGCGTAACCGTTACAAAATCATTCACATGCAATGTTGCCGGAGTTTCGTTCGGAAGTTTATCCGTTGAATTGTCGGGAAACTTTTAAGCGAAAAATATTCGCAAAAACGCTTTACAAAATAAAAAAAGCGTGTTATAATCAATACAATATCTGAATAAGATAACGCTGTGAAGCGGAACAGTACCCCGAATTTCAGGTACACAGAGAGCCGTCGGTCGGTGTGAGGCGGTCAAAGGATTCGGGCGAACTCGCCGCAGAGCGGCCCGCCCGAAAGGTTACCGAGTAGAGGCGGGACGGGAACTCGCCGTTAAAAGAGTGGAATATGCGCCGGAAAAGGCAAGTATTTTGCAGAGTGCGCGCCGCAGGGCGCGAAAAGGAGTGGTACCGCGAACCCGATTCGTCTTCTTAAAGACGGATCGGGTTTTTGATTTTTAGAATACGCGGCGCAGGCGGCGCGCCGAAACAGCCGCCAAATTACCGAATAAAGGAGAAAGCCATGAAAAATTTCGAAAAGTACACAAAACAGTATTTTCTGCCGCCCGTAAGGTGCATGGATTGGGCGGAAAAGGACAGCGTTGATAAAGCGCCCGTGTGGTGCAGCGTCGACCTGAGAGACGGCAATCAGGCGCTCATCGAGCCGATGAGCCTTGCGCAGAAGGTCGAGTTTTTCAAACTGCTGTTGAAGGTCGGGTTCAAAGAGATCGAAGTGGGCTTTCCCGCCGCGAGCGACACGGAATATACTTTCCTTCGCACCCTCATCGAGAACGACCTGATCCCCGACGATGTGACGGTACAGGTGCTCACGCAGGCGCGCGAGCATATCATCCGCAAGACTTTCGAGGCGATCAAGGGTGCGAAAAACGTCATCGTGCACGTCTACAATTCCACCTCCGTCGCGCAGCGCGAACAGGTCTTCAAAAAAGATAAAGCCGCTATTTTGAAGATCGCGGTAGAGGGGGCGAAACTTTTGAAACAACTCACCGACGAGGCGGGCGCAAACTATCGTTTCGAGTACAGCCCCGAAAGTTTTTCGGGTACCGAGCCCGAATACGCGCTCGAAGTGTGCAACGCCGTGCTCGACGTTTGGCAGCCCGCCGCAGACAGAAAGGCGGTCATCAACATCCCGACCACGGTGGAAAATGCAATGCCGCACGTCTTTGCGCAGCAGTGCGAATATATCTCGAAAAATCTCAAATACCGCGAAAACGTGCTTTTGAGCCTGCACCCGCACAACGACCGCGGCTGCGGCGTCGCCACGGCGGAGATGGGGCTTTTGGCGGGCGCAGACAGGGTAGAGGGCACACTCTTCGGCAACGGCGAGCGTACGGGCAACGTGGATATCGTAACGCTCGGCATGAATATGTATTCGCAGGGCGTGGATCCGCAGCTCGACTTTTCTTTCATGCCCGAAATATGCGCGAAGTATACCGAATATACGCAGATGGAAGTTTCCCCCCGTCAGCCGTATGCGGGCGCGCTCGTCTTTGCTGCGTTTTCGGGTTCCCATCAGGACGCGATCGCCAAGGGGATGCGGTGGAGAAAAGAGCACAAAATGCCGCATTGGAACGTTCCGTATCTTCCCATCGATCCGACGGACGTGGGCAGAGAATATCAGACGGACGTCATACGCATCAACAGCCAATCGGGCAAGGGCGGCGTAGGCTATATTTTACAGGAAAATTACGGAATAGATCTGCCGCCTAAGTTCAAAGAGGCGATGGGGTATGCCGCAAAGGGCGTATCCGACAGAACGCACAAAGAGCTGAAACCTGCGGAAGTGTATCAGGTATTCGTGGATCAATTTGTGGAAAACCGCCGCGCATTCGAGGTGCCCGAATGCCACTTCAAACAGCTGCCGGACGGCATCACTGCTACCGTTACGGTATTGCAGAAAGGCAAAAAGACAGATACCGTTGCCGACGGCAACGGCAGGCTGGACGCCGTTACCAACGCGCTCAAAAAGCATTTCGGCGTAGAGTTCACGCTCACCACCTATGAACAGCGCGCGCTCAGCGAAAAGTCTGACGCAAAAGCGCTCTCCTTTGTCGGCGTGGAAGAAAACGGAAAGTTTTATTGGGGCGCGGGGGTAGATGAGGACATCATCCAATCCTCCATAAATGCGCTCGTCGCCGCGCTCAACAATTATTTTGCACAGTAAATAGTTTGAAAAACAGCAGCAGCCCCGCCTTGCCAGGCGGGGCTGCTTTACGATAGCGGCGCGCCCCTTCGGGCGCGCCGTTCGATCTTATTATTTGCTTTCGGGCGTATGCCATACCCAATCTTTGACTTCGGGGATGTCTTCGCCGACTTCGGCAATATAATTCTTGTGCTTTACGAGCAGGTCGTTCATCTTCTGGAAGAGCGCCGAGCCCTTGTTTCCGAGCTGCGGCAGAACGGTAATGGCCGTTTTTACCAAGTCGAAACGGTCGATATTGTTCTGCACGCGCATATCGAAGGGGGTGGTGATGGTGCCTTCTTCGATGTAGCCGAAAACATGCATATTCTTGTTGCGGCGGGTATAGGTCAGCTCGTGGATCAGAGTAGGATAGCCGTGGAAGTTGAATATGACGGGCTTATCTTTGGTGAAGATCGCGTCGTAATCGGCGTCGGTCAGCCCGTGCGGGTGTACGCCGTGCGGCTGCAATTTCATCAGGTCTACCACGTTGACGAAGCGGATCTTCAGATCGGGGATGTTGTCGCGCAGGATGGTCGTAGCGGCGAGCGCTTCGAGGGTAGGGGTATCGCCGCAGCACGCCATAACGAGGTCGGGTTCTTCGCCCGCGTCGTTCGACGCCCAATCCCAAATGCTGATGCCCTGCGTGCAGTGCTTGACCGCCTGTTCCATGGTCAGCCATTGGAAGCTCGGGTGTTTGCTCGCCACGATCACGTTGACGTAGTTTTTGCTCTTTACGCAGTGGTCGAAACAGGAGAGCAGGCAGTTTGCATCGGGCGGGAGATACATGCGCACCACGTCCGCCTTTTTATTGGCGATGTGGTCGAGGAATCCGGGATCCTGATGCGTGTAACCGTTGTGGTCCTGCTGCCATACGTTAGAGGTAAGGATAAGGTTCAAAGAAGCGATGTCCTGCCGCCAGGGGAGCTGATTGCAGACTTTCAGCCACTTCGCGTGCTGTGCCGCCATGGAGTCGACGACGCGGATGAACGCCTCGTAGGAAGCGAAAAAGCCGTGGCGCCCGGTGAGGATATAGCCTTCCAGCCAACCTTCGCACATATGCTCGGAAAGGTAGGAGTCCATGATGCGGCCGTCTTTGGCGAGCTTGTCGTCGTTGGGATAAATCTCCGCGTTGAAGTCGCGGTTGGTCGCATCGAACGCACGGTACAGGCGGTTAGACATGCATTCGTCCGGTCCGAAGATGCGGAAGTTCTTGCTCTCTTCGTTGAGTTTGAACACATCCCTTACATAGCCGCCGAGTTCGAGCATGTCCTGCGTCTTTACGGCGCCGGGCGCGGGAACGTCGACCGCGTATTTCTTGAAGTCGGGCAGGCGCAGATCGCGCAGCAGTTTGCCGCCGTTCGCGTGCGGGTTCGCGCTGATCCTGCGGTCGCCTTCGGGCGCGAGCGCGCGCAGTTCGGGCTTCAAACGGTAGTTCTCGTCGAACAGCTCTTCGGGCTTATAGCTCAAAAGCCAATCTTTGAGCAGCTGCATGTGCTCGGGCTTGTCCATCGTGATGGGCACCTGATGCGCGCGGAAGGTGTTTTCGATCTGCTGTCCGTCCACGACCTTCGGGCCCGTCCATCCCTTGGGCGTGCGCAGTACGATCATCGGCCAGAAGGGGCGCTCCGTCTTACCCTTTTCGCGGGCGTTTTTCTGTATGCGCCTGATCTCTTCGATGCACTTGTCGAGGGTGGCTGCCATCTTTTTGTGCATTTCCATCGGCTCGTCGCCTTCCACAAAATAGGGCTTCCAGCCGCAGCCGTGGAAGAAACTTTCCACCTCGTCGTGCGTGATGCGCGCAAAAACGGTCGGGTTGTTGATCTTGTAGCCGTTCAGGTGCAGGATGGGCAGCACCGCGCCGTCATTTGCGGGGTTGAGGAACTTATTGGAATGCCAGGCCGTGGCAAGGGGGCCTGTTTCCGCTTCGCCGTCGCCTACGGTAACCGCCGCGATGAGGTCGGGGTTATCGAACACGGCGCCGAACGCGTGCGCGATGGAATAGCCGAGCTCGCCGCCTTCGTTGATGGAACCGGGCGTTTCGGGCGCAACGTGGCTGGAAATGCCGCCGGGGAAGGAGAACTGTTTGCAGAGCTTTTTCATGCCTTCGTAGTCCTGCCCGACGTTCGGGTACACTTCGCTGTAAGTACCCTCGAGGTAGGAGTTGGCAACAAAGAAGTTGCCGCCGTGTCCGGGGCCGGAAAGTAAGATCATGTCGAGGTCATACTTTTTGATGACTCTGTTCAGGTGTACATAGACGAAGTTCTGCCCGGGAACGGTACCCCAATGGCCGACGATCTTCTTTTTGATCTGATCTCTCGTGAGGGGCTCTCGGAGCAGGGGGTTGTCCAACATGTACAGCTGTGCCGCCGCGAGGTAGTTCGCCGCGCGCCAATAAGCATCCATTTTTTTGAGGTAATCCTCGGTCATGGGCAGCTTTTCGGGAACTTGGTTCTTGCTCATAAACATCTCCTTTTATTTATTTCACTTTTAATTATAAAGGCATTCGGAAAAATTGCAAGAGTTTTTTTAAAATTCTTCCGAAAAGGAAAAGCCTGCGCTTGTGCGTAAAAATACTGCATTTCGCAAACTTCGGTTAGATTATAGCAACTTTTCCGCGCGTATGTCAACATTTTGAAACAAAATTATCTATTTTTTATTAAAAAATGTCTCTTGGCGAAACGTTTCGCTAAAAAATTTATAAAAAGTGAACGTTTAGCCTCGTTTTTTGCGATTTTTCGGCGGATTTAACCGAATTTCGCTTTTTCCCGCGGGGTATTGACAGAATTGCGTTTTGCGTGTAAAATAGATAGCGGAGAGTTATGCAAGATGAAAGAGCAAGATTATAAAAAAGATTATCTGAAACTGCTTTCCGCGCGCTATCCCACCGCGCGCGAGGCCGCTGCCGAGATCATCGATCTGGAAGCGATACTCCGCCTGCCGAAGGGCACCGAACATTTCATGAGCGACCTGCACGGCGAATATGAAGCGTTCTGCCATATTATGAACAACTGCTCGGGCGTTATACGCGAAAAGGCGGAACAGCTGTACGGCGGCACGATGACGGAAAAGGAGCTGGACGAGTTTGCGACCTTCGTCTACTATCCGCAGGCGATCATTGCGGAAAAAAAGGCGGAGCAGAGCGATTTAAGCGGCTGGTACATCGACCGCCTGCATAAATTGGTGGAAGTGTGCCGCACCGTCGCATCCAAATACACGCGCAGCAAGGTGCGGAAGTCTTTGCCCAAAGATTTCGCTTACATCATCGACGAACTCATAAATATGGACCGCGCCGATTTCAACAAGGAAGAATACTATCACGAAATTTTCAGCGCCATCGTCGCACTCGACCGTGCGGAGAGCTTTATCTCCGCGCTGACGGACGCGATCAAGCGGCTTGCCGTGGATAGTCTGCACATCGTCGGGGATATTTTCGACCGCGGAGAGGCGCCCGACAAAATTATGGACCTGCTCGTCGCGCATCACTGTGCCGACGTGCAGTGGGGCAACCACGATATTTCATGGATGGGCGCGCACATGGGCAACCTCGCCTGTATCTGCAACGTGCTCGACGTTTCCTTAAAATACGGGAATTTGCAGCTGTTGGAAGAGGGCTACGGCATATCCCTGCGCAAGCTCGCCGCATATGCGCGCGCCGCGATGGACGACGACAAGCGTTTTTATCCCGCCGTGTCTTCCGCGTCCGAAAAGGACGCCGACGTGGCGCGCATGCGCAAAGCGGTGTTTTTTATGATGCTCAAAGCGGAAGGGCAGATCATCGCCCGCCGCCCCGAGTATAAAATGGCAGACCGCCTTATTTTGCAAAACATAGATTTCGGCGCTGGCACCGTGCGGTTGGACGGATGCGCGGTGCCGCTCAACCGCTGCGACTTTGCGACGGTCGATCCGAAAGAGCCGCTCCGTTTTACCGCGGAGGAGGAAGAGGTCGCGGGGGCGCTGCGCCGCGGCTTTATGCACAGCGAAAAGCTCTCCCGCCACGTCGCATTTTTGATATCGCACGGTTCGGCGTATAAAATTTCCAACGACAATCTCATTTATCACGGCTGTATCCCGCTCAATGAGGACGGTTCTTATATGGAATTCCTCGGGCACAAGGGCAAAGCGCTCATGGACTTTGCCGACGGCACGGTGCGCGCCGCATACAGGGCGTTTCTAAAAGGGGAAGAGGACGTGCGCGCCCTCGATTTCGTGTGGTATTTGTGGTGCGGCAGGTGTTCGCCCCTGTTCGGAAGGGAAAAGATGACGACTTTCGAACGGTTGTATGTGGACGATGCGCGGTATCATAAGGAAACGCGGAACGCGTATTACAGGTTTTACAACGACGCCGGATTTTGCGCGCGCGTGCTCAGCGATTTCGGCATCGAGGGCAGGTACAGCCATATCGTCAACGGGCACGTTCCCGTAAAGCGGAAGGACGGCGAAAGCCCCGTGAAGGCGGGCGGCAGGCTGGTGGTGATAGACGGCGGTTTCTGCAAGGCTTACCATGCAAAGACGGGCATCGCCGGGTATACGCTCATTTACAATTCTCACGGACTGCGCCTGTGCGCGCACGAGCCGTTCGATTCCATCGAAAAGGCGATCGAAAACCGGTCGGACATACATTCGGAAGTTACCGTTTTCGAAACGCGGGAAAAGCGCCTGCGCGTATCCGATACGGACGCGGGCAGAGAGTTCGCAGAGCGCATCGGGGGATTGAAGGGGCTTTTGGAATATTACGGCGGGGCTTCGGAAGAGGTTTAACGGCCGCCGTTTATCCGTTTCAGCGCCCGAAGTGCCGAATTTTCGGCACTTCGGGCATTTTTTTGCGAAAAGTATGTGAAAAATACTTTACTGATTTAGCGCAATAAAGTATAATAGATGCGTTGCCGCAAAAGCGGCGAAGTCGGCCGCCTATGGCGCGGCAAAAGGAGTTACATAATTTATGAAAAAGTTGTTGGCTGTTGTCTGTTCGTTCCTGCTTCTTGTGAGCGGTGCGGCTATGTTCAGCGGGTGCGGCGACAAAGCGCTCATCGGTTTCGATATCGACCTCGCTCATGCTGTCGCCGAAGAACTCGGCGTGGAACTCGAATGCCAAGAAATTGATTGGAACATGAAGGAGGCAGAGCTCGATAACGGCAGCATCGATATGGCTTGGAACGGGTTTACTTATACGACTGACCGCGATAACGGATATTTTGATGCGGACAGAAATCAGCAGATCGGAGGGCTGGATTTTTCCGGTATGTACATGGTAAACAAGCAAGTCGCCGTGGTCAGAAAAGAGGACGCGCAGAAGTACGCCACTGCAGATGCCATGCAGTCGGTCGCGGACGCATCTTTTGTGGCTGAGGCGGGCTCGGCGGGATACACGACCATTCAGTCGCTGTTTTCGAAAACGCCTACCGGTGTAGACCGTCAGCTCGACATTTTTACCGAAGTTTCTTCCGGCACGGCGGAGATCGGTTTCCTCGATGCCGTGATGGCGGGCTACTATATCACGTCTGAAACGGGCGCCTACCACGATTCTCTTGCCGTGGTCGAGCTCGCCGGCGTAGAAGAGGAATTTTACGCCATCGGCTTCCGCGAGCACAGCAATCTCCCTACGGTTTTCAACAATATCCTCGCAGGATTCGTGCAGGACGGCACGATGCGGGAGATCGCGGAAAAATACGGTTTACAGGATGTGATCGTAACCGACGATTTCGGTACCTATGATCCCGATATGGATTATTCCGCACTGACGCAGACGGACGGCAAAAATGATTATCAGGCGATCATAGATGCGGGCAAGATGGTGCTCGGCTATACTTTGTTTGCGCCGATGGCTTACAACGCTTAACGGGGCAATAACGTATGTTTTTTGATATTATAGCCGATCTTGCCGTCGGCTTTCTCACAACGTGCGAACTTTTCGCACTGACGCTGGTGTTCTCGCTGCCGCTCGGCTTGCTCGTTTCATTCTGCACGATGTCGAAGTTTGCGCCCCTGCGCTGGCTGTTCAAGATCATCGTGTGGGTGGTGCGCGGCACGCCGCTCATGTTGCAGCTGCTCATCATTTTCTACGGTCCCGGTCTGTTGGGGCTTCCGGCCATGCAAAACCGTATGCTGGCGGCCGTCATCGCCTTTGTGATCAACTATGCCTGCTATTTTTCCGAAATTTACCGCGGCGGCATTCAAAGTGTTTCCAAAGGGCAGTATGAGGCGGGGCAGGTGCTCGGCATGACGAGGTCGCAGATCTTCTGCCGCGTCGTACTGTTACAAGTCATCAAGCGCGTACTTGCGCCCATGAGCAACGAGGTAATGACGCTCGTCAAAGATACGTCTCTCGCCAATACCATAGCGGTGGTCGAGATCATCCGCGTGGCCAGAACGATGTCCAGCAATTATGCGATCAATATTATTTATCCGATTTTATATGCCGGATTGTTCTATCTGGCTTTTATCGGAATACTGACGCTGCTTTTCGGCTGGCTCGAAAAGAAACTCAATTATTTCCGGGTGTAAGCTATGGCGTTTCTCGAAGTGAAAAACTATCGCAAAAAATTCGGCGAAAACGAAGTGCTCAAAGGCATTTCTTTTGACTTAGAAAAGGGAGAAGTGCTCGCCATCATCGGCTCTTCGGGCGGTGGCAAAACGACGCTTTTGCGCTGTCTGAACTTTTTGGAGATCCCCGACGAGGGCACCCTTACGCTCGGCGGGGAAACGCTGTTCGACGCCGCCGAAGGCAAAGCCGCCACCGCGCGCATACGCGAAAAACGGCTGCACTTCGGGCTGGTGTTCCAACAGTTCAATCTGTTTCCGCAGTATACCGTCTTAAAAAACATTACGCTCGCGCAGGCGCTGCTCGCAAAACAGGAACTTCGCGGAAAAAAGAAGGAATTTGCCGCCGCGCGCAAAGTGGCTCCGAAAGAAGAGCGCAAAAAACTGAAAGAGGAGCATAAGGCGATCCTTTCGGATATGCGCGCATCGCTGAAAAAGGGCATCGAGGAAAAGGCGGAAAGCCTGCTTGCGCGCGTCGGGCTTTCGGAAAAGAAAAACGCCTATCCTTACGAGCTTTCGGGCGGGCAGCAGCAGCGCGTCGCCATTGC
>CALVST010000037.1 GCA_944359365.1 uncultured Clostridia bacterium
CGAGGGTTACCGCACGGCGGACATCATGAGCGAAGGCATGAAAAAGGTCAAAGGGAGCGAAATGACCAAACTCATCGTGGAAAGGATATGATTTTCGTAAAATAAATGAAAAAGGCCGAGACAGTACTCGGTCTTTTTTATTTATCGAATCAGTTCCTAACGAAAATGCCCGACCGTCAACGAAAACCGCGCGTTCTGCCAAAACGATTCAATCATAATGCCCCGGGCGCGCCGAGCCTGTTGACAAACCGCGCAAAGCGTACTATAATAAACGTATCTATGCAAGGCGGGCAGCCCGCCCGAGAGAGGTATAAAACATGATCGCCGAAAACGTAAAAAAAGCGCTCGCGGAAATTGCGGGCGGAAACCCCTTCGGGGAAAAAATAACCCTCGTCGCCGCGACGAAAACGCGCACGCCCGACGAAATAAACGAGGCGATCGCCGCGGGCGTTTGCGACATAGGCGAAAACAAAGTGCAGGAATTTACCCAAAAATTCGACGACGTGCACGGGGCGAACCGCCACTTCATCGGGCATTTGCAGACGAACAAGGTAAAATACCTGATCGGCAAAACCTACCTCATTCACTCGCTTGACCGATTCGAACTTGCGGACGAATTGCAAAAGCGCGCCGAAAAGGCCGACTGGACGGCAAATTGCCTGTTGGAAGTGAACATCGGCAGCGAACTTTCCAAAAGCGGTTTTTCCCTCGACGGCGTGCAAGACGCCTATAAAAAACTGCTCGCTTATCCGAATATCCGCATCGAGGGGCTGATGGCGATGCTTCCCCTTTCGGACGATACGGCGCTTTTAACCGCCCTCTGCAAAAAGATGCGCGCCCTGTTCGAAACGCTGCGGGAAAAAGACGGGAACGTCGAATTCCTCTCCATGGGCATGAGCGGCGACTGGCGGCTGTGCGTGGAAAACGGCAGCAACATGATACGCCTCGGCACTTCGCTGTTCGGCCCACGCCGCTACCCCGCCGCGGAAAATCACGAAGGCTGAACATATCCGCAGGCACAGGAAAAAAACACCGTCAATATGCTTGTGCGAAAGCAAAATTTATGATAAAATAGACATAATAAAACATCTTTTCAGGGGGGGGCACCGTCCGCGCGGAGCGCGAAAACGAGCATATGGGGTTTTTGAATCGTTTCAAAGAAAAGGACAGCGACGACCGCCGCCGTACAGGCGAGCGCGCACTGCCCGCTAAAAAACCGTTTGAAAAGCCCGCGGGCGCACAGCCCATGCAGCTGAGGCATCCGCGCTCTTTTGCCGACGTGGAAGAGATCATCGACCGCCTGAAAGATAAACTTATCGTCATCGTGTACCTGAGCGAACTGAGCGCGCCCACTGCACTGCGCGTGAAAGATATCCTCAGCGGCGCAATTTATGCGCTCGGCGGAGGCATGGCAGAGTTGGAGCGGGACATTTATATATTCAATCCCGACGGCGTAAACGCGGATCAATGACTTAAACCGGTCAACTTTTACACAGGATCCTATGGGATCCGGATAATAGAACTCGAAGGAAGAGAGACGGGCCCCACACCCGTCTCTCTTTCTGTTATGCTCCTTTTTATTCCGCGCCCGCAAGCACGAGCACGGCGTTCCTCTGTTTACGGCAACAGAAGCCTTTCCCCGTATAGTTTTGCGAGTACCTTCCTATAATAGTACGACACAATTTTTGTGTTTGTCAAGCGAAATACTCAGTTATTGAGTATTATCCGAATAGGGGTAACGAGATGTACGGGGAACGTATAAAGGAAATTCGTGAAAACGCCCAAATGACGCAGGCGCAGATGGCGCTTGTATTGGGCACGAATCAACAATCGATCAGCCGATACGAAAAGGAACAAATAGAGCCGAACATAGAAATGATCGTAAGGATCTGTAAAAAATTTGATGTGACTGCCGATTATCTTTTGGGCTTATCGGAATATTGAACGTGCAAAAATGCGCGTTATTTTTTCTTGCCTTTCATAGAATCATTTTATACGAAAAAGCGCCGAAAAGGCGCTTTTTTTATGCCGCTTTGCGGCGTTCAATACAAAAGTTTTGCCGCGTCAGGCAAATTGAGCACGTCGCTGTTGTCGCCGCGCACGGTAAAGTGTTCTTCGTGAAAGGTCCTGTGCGGTATCATGTAGATGCGCTTGCCCTTCCAGCTGTTCTGCATGGTATGCGAGAACATCCTCTTTGCAATGATCTGCGCGAAAATGCCCGCGTTCAGTTCGACGACTGCGTTTTCATACCCCCGCGCGAAACAGTTTTTGAGCGCGATCTTTATTTTGAAGGCAATATAGGTATCCGAAAGCACCGTGCCCGAGCCCTTGCAGTAAGGGCAGGTTTTTGTGAGCATCACGGTGTTGTCGTCCTTGGATTTTTTTCGGGTGAACTGTACCAAGCCAAGCCCGCTCGTTTCCGAAACGTTGCACTTCGCGCGGTCGTTTTGCAGTGCCTCTTTGAGCGCTTCGACCACTGCCGTGCGGTGCTCGGGCTTTTCCATATCGATAAAGTCGACGACGATGATGCCGCCGAGGTTGCGGAGCCGCGCCTGCCGCGCCACTTCCTTTGCGGCGAGAAGGTTTGTTTCGAACACGGTGTCTTCTAGGCTGTCGGTATTGCCGATGAATTTGCCCGTGTTCACGTCTATCACGGTGAGCGCTTCCGTCTTGTCGAAAACGAGGTACGCGCCGTTGTTCAGGTCGATGCGCGGGCTCAATATTTCGTTCACCTGTTTTTCCAGCCCGAAATAATCGAACATTTCGCGCGCGCCGCTGTACAACGAGACCATGCCCCGCCTGCCCGCGCGCTTCATCAGCGCCAACACGCGGCGGTATACCGTTTCCGAACCGATACAAATTTTGTTGATCTCGGAAAGGTCTATGTCGCGCAGCAGCCTGACGTGTACGTCCTCGTCTCTGTGCACGACGTCGCCCACCGACGCCTCTTTAAATTCTTCGAGCGCGGTAAGATACAGCCCGCGCAGGTACTTCGCCTCCGTCTTGAGCGTTTTGAAGTCCGCATGCGGCGCGCTCGTGCGCATGATCAGCCCGTCGCCGGCAAAGCGCAGTTTTTCGGCGAGGGCCAAAAGCTCCGCACGCTCCGCCTCTTCCGTTATTTTGCGCGAAACTCCCAAAAAAGGCGTTCCCGGCAGATAAATGAGGTGCTTACCCACAAACGACAGGTTCATCGTGAGCCGCGCCCCCTTCGTGCCGATGGGCGATTTTGCGACCTGTACCATCACCTCGTCGCCGACCTTTACGTTCAGATGCGCGGAGATCTCTCCCCTGCCTTCCGCCGCGGGGATGTCGCCCGCCGCAAGGTAGCCGTTTTTCGGCTGCCCGAAGGCGACGAACGCCGCCTGCATCCCCTCGAGCACATTCACCACGCGCCCCTTATAAATATTGCCGGATATGTCGGATGCGCCCGCCGAATCGAGGTGAAATTCGACGAGCTTGTCCCCTTCGGTCACGGCTGCAAAGCAGTCGCCCCCGAAGTAGTCGAAGTACATATTCTTTTGCATATATAAACCTTACGCAGGGGCGCGCGGAAAGTTCCGCGCGTCGCCGCAAAAATATTACGCCGTTCACTATTCTCTTCTTTTTATTTTAGCATACCCGCCGCGGCTTTGCAAGCGAAAGTAAAAAATTCCGTAAAAAAATACCTATTTTTGTAAAATGTACGCCCCGATCGGGCTGTACAGATCGGCGTTTTCAAGAATTTCCGAAAATTCCTCTTCGGACAGTTCGCAAATAAATTCTCCGTTCCCGCCGTACACGATAAATTCCGCATATTTTCCCCTCTGCAAAAAAGAGAGCAGTTTTTTCACAGTGCAGTCGCTGCGGACGGCGACGCGCCTGACTTCCAACCCTTTTTTCATTTCGCGCGAGTAATCGGCGCGGATGCGCAGGTAAGTGCGCTCCCTTCCGCCGAGCGCGCCCGCGAGCAGGAACGCGGCGAAAAACGCGAGGGTAAAATTTACGGTTACGCAGACGCAGCCGTACAGAAACAGGGCAAAGAGCGCCGCCGAAAACAGGAGCCCCGCGCCGCGCGCGAGCTTTGCCGCAAACCTTTCGCCCTTCCATTTCGCGGCGGCGCAGTACAGAATGCGCCCTCCGTCGAGCGGGTATGCGGGCAGAAGGTTGACGGCGGCGATCGCGGCGGAGGAATACGCGGCGACGTCGGTATACGCATACGTCTCGGGGAAAAACCACCAAAGCGCCACGAACATGACCGCCGTTACCGCGTTGACGAGCGGTCCTGCAAGGGCGATTATGATCTCGTCTTTCAGCCCTATCCCCTCGATATCTCCCGAAATGAGCGCGCCGTAGGGCATCAGCACCACCCTGTCAAGCCGGTACCCCACCCGCGCGGCGGCGACGGCGTGCCCGAATTCGTGCATGACGGCCACGAGCGTGGATACGAGGAACAGAAACAGCCTGCCCGTGCATGCGTAATATATGCCGAACAAAAGAAAGAGCGGATGTACCGCAAAGCGCATCCGCCCTTTCATTTTGTTCAAAAAACGCTTACACGTTCCAGACAATGTCGTTCTCCTCGTTCACGGAATAGGAGCTGATGAGCGAACCCGCATCGTACAGGCGGACGCTCACTTCGCCCGCGCCGTCGCTGTATCCCACGGGAATGGTGGAATACACCGTGTCGCCCGCCGCCCAATAAGCGGAGGAAAGCCCCGTTATGACGGACGTGAAAGAGGTGGTATGCTCTATTTCGACGGTATAAACGCCGTCCGTTTCGGAAACGCTTTGCACGGTGCCGCCGTAAGGCGCGTAAACGCTGCATTCGCCCGTAAAGGTGAGCACGCCGTCGGTAACGGTGCATTCGATGTCGTCGGAAACGACGGAACCGAGCGTGAGCTCGGAGTAAACGCGGTCGTCCTCATACACCGTTTCTTCCGTATCCGTCAGCCCCGCGAAAAAGGTGTTGATGGCGCTGTTGGGCATAAAGATGTTCGTGAGCAGTATGAGCGCCACCAAAGCGCACACCGCGGCGAATTCCGCGATGAGCACGCGGCTGTCGAAAAACTTCTTTTTCGGCTTTTCCGCCGCGTCGGAAACGTAATCGGTGACGTCTTCGCTGCCCGCCACGCGTTCGTCCGAAAGCGGTTCGCCGCCCTCGCCGAACACGGGCGCCTGCCCTTCGCCCGCGGGAACGCTCTGCGCCTCTTCCTGCATCCTCTCGTTGACTTCCTGCACCACGCGGTTTTTCAGGTCGTCGTCCTTTTTCTTTCTGCCCTTCTTTTTTACCACGTTCAAAGTATTTACGGGTATTTCGAGCATTTCTGCGTAATCGATGCTTTCGCTCATATAAACTTCCTCCGCTTCTGAGATATATTCTAATTTATGCGGGCGATCCCGCTTTAAGAACGCATTTTTTTTGACCTGTTCGATTCGTTTGCGCATTTTCGACAAATTTAGTATAATATTCTCATAAAGCGCGCCCGCTTTCAGGGCGCGGGGAGATATAACACATGGTCATTTCCGAATTATTCAAAAAGAAAAAGGCGGTCTGGTCTTTCGAGATATTCCCGCCCAAGCCCACGGCAGACATTTCCGCCGTTGCGGAAACCGTTGAACGGCTTGCGGCGCTCTCGCCCGACTATATTTCCGTTACATGCAGCGCGGGCGGAACGGGCAACGCGCGCACCGCGGAGATCGCGCGGCTGGTAAAAAAATGCGGCGTGGAACCGCTCGCGCACGTTACCTGCATCAATTCGTCGAAAGCGGACGTTTCGAACACCCTTTCCGAACTTTCGGCAAGCGGCGTCGGCAACCTTCTGGCACTGCGCGGCGACCGCGTGGCGGGAGCGAAAGAGTCGGACGATTTCCGGCATGCTTCCGACCTCGTGCACTTTATAAACGAATGGGGCAAGGGCAAATTCGACATTGCGGGCGCCTGCTACCCCGAAGGCCACCCCGAAAGCGCAGACCTTCTCACCGATATACGCAACCTGAAAAAGAAGGTGGACGCGGGCGTTACGCACCTCAACACGCAGCTCTTTTACGACAACGAGGACTTTTTCCGCTTCCGCGACATGCTCGCCCTGGCGGGGATAGACGTGCCCGTGCAGGCGGGCATCATGCCGCTCGTGAAAAAGGCGCATGTAGACAGGACGATCGCCCTTTCGGGCGCGAAGATCCCCGCGGCGGTCTCGCGCATGATCTCTCGCTTTTACGACAAGCCCGAGGCGCTCATGGATGCGGGCATCGCCTACGCCGTTTCGCAGATCGCAGACCTTTTATCGGCGGGCGTTTCGGGCATACACCTGTATGTGATGAACAACGCTTACGTTGCCGAACGCATTACGGAAAGCGTAAAGCACATATTAAACGAAGTGAACGGATAAAACCCCCGTTCCTTCGGGCTATGATTATGGAAATAGAAAAGAACGAACTTTTGCGCTACCTCGGCTGGAATGGGCAGGAGATAGACGAAACGCTGCAAAACAAACTGGACGAAGCGGCAAAGCGCTGCCTGGCCGCAGCCGAGCCGCGCTCGGTAGCGGTTCGCCTTGCGCTGAACGAGGACTTTACCCTCGGCAACACGGGCTTTCGCCTCGAAGGCGAAGACATAAAAAAACACCTCGCGGGCTGCCGCGAAGTGTACCTTATGGCGATGACCATAGGGCTCGGCGCGGAAAGGGAGCTCATGCGCCTTTCGGCAAAGAGCGCGAACGAAGCGCTCTTGTTCGACACGGCTGCCTCCTGCGCCGTGGAGAGCTATGCCGACGACATCTGCGACGACCTCGAAAAGAGCTGCGCTCACAGGCTGACCTCCCGCTTTTCCTGCGGGTACGGAGATTTCCCCCTCGAGGCGCAGAAAGACATCTGCAAAATACTCAAGACGGATACCCGCATCGGGCTCTGCTGCGACGAGAGCTTTCTGCTCACGCCGAGAAAGTCTGTCACCGCCGTCGCGGGGATCACGGACGAACCCGCGCCCGAAAAACCGCAGGGCGGGTGCGGGCACAAATGCGGCGGATGCGCCAAAAAAGACTGCGCATTCCGCAGGGAGAACTGAAAGAACATGGACTTTCTTTCCTATTTAAAAGAGAACATCGTCGTATTCGACGGCGCGTTCGGCACGATGCTGCAAAAAAAGGCGAAGGAACGCGGCATTGAGATCGGCACCGTGCCCGAACTTTTAAACATACAGCGCCCCGAACTCATCGAAGAGATACACCGCGAATACGCCGGAGCGGGCGCGGACGTGATCACGGCGAACACCTTCGGCGCGAACGAAAAAAAGGCGGGCGGAAGGGAGCTTTCCGAAAAGCTCGTAAAGGCCGCGGTAGACATCGCGCGGCGGGCGGCAGGCAATAAATTCGTCGCCCTCGACATAGGGCCCGTCGGGCAGCTGTTGGAACCCATGGGCAGCCTTTCCTTCGACGATGCATACGAAATTTTTGCAAGGCAGATGCAGGCGGGCAAGAGCGCCGACCTCATCCTCATCGAGACGATGACCGACCTTGCCGAACTCAAAGCCGCCCTGCTCGCGGCGCACGAAAACACGGATCTGCCCGTGATCTGCTCGATGACCTTCGAGCAAAGCGGCAGGACGTTCACGGGTTGCGCCGCCGACTGTTTTGCCATGACCGCCTCTCCCCTCGCGGACGCGGTGGGCGTGAACTGTTCGCTCGGACCGAAACAGCTTTTGCCCGCCGTAAAGGCCATTCTCGAAAACACGCAAAAGCCCGTCATCGTGCAGGCGAACGCGGGGCTGCCTGACGAAAACTCCGACTACAGCGTGAGCGCGGACGAATTTGCGCAAGTGTATAAAGAAATGCTCGGCATGGGCGTGCGCGTCATCGGCGGATGCTGCGGCACGACGCCCGAATACATCAAAAAACTGCGCGCTTTGGCAGATGCCGCAAAACCCGCGCCTTCCCCCTATAAACGCCGCTCCGCCGTCTGTTCGGCGACGAAAAGGGTGGAAATAGACGGCGTGCGCGTCATCGGCGAACGCATCAACCCGACGGGCAAAAAGGCGATGAAGGCGGCGCTTTACGAGGGCAATTACGGCTACGTCACCCAGCAGGCGCTCGAACAGGCGGACGCGGGCGCGGACATACTCGACGTGAACGCGGGGCTGCCCGAATTGGACGAAAAGGCGGTCCTGACCAAGCTCGTAAAGCATGTGCAGGCAGTGTGCGACCTGCCTTTGCAGATAGACTGCGGCAAGCCCGACGCGATCGAAGCCGCCCTGCGCGCGTACACGGGCAAAGCCGTCGTAAACTCTGTGAACGGCGAAGACAAGGTGCTCGATTCCATTCTTCCCATTGCGGCGAAGTACGGCGCGGCGGTCGTGGGGCTGACGATGGACGAGCGCGGCATCCCCAAAACGGCAAAGGAGCGCGTAAAGATCGCGGAAAAGATCATCGCCCGCGCGAAAGAGTACGGCATTCCCGAAGAGGACGTGTACATCGACTGCCTCACGCTTACCGTGAGCGCGGAGCAGGCGCAGGCATGCCAAACGTTGGAAGCGATACGGCAAATCAAGAAAAAACACCGCGTAAAGACGGTGCTCGGAGTGAGCAACATCTCCTTCGGGCTTCCGAACCGCCAGATCATAAATACTGCCTTTCTGACGGGCGCGATGTTCGCGGGGCTAGATCTTCCCATCATCAACCCCAACATTCCCGAAAACATGCAGGCGGTGGCGGCGTTCAACGCCCTGACCGGCAAAGACAAAAACTGCGCCGCCTACACCGAAAAGTACGGCGCTGTGACCGTGCAGACGAGCGTGACGGGCGCAAAGGGCGCTCCCGCCGCACAGACGCAGAGCGGCGACATCTTTTACTGCATCGCAAAGGGGCTGCCCGAGGCGGCAGACCGCGCGCGCGAACTGCTGGAAACGGTCTCTCCCCTTTCCCTCATAGACGATTACCTCATCCCCGCGCTCAACGCCGTGGGCGATGACTATGAAAAGGGCGTGCTGTTCCTGCCCCAGCTCATTTCGGCGGCGGAAAGTGCGAAACTGTGCTTCGACGAAGTAAAAAAGCGCCTCGGCGGAAGTTCGGGCGCGGAAAAGGGAAAGATCGTTCTGGCGACCGTCAAGGGCGACATTCACGACATCGGCAAAAACATCGTAAAGACGGTACTGGAAAACTACGGGTACAAGGTCATCGATTTGGGCAAAAACGTGCCGCCCGAAGAGGTCGTGCGCGTCTGCCGCGAACAGGATATAAAACTTTGCGGGCTTTCCGCGCTGATGACGACGACCGTCGTGAACATGGAAGAGACGATACGCCTTCTGCGCAAAGAATGCCCCGCATGCCGCGTGATGGTCGGCGGGGCGGTGCTGAACGCCGATTACGCAAAAAAGATCGGCGCGGACTGGTACTGCAAAGACGCCAACGCCGACGTAAAAATAGCGCAGTATATATTCGGCGGCGGCGAAGAGGTGCCGCGGCTGTAAATGTACGGCTCACCTTAAAACGCAAAAGAGGAACCGCAAAACGGTTCCTCTTTGTTTGGAAAAAGGCTCCCCGCTGACCTGCGGGGAGCCTTCCGTTTTTTATGATCTTGTAAAGTTATACGCCTCTACGCCGTTTCGATTCATGAACGCATTCCACAGAGTACGGAACCCGACCACGTCGCAGGTGAACGTGCCTTCGCCTTCCATTTTCACATCGCCGACGGTGATCGCATACGTCATAACATTGCCCTCGTCGATCGCCGCTTCAAACGAAACGCTTACGGTGGACTCGTCGAACGTTTTGTCGCTCTTAAGAATTTCGGCAAGATCCGTTTCGGCGTTGAAGGTCACGCCGGGCACAAACAGGTCGCAGACAACAAATCCTTTTGCCGTCTTTGCGATGCCGAACCGAAGTTCGTACTCGGCGGTGTTTTTAAATTCGTCGCCTTCCTTTTTATTAAAGGAAAGATCCCAGATCGTAAAGTCGTTTTCTTTGAGTTCGGAAAGATCGAGCATGAAACCGATCGTCGTTTTGCGGCCGTCCCATTCGAGGTTTTTGTCCGCTTCGCCGAAATAGGTGGCAGGCCCCGCGTTCGCATCCGTATCGAGATTGCAGACGATCCCTTTCGTGCCCTTCGTGCTCTTTGAATTATAGACGGTAAACGCGTCGAACGCGTCGGCAGTCGTGCCGACGGCGGCAATCACCCAGGAATCTTTTTGTATTTCGTTCTTGCCTTCGCTGTCGGAAAAAAATTTGCCGCAGTCGCAGGTATAATACTCTCTGTTGCCGTTCTCAAAAAAGGTCGCGCTTACCGCATCAACTTTGTCGAGTTCATGCGTGTGCGCAGGGGTGTTTTCACCGTCGCCGCAAGCGGCAATACCGAGCGCAAGCGGCAATACCGAGCGCAAGCGCACAGACGCAAGCGGCGGAAATCACACAAGTTACCGGTTTTTTCATCTTCTTCTCCTTGTTTCCGGCAGCGCTGAAATTTTGCGGGCGGTACTCCCCGCCGCAGTATGCTGCCTTATTTTTATTATGCCCCAATGCCTCCTCTGTCAAACATTTCTCTGCAAAAATGAATCGGGCGCAGAGCCTTGCGGTTCTGCGCCCGATCCATATATGATAAGGGGGAAAATGATGAGCTATTTAAGGTAACCAAGCGGAAGCCCTTGCGTCTTTCGTTTGATTACACGCATATTATATTCAATATTGAGAAAAAAGTAAAGTAATTTTTTTTATTTTTAAAAATTTTTTTTAATTTATTTATATGAACGATTTTTGTTAATAATTCACACTTTTTCGCCGTTTTTCGGCTTATTTCGGCAAATATGTAAGCTATTAACATTTTTTAAGCGCTTTCATAAAATTCGGCAAAGCAGGCATCCGAAAATTACGGCGACAAAATTCGACACGAGCGCAATGACGACGGGCAGCGCGGGCGTCTTTTTTTTCTGCCCCGCAAAATACACGGCGGACATATAAAAGACTGTTTCCCCCGAGGCGTACACGACGCTTGCACAGCGCGCTATGTACGAGTCTGCGCCGTATTCGGAAAATATTTCCGACAGCACCGCCGCCGAACCGCTGCCCGAAAAGGGCTTGATGAGCACCAGCCGGGAAATTTCGGGCGGGATGCCCAAAAATTCAAAGGCGGGCGAAAGTGCTTTTTCCAATGCGGAAGAAAGCCCGCTCGCCTCGAACAGGGAAGACAGGATAAGTATGGCGGCGATGTACGGGAAGAGGGACAAGACGAGCGGCACCGCCCCCTTTATGCCTTCGGCAAAGCTGTTATAGACTTTTACTTTGCGCACCGCCGCAATGAGTATGACCGCCATAAAAACGGCGGGCAGAATATAAACTACCGCGCTCATCTCCTTTTCCTGCCCAAAAACAGCTTTACGAGCAGCGCCCCCACCGCAAGCGAGAGGAGCGAAGAGAGAAAAATGGGCAGTATCACGTCGTAAGAGGACGCGGCACCGAACTTTTCGCGCAGGGAAATGACCGTTGCGGGAAGCAGCTGCAGCCCCGCGCAGTTGACTACGAACAGCATCGCCCGGGAATAGTCGGGGCGTTCGGCGGCGCCCAGAAGGTTCATGGCGGAAATACCCGCAGGCGTCGCCGCGCCGCCCATGCCCAAGAGATTCGCCGACATATTTACGGCGATATGCCCGAGCGTATTTTCGTCTTTCACCCGAAACAGGCGCGAAGTTACGGGTTTTAATCCCTTGGCGAGCGCGCGCGTGAGCTTTGCGTCTTCGGCGATCTTCAAAAAGCCCAACCAGATGGTGTAGACGGCAGCGAGCGTTGCGCCGAGCTTTAAGGCGCTTTCCGCGCCCGAAAGAAGGGCGGGCAGAAATGTTTCGGGCGCGCGCAAAAGCACCGCCAATGCCGATGCGCAAAATACGGCGAAAAACAGTACGTTCATAAACTTGTCCCCTTTCGGGTATCTTATGCGCGCGGCGGCAAAATAAGAACTTTTTCATTATGTTTTTCGGGCGCGCCGAATGCGGCGCGCTTTTTTGTTTACAATCGGCGGAAAATGCGTTATAATGTTTGTAAATATTTACAATGCAGTAAGCACCGCCGCACGGCGCGGCAAAAGGCAGGCAGGTATGAAAGAAAAGACACCCTATTACATCACCACGGCGATCGCCTATACTTCGGGCAAGCCGCACATAGGCAACACTTACGAGATCGTGCTGACGGACGCCATCGCGCGGTTCAAGCGCAACCAGGGCTACGACGTGCGCTTTCAGACGGGCACGGACGAACACGGGCAGAAAATAGAGGAAAAGGCAGCCGCCGCGGGCACGACGCCCAAACAGTTCGTAGACGGCGTTGCGGCGCAGATAAAGGGCATCTGGGACCTGATGAACGTTTCCTACGACAAGTTTATCCGCACCACCGACGAATACCACGAAAAACAGGTTCAGAAAATTTTCAAAAAGCTGTACGAACAGGGAGATATTTATAAAGGCGCTTACGAAGGGATGTACTGCACGCCCTGCGAATCGTTCTGGACGCCTTCGCAGCTCGTGGACGGCAAATGCCCCGACTGCGGCAGGGAAGTAAAGCCCGCGAAGGAAGAGGCGTACTTCTTTAAAATGAGCAAATATGCCGACCGCCTGATGCAGTATTACGACGAGCACCCCGAGTTCATCACCCCCGTTTCCCGCAAAAACGAGATGGTGAACAACTTTTTAAAGCCCGGCTTGCAGGATCTTTGCGTTTCGCGCACCTCGTTCAAGTGGGGCATTCCCGTAGACTTTGACGACGGGCACGTCGTATACGTCTGGCTGGACGCTCTTACAAACTACATCACGGGGCTCGGCTACGATGCGGACGGAAATTCCGACGCGCTCTTTGAAAAATATTGGCCCGCGGACGTGCACGTGATCGGCAAAGACATCATACGTTTCCACACCATTTATTGGCCGATCTTTCTGATGGCGCTCGGGCTTCCCCTGCCCAAAAAGGTTTTCGGGCACCCGTGGCTCTTGATGGACGGGAGCAAGATGAGCAAATCGCGCGGGAACGTTATTTATGCGGACGAACTCGTCAAAATTTTCGGCGTGGACGCGGTGCGCTACTTCGTTTTAAACGACATGCCCTTCGATAACGACGGCAACATCACTTGGGAGCTCATCACCGAACGGGTAAATTCAGACCTTGCCAACAACCTCGGGAACCTCGTTTCGCGCACGGCGGCGATGAGCCTGAAATACTTCGGGGGCGAGCTTTGCGACAAGGGCGCAGCCGAACCCGTGGACGGGGAACTTCGCGCCATGGCGGAAGGCCTGTACGCGAAAGTTGCCGCGAAGACGGACGAGTTCAAAATTTCCGACGCGCTCGGAGAGATCTTCTCCTTCCTGCGCCGCTGCAATAAATACATCGACGAGACCGCCCCCTGGATTCTCGCCAAAGACGAGGCGAAAAAGGACCGCCTTTCCACCGTATTGTACAATCTTTCGGAAAGCATCATGATCGCCGCGTCCCTCTTGCAGCCCTTCCTGCCCGATACTGCGGAAAAGATCGCAAAGCAGTTCAACTGCCCCCTGCGCGCATACGATTCGCTCGGCAAATTCGGGATGATCAAAAACGGCACAAAGGTTTCCCCCGCGGAAGAGCACCTCTTTGCCCGCCGCAATTATAAAGACGTAGAGGCCGCCTACGACGCCATGCACGCCGCAAACGAGCCGAAGAAGGAAGAGAAAAAGCCCGAGCAGAAAAAGGCGCACGAGCCCGAATACCCCGCCGAGATCGCGATAGACGACTTCGCTAAGGTAAAAATGCAGATCGCAAAGGTGATCGCCTGCGAAAAGGTGGAAAAGAGCGACAAACTGCTCAAAAGCACGGTGAAAATCGGCGAGGAAACGCGCACGGTGGTGAGCGGCATCGCAAAATTCTATTCGCCGGAAGAGATGGTAGGCAAGAAAGTCGTGATGATCACCAACCTCAAACCCGCAAAGCTGCGCGGCATCGTGAGCGAAGGGATGATCCTCTGCGCCGAAGACAAAGACGGCAATTTAAAGCTCCTCGCCCCCGAAGGCGACATCGAGGACGGCAGCGGGATATTCTGAAAGGGTTCACACAAATAATTTTGAGCTGACAACGCTGCGGAAAATTGCGATTTCCCTTGCGCGAGTTATTATTTTAGTTCACAAAAAAACGGCGGTCGTTCCGCCGTTTTTTTGTGGACCCTTTATTTCCCTATCAGATCTTTCACGATCTCCCCTGCGAGCAGCAGCCCCGCGGCCGAGGGCACGAAAGAGATGCTGCCGATAAACTTTTCCCCTTCCCGCGCGCCGCACCTGTCGGGCAGGAGCGGCTTTTCTTCCGAATACACCGCCTTAACGCCCGTAACGCCCGCTTTTTTCAGCTCGCGCCGCACGATCTTCGCCAAGGGGCATTCGCGCGTCTTTTCGATATCCGCGGCTTTGAATGCGCCGCCGTCGAGCTTATTCCCCGCGCCCATGCAGGAGATGACGGGCACGCCCGCCGAACGCGCACGGGAGATGAGTAAAATTTTGCTCTTTACGCTGTCGATACAGTCGGCAATATAATCGAAGCGGGAAAGGTCGAACGCGTCCGCCGTTTCTTCGTTATAAAAACACGCAACCGCCTCGCAGGCGCATTCGGGCGCAATGTCTGCCGCGCGCTCCTGCATGACGAGCGCCTTATTTTTGCCGAGGGTGGAGCGGAGCGCGACGAGCTGGCGGTTCAGATTGCTCTCCGCAACGGTATCGCCGTCTACAAAAGTCAACGCCCCTATCCCCGCGCGCACGAGCGCCTCCGCCGCAAACGAGCCGACGCCGCCGATGCCGAACACCGCCACGCGCGCTCCCTGTAATTTTTTGAAATTTTCCTCGCCGATCAGAGCGATCTCGCGTATATATGCGCCGTTCATTGCTTACTCCTTTTTGATATTATAATGCATAAAACAAAATTTTTCAAGCAGATTTTGCCACGCAGCGCCGCAAGGCTCCTTGCTTTGGGCGCTCCGCGCGGAGCAGGAACGCCTGTAAACGATGCCCTTCAAAGTATGATTCCGCCTGCAACGGCGGCGAAATCATACTTTTTTTCATTTTTTGCGAAAAATTTTCAAATACCTATTGAAAAGGCGCGAATTTTATTATATAATAAATAGGAAGCGGGCATCGCACAAATTTTCGCCCGCGGATAAGGGAGTACAAAATTATGAGCATTCAGGCGAAAGACATCAGGAATATCGCCGTCATCGGACACAGCGGCGAGGGCAAGACATCCGTTTGCGAGGCGATCCTCTTCAACGGCGGCGCGACAGACAGGCTCGGCAAAGTGACCGAAGGCAACACCGTTACCGATTACGACGAGCAGGAAATATCGCGCAAAATGTCTATTTCTCTCTCTACCGCATATACCATGTGGGAAGGGGTAAAGCTGAACCTTCTCGACGTACCCGGGTTTTACGACTTTGAGGGCGAGCGCAACGAGGCGCTGCGCGCCGCGGGCGGCGCGCTCATCGTAACGAGCGCTTCGGGGGCCCTTTCCGTAGGCACGGAAAAGAGCATCGATACCTGTCTGAAAGCAAAAATACCCATGGTCATCTTCATCAACGGCGTAGACAAGGAAAACGCCGACTATAAGGGCACCGTGGCGGCGCTCACTGCAAAATATGCGGGCAAAATTGCGCCTATACAGATACCTATTATGGAAGGGAACAAGATGATCGGCTATGTGAACGCGCTTAAAGAGACGTGCTACCGCTTCGCCGACGAGGCGCAGAAAAAGTCAATCCCCATTCCGGAAGATCTGAAAGGCACCCTCGCCGAAATGCAGGCGAAGCTGACCGAAACCGCAGCCGAAAACGACGAGGCTCTGCTCGATAAATACTTCGAGGAAGGCTCTCTTTCCAAAGACGAGATCATCCACGGCATACGCAAAGGCATTTACAACGTGAACACGATACCTGTCATGGCGGGTTCCGCGCTGCAAAACCGCGGCATCATCAACCTGATGGACGAGATCGTAAAGTATATGCCGAGCGCCGAGGAACGGCGCGAAATGCTCGCCTCGGGCGTGGAAAAAGACGACATGATAGAGGTATCGTGCACGGAAGACGGCCCGTTCGCGGCGCAGGTGTTCAAAACGGTCGTCGATCCTTTCGTCGGCAAAATGAACGTGATGAAAGTTTTCCGCGGTTCGCTCAAAGCGGGCGGCACCGTGTACAACGCCACGACGGGCAAGACCGAACGCATCAGCCAGATATATCTTTTGAAAGGCAAAAAGCAGGAAGCGGTAGCCGAACTTACGGCGGGCGACATCGGCGCGGTGAGCAAACTGACCGCCACCAACACGGGCGACACCCTTTGCGACGAAAACGCGAAACTCAAATTCGATCCCATCCACTTCCCCCGCCCCGTGCTTTCCATGGCAATTTACGCCGAAAAGAAGGGCGAAGAGGATAAAATTTTTCAAGGGCTGAACCGCCTTGCGGAAGAGGATTTTTCCTTTACCGTGAATAAAGATGCCTCCACGGGCGAAATGCTCATCAACGGGCAGGGCGAAACACACCTCGACGTGATCAACAAAAAATTAAAGGCGAAGTTCAACGTTTCCGCCCTGTTGAAAACGCCGAAGATCGCCTATAAAGAGACCATTCGCAAGACGGTCGAGGCGGAAGGCAAGCACAAAAAGCAGTCGGGCGGGCACGGACAGTACGGGCACTGCAAAATACGCTTCGAACCTTTCGACGGCGATTTTGAATTTGCCGAAGAGGTCGTAGGCGGTTCGGTGCCCAAACAGTATATCCCCGCCGTGGAAAAGGGGCTGATCGAATGCCTGCCCCACGGCGTATTGGCGGGCTACCCCGTAACGGGGCTGCGCGCCGTGCTGTACGACGGCAGCTATCACGACGTAGACTCTTCCGAAATGGCGTTCAAGCTTGCGGCGGCGCTCGCCTTCAAAGAGGGTTTGAAAAACGCCAACCCCGTTCTTTTAGAACCCATCATGAAGATGAAAATAGCCATACCCGAATCGTACCTCGGCGACATTATGGGCGACATGAACAAGCGCCGCGGCAGGATACTCGGCATAGACATGATGGAAGACATGCAGGTAGTGAACGCCGAAGCGCCGCAGGCGGAAATACA